>DATBZY010000289.1:0-16158 GCA_036512915.1 Pseudolabrys sp. | reverse complement strand
ATCTTCGGCAGCGCGATCGAGATGGTGTTGAAGGTGAGACCGCCGGCGAGCGAGATCACCACATAGAGGCCGAACATGATCATTGCCGCGCGCTGCGAGAGCACCACGTCGGCGACTTTCTTGCGGCTCGCCGTGTGGTGGCGGTCGTCGGGCACCAGCATGACGTAGGCGACGCCGGTGGCGATGCACACGATCGCCGGCACCAGGAACGCCGCGCGCCAGCCGAGCCAGGACGCGATCGCGGCGGCGACGCCGGCGGCCAGCGCCGCGCCTAAGTTTCCGCACACGCCGTTGAACGCGACCGTGCGCCCCTGCGCCTGGGAGGCTTCCAGCAGCATCGGCATGCCAACCGGATGGTAGATGGCGGCGAACACGCCGAGCAAAAACATGGCGGCCGCGAGCATGAGAAGATTGGGCGAGGCCGCGATGCCGACCAGCGAGACCCCGCAGCCGATATAAAACGCCGCCATCATGTTGCGGCGGCTCCAGCGGTCGGCGAGCCAGCCCGCGGGCAGCGAAAACACGCCGAAGGCGACGAACGCCGCCGTCGACAGGGCGATCAGTTCGGCATAGGGCCGCTGGTAAATGACCTCCAGCCCGATCACGACGGTCGGGTAGATCAGCAGCACGAAATGATCGAGCGCATGCGCCCAATTGAGGAAGGCGATGGAGCGGCGGCGGGCGGCCTCGTCGGACGCGGAGGTGGCGGGGCTATCGGTCAGGGTCATGCGGCCAGAACCTCGCTAAGAATCGCACTATAGCCCCGCCATTTGGCGATGTTCGGCCGATTTTCGCACAGCGGCGGCAGGCGCAGTAGCTGGTGTAGCTTCAGGCTATTACAACTATTGCGCGATTAGCGCGATACCGTTGGACAACAACCGGACGCCACCCTTAAGTTGTAAAGGTATCACGGTGCGTAACTGCCGGACTGGACTGGGCCTCGGGGGCCTCGATGTGTCGCGGGGGGCGCGTACGCGCGGCGGTGCGCATCGCGGCGGCCTTTGTTGTTTGTTGTTTGTGCGTATCGGCCCGCCCCGGTTGGGCAGCCGACGACGATGAAGCGCGGGTCCTCCTGTTCTCCGGCCGCGACATCTGGCGCAACGGCGCCTTCGCTTACGGCGGCCTGCTATTGGCGCCAGGCGGAGTCGATCAAGACGGCATCAACCTCAAGCTCATGCTCTCCGGCGACCTCTACCGCTACAACGCCAGTAGTCTCGGCGGCGAACGGGTGATCGGTGCCGAAATGGCGGCCCAGGTGTTGCCGGGCTAGCGCGTCAAGCGCGGCGATCTGGAGGTCAAGGTCTTCTTCGGTCTCGACGTTGAGAACCACCGCCTTTGACCAGACGATCCGTCGAACCTCCTGCGCGGGCGCTCCCTCGGCCTGCGCATCGCCAGCGAACTCTCTGGTACGAGCCCACGGCCACGACCATGGTCGCCATGGATGCTGCGATGTCATCGATTGCGACCAATCACTCGGCCCGCGCCGCTTATGGCTGGCGCGGGCTCGAGCAGTTTTATGCCGGGCCGGAAACTCAGTTCTTCGCCTCCGACGGCTATCGGCATCTGCGGCTCGGCGTCCACTTCACCGCATTGAAGACCGAGAATAACGAATGGCTGGCGGCCGGCGGCTGGGCAAGAGACTCCGACGGGCGCTCCAGCCCCTATCTGCGCCTCGGCGTGGTAAGGCGGCAGTAAATTTAATCCAGCGTGCGGCGGAAGCGGGTCACCGCGATCGTCATCGCGATCAGCATCAGCACGAACATCGCCGCCGCATCGTAATGCAGATCGGAAACCGATGAGCCTTTCAGCATGATCGAGCGCACGATGCGCAGATAATGCGTGAGCGGCAATGCTTCGCCGACCCATTGCGCCCAGGTCGGCATGCCCGTGAACGGGAACATGAAGCCGGACAGCAGGATGTTCGGCAGAAAGAACATAAGGGTCATCTGCATCGCCTGCAGCTGGTTCTGCGCGACGGTCGAAAACGTGTAGCCGATCGACAGATTCGTGGTGATAAACAGTGTCGACAGCAGCGCCAGCACCAGCAGACTGCCGATGATCGGCACGCCGAACAGGAACACGCCGATTGCGATGATCATGGCCGCCTGCACGAAGCCGACGAGGACATAGGGAATAATCTTGCCGAGCATGATCTCGACTGGCGTGATCGGCATCGAGAGCAGATTCTCCATGGTGCCGCGCTCGATCTCGCGCGTCACCGACAACGCCGTGAAGATCAGCATGGTCATGGTGAGAATGGTGCCGACCAGCCCGGGCACGATGTTGAGTTGCGTCACGCCGGCCGGATTGTAGCGGGCATGGGTGCGGATCTCGAACGGCAAGGCCGCGCTGTCGGGAACGGCGCGGTCATGCACGAGCGCGGTCTGCACCACCTGCCCGAGCGCGCCGAGCGCGGAACCGGCGGCGACCGGATCGGTGGCGTCGGCCACGACCAGCATGGCCGGCTTGTCGCCGCGCCGCACCAATCGCTCGAAATTGGCCGGGATCTCGATCGCAAACAGCACCTTGCCGGACGCGAGCAATTGATCGAGTTCGGCCTCGGTCTTCGGCAGCTGCGTGACCTTAAAATATTTGGTGTTCTCCAACGCCGCCAGGATCGAGCGGGCGAGATCGCTGTGCTCCTGCAGCAGCACCGCGGTCGGCAGATCGCGCGGCGTGGTGTTGATGGCGTAGCCGAACAGCATGAGCTGGACGAGCGGCATTATCGCAATCATCATCAGCGATACATGGTCGCGTCGAAGCTGGATGAATTCTTTCACCAGCATCGCCCAGGTCTTGCGCCAGAACCCGTTGCCCCGGTGGCGGCGCGGCGCTTGCGTGGGAAGCACGTGGCTCATTGAAAATTGTCCCGCGCCTTGCTCATCAGATCGATGAACACGTCCTCGAGCGAGGGCTCGGAGCGCTTCCAGTCCAGCCCCTTGCGTTTGCGGAAGGGCGCGATCGCCGTCTCGAGCGCGCCGGCCTCGCGCCCGGACACGTGCAGGCTGGTGCCGAACGGCGCCACCATGTCGACGCCGGCCTGGCCGGTGAGCTCTTCCGCCAACGCGTTCAATCTTTCGCCCTGCTCGGCGCTGACGATGTAGGTCGTCAGGTGCGAGGACAAGATCACCTGGTCGACCGTGCCGTGCGCCAGCAATTCGCCGTAAGCGATATAGGCGATCTCATGACAGCGCTCGGCCTCGTCCATGTAATGGGTGGAGACCAGCACGGTGAGCCCGTTGGCGGCGAGCGCGTGGATCTCATTCCAAAACTCGCGCCGCGCCTTCGGATCGACACCGGCGGTCGGCTCGTCGAGCAGCAGCAACTGCGGGCTCGGCAAGGTGCAGGCGCCGAGCGCCAGCCGCTGCTTCCAGCCGCCGGATAATTCGCCGGCGATCTGCTCCTCGCGGCCGGTCAGGCCGAGCCGCTCAATCGCCGCGCGCGCGGCGGCGGCCGGCTTGTCGATGCCGTAGATGCGAGCGATGAATTCCAGGTTCTCCCGCACCGAGAGGTCCTGATAGAGACTGAAGCGCTGCGTCATGTAGCCGACCTGATTCTTGATCTTGTCGGTCTCGGTGCGGATGTCGTAGCCGAGGCAGGTGCCGGTGCCTTCATTGGGCGTGAGCAGCCCGCACAGCATGCGGATGGTGGTGGTCTTGCCGGAACCGTTCGGCCCGAGGAAGCCGTAGATGGTGCCGCGCTTGACCTGCATGGAGAGGTCGCGCACCACGGCGCGGCCATCGAACTTTTTGGTTAGGTGATGGACATCGATGACGATGTCGGGCGCGCTCACCGCGGCGCCTCTTTCGGCAAGCTTACGCTCACCGGCTGGCCGACGCGAAATTTCTCCGGCTGCTCGGGCCGCGCTTCGATCAGGAACACCAGCTTGGCACGCTCATCCAGGCTGTAGATCACCGGCGGGGTGAATTCGGCGCTGCGAGCGATGAAGCTCACTTTTGCAGTCAGCCCCTTCTCGCAGCCGTCGCAGGTGACGTTCACGGTGTCGCCGAACTTGATCTCGGGCAAATGCGGCTGCGGCGCGAAGAAGCGGATTTTCAGATTGCCCGGAGGCAGCAGCGCCAACACCGGCCGCCCGGCCGGCACGGTTTCACCCGGCCGATAATAGACCTGCTGGATGGTGCCGTCCGCGAGGCTGACCGCGCGCCGGCGCGCAAGCCGCGTTTGCGACCAGGCCAGATTGGCATTGGCCTGCCGCAGCGCCGCCTCGGCATCGTCGAAGTTCTTTTGCGTACCGGAGGCGGTCTTCAACAGTTCCTTGGCGCGATCGAAGGCCTGCTGCGCCATGGTCACGGCGGCTTTCTTCACCACCACGTCGGCTTGCTGGAGATCCTCGTCGACGCCAAACAGCAGAGCGCCCTTTTCGACGCGATCGCCCTCGCGCACTTTCAGCGCTTCCACGCGGCCCTGCTCGTCGGGGCTCACGAAGATCAGCTCGGCCTCGACCCAGCCTTGCAGCATCTGATTTTTGTTACTGTCGCAGCCGGCGAGCGCGAACGCAGCCAGCGCCACCACCGGCAGAGCGGCGAGCTTCATCCTCATTCTGCTCTCCTCGGAGCGAACAACAGCTCGACATGGGCCTTCATCATCGCGCGCACGTCGAGCGGCTCGAAGCGTTCGAACAGTCCGCTCCAGATGATGGCTACCAGGCCCGGCGCGACCAGGATTTGCGGGAAATCGACCAGCGTCTCGGGCGCTTCCCCGCGTGCGGCGGCACGGCGCAGAATCGCGCGCACCGCGGCGATGATGCGCGCGAGCACCTCGCGGTAGTAGAACTCAGCAAGCTTCGGGAAGCGGCGGCCTTCCGCGATCATCATGCGGATGACGTCCTTGCGACGAGTCTCGTAGACCTCGCGCACGAAGAATTCGACGATGCGGTCGGCGAGCACACTCACCGGCAGGTCGGCCTCGCCCAACGCCTCGATGGTGCCGACCAGCGGCGTGAGCATCGCGCGGATGAGTTCCTGGAACAGGCTCTCCTTGTCGCGGAAGTGGAGATAAATGGTGCCCTTGGCGACGCCGGCGCGCTTGGCCACGTCGTCGAGCCTTGTGGCCTCGAAGCCGCGGGCGGAAAATTCCTCGAGCGCGGCGGCTAGGATCGCATCGCGCCGGCCGGCGCTGCGCGCCTTGCGCCCGCCACGGCCGGCTTCTTTCTCGGCGCTGCGGGATGGCCGCGCCGCGGCGGTTTTGCGGCGCGCTGGTTTTCTCGCGGGCACGGTGCGGGTTGCTGCCATAATACTGACTGACCGGTCAGTCATTTATACCTAGAACGCAGCCATCGGGCAAGCCCGCAAAGCAGGCTCGCTAAGACTGCCGATAAATCAATGCGATGACTGATGTTGGCTGGCCGGGCGCACCACCGACGTGAATGGGCCGCTAGCCCTCAGCCCTTGGCGTCGCAAAAGAACGTGCGGATCACGCATTCCTTGCCGCCTTCGCGGTAGCAGGCCTGCCGCGCCGCGTTCTGGCTGCGGCTGGCCGAGCCGCGGCCCCTTGCCCCCAGCCATGGGCACCGCACGGGTTGGCAAAATCGACCGCGAAGGCCGCGCAGCCATGCCTGGCGGTCGTCACCACGCGACAGGTGTCGCCAACGCATTTCGACAGCGCGCTCTGGCGGGCTTCTTCGACGGTGCCGAAATCAAAGGCCTCGCCGAACGCCCCGCACGCGCCAATCTCCAGCGCGCCGGCCGCGCGCGCAGTGTTGACCGCGACCAGCATCAACGTCGCGGTCGCCAGCAAGAGGCTGGCGGCCACAAGCGCGCGTATCACCGGAGTGTAGATATCCGTCATCGTCCCCTACCCGAACGTCACAGTTAGCTAAGGGGTGAGTCGCGGTGACGATCAACGATTCGAGTCTTAAGCGCGTTCAATTTCGGCCTTGACGGCGGAGAACGACTCGGGCGTGTCCACGTCCGTTAGCGCCGCCTCGCCGGCGACCGGCACTTCGGCGACCGCCTCGGTATAGCTGCCGATCAGGTGGCGGGCTCCGATGTCGCCATCGATCGACATCAGATCGTGGAAGAACCGGCGCGACCACACCACCGGATTGCCGCGCCGCCCGTTGATACTCGGCACCACCACCAACGCGCCGCGTTCCGGATCGAAGGCGGCAATCAGCTTGTCAATCAGCTGGCTATCTACCTGCGGCATGTCGCCGAGGCAGACGATGGCGCCGTCGGCATCCTCCGGCACGGCGGCAATGCCGGCCTTCAGCGAGGTGCCGAGGCCATCGGCATAGCCGGGATTGTGCACGAAGCGCACGGTGAGTCCGGCCAGCGCCGCTTCCACCCGCTCGCGCTCATGGCCGGTGACGACAATCACCGGCTTGGCGCGCGAAGCCAGCGCCTGCTCGGCTGCAATGCGCACCAGCGGCTTGCCGCCGATCTCGGCCAGCATCTTATTGACCGCGCCCATGCGGGTGGAACGCCCGGCGGCCAGCACCACCGCGACGATGCGGCGGCCCTTTTCCGGCGCCGGCTCGGTGCGCGGCTGCGGTCGCGTCACGATTTCCATCAGCAGGCCGCCGACGCCCATGCCGGTGATATCGGCGCGCGACACAGATATGCCGGCGAGCAGCCGCATCAGCACCCAGTCGAATCCGTTCTCCTTCGGCGAGCGCGCGCAGCCCGGGGCGCCCACGATCGCCTGCCCGCGCAGCCTACCGATCAGCATCAGATTGCCGGGATCGACCGGCATGCCGAAATGCTCGATCTCGCCGCCGACCGTTTCGATCGCTGCCGGGATCACGTCGCGCCGGTCGGCAATGGCCGAGGCGCCGAACACGATCACCAGCTCGGCGCCCGCTTTGAGCACCTCGTCGATGGCGCGCGCGAGCGCGGCCTGCTCGTGCGGCACGCGGCGCTCGGCGACGATACTGGCGCCGGCCGGCGCAATGCGTGCCGTCGTGATCTTGAGCGTCTTCTCCAGCACTTTGGGTGAGAGGCCCGGCAACAGGGTCGAAACGATGCCGATCTTGCGCACCTTGTAAGGCGCCACCCGGATGACCGGCTTGGCCTTGCCCGCCTCAACCACCGCTTTGTCGCGCGCGCTGGCCGCGACTGCGAACGGAATGATCTTCACGGTGGCGATCATCTCGCCTTCCACCACCGGCTTGAACGCCGGCAGCGTCGCCAGCGTCACCGCTTCGTCGATGCGGTTGAGCCGATCGATCGCATCTTTGTCGACCACCAGCACGCCCGAGGTTTCGGCGAACAAATTGCAGCGGCCGGTGAAGGCGCGGTCGGTGCGAACGCCCTCGCCCGCGCTCGCAGCGGCGATCTCGGCGGCGGCCTGATCCTCCGACACGTCGGCCGGCTCGAGCCGCGCGACCACGATTTCCTTCACACCCGCGGCCTTTAGCGCGGCAACTTCGGCCGGCCCGATCAGCGTGCCCTTCTTGAGCACCAGGTCGGCCTGGCGGATCGAATGCACCGCCGTGGCGCCGAGCGCATCGCCAGGGGCGACCGGGCCGAACTTCATGCCGCCTCCGCTTTCTTGCGTAATTTTTCCGTGATCTGGCCCATGATGGCAACCGCGATTTCGGCCGGCGACACTGCGCCGATGGGCAGACCGATTGGCGCTTGGATGCGCGCGATATCGGCGTCGCTTAAGCCCACCGCCTTCAGCCGCTCCACCCGCTTGGCGTGGGTCTTTTTGGAGCCGAGCGCGCCGATAAAAAAACAGTCGCGCGCTAGCGCGTGCTTGAGCGCGGGATCGTCGATTTTCGGATCATGCGTGAGCGCGACGAACGCGGTGTAATGATCGACATTGAGCGGCGGCAGCGCCACGTCCGGCCATTCCGCGATCACCTTTACGTCGGGAAAGCGCTCGATCGACGCAAAGGCCGTGCGCGGATCGACGATAGTGACGTCATAGCCGAGCAACTGCCCGATCGGCGCCAGCGTCTGGCTGATATGCACCGCGCCGGTGATGACGAGCTGCGGCGACGGCACGTGCACGGTGAGAAAGACGCGGCCCTGCGGCGTCTCCTCCATGCCGCTTTTCGCCATGCGCAGGCGCTTCTCCAGCAGCTCCTTCAGCGGATCCGTGGCGACGTCGGCGGCCTTGACCAGCCGCTGCGCGCCGGTTGCCACATCGGTGACGACCACCACCGCGCGGCGGCTTGCGCGTTCGGCATTGAGCGTTTGAAGGATGTCGAGTTTCACGTCAGCTCACCTTTTCCACGTAAACGCGAATGGTGCCGCCGCAGGACAGCCCCACGTTCCAGGCGGCCTCGTCGGCGACGCCGAATTCCAGCATCTTTGGCTTGCCGCTTTCGATCACGTCGATGGCTTCGGTCACCACCGCGCCCTCGACGCAGCCGCCGGAGACGCTCCCTAAGAAATTGCCGTCATTGTCGATTACCAGATTGGAGCCGACCGGCCGCGGCGCCGAGCCCCAGGTCTCGACCACGGTCGCCAGCGCCACGCCGCGCCCAGCTTTGCGCCAGTCCTCGGCAGCTTTCAGAATGTCTTCATCGCGCGAGAGCATATGGTTCCTCCGTCAGGCAACGTGTCGCAGCAACGCTTTTGGATCGTATCCCTTGGCAGGCTGGCCCGACAGGGCGCGCACCAGATCGGCCATCGACTCCAGATTGTGCATCGGCCGCAATTCGTCAATATGCGGCAGCATGGTTCGCACGCCTTTGGCACGCGCCTCAAAACCCTTGAAGCGCAGCAGCGGGTTGAGCCAGATCAACCGCCGGCAGGAGCGGTGCAGCCGGTCCATCTCGAAGGCGAGCGTGTCGTCGGCGTCGCGTTCGAGCCCATCGGTGATCAGCAGCACCACGGCGCCTTGGCTCAGCACGCGCCGCGCCCACTGCTTGTTGAAGCTGTGCAAGGACGTCGCGATGCGCGTGCCGCCCGCCCAGTCCGCCACATTGACGCTGCAGGCGGCGAGCGCCTCGTCGGGATCGCGCTGCCGGATGGCGCGGGTCACGTTGGTGAGCCGGGTGCCGAACAGGAACGTGGTCACGCGCTTGCGCGCATCGGTGACCGCGTGCAGGAAATGCAGGAACAGGCGGGTGTACTGGCTCATCGAGCCGGAAATATCGAGCAGCGCCACGATCGGCGGCTCCTTCACCCGCGGGCCGAGATATTTCAGGTCGATCACCGCGCCGCCCGCTTTCATGCTGGCGCGTAAGGTGCGGCGGATGTCGATAAGATGACCATGGCGGCTCGCCGCCATCCGCCGCGTGCGCACGTGGTCGAGCGGCAACGCAAGACGCGCGATCGCTTCCTTGGCGGCGGCGATTTCGGCCGCCGTCATCTGCGCAAAATCCTTTTTCTGCAGGATTTCGCGATCGGAGACGGTCAGCCGCGCGTCAATCTCGACCTCGGATTTGTGCTCACGTTCGTTGAGGCCGGAGAACAGCGCCTCTTGCACCCGCTGCGCGCCCGGCGGCGGCGGCTTGGCTGCGTTGGGCATCGTCTCCGGCAGCATCGAGGCGATCAGTTTTTCGATATAGCCGCGCTTGCGGAAGAAGATACGGAACGCCTGGTCGAACAGAATGCTGTGCTCGTGCCGTTTCACGAACACGGCATGCAGCGTCCAGTAGAAATCCTCGCGATCGCCGACATGGGCGACGCTGATCGCTTCCAACGCATCGAGCACGCCGCCGGGCCCCACCGGAATGCCCGCGGCGCGCAGGGCGCGCGCGAAGTAGAGGATATTTTCCGCGAGCCGGCCTTGGCTTTCGGCCATGGAATTCACTCCGCCGCGCGCAGCTCCGACTTCACCTCGTCGAGCAGCGCCTTCACCTTGGTGCCATCGAGCCGGGCGATGTCGTCCTGATATTTCAGCAGCGCGCCGAGCGTGTCCGACACCATCGCCGGATCGAGCGCGACTGCGTCGAGCTCGGTGAGCGCGCCGGCCCAGTCGAGTGTTTCGGCGACGCCGGGCAACTTGAACAGGTCTTCCTTGCGCAGCGCCTGCACAAAGGCGACCACCTGCTCGGATAATTTTTTCGCAATGCCCGGCACCTTGGCACGGAGAATCTTCAATTCGCGCTCGGCGTTCGGATAGCCGACCCAGTGATACAAGCAGCGGCGCTTGAGGGCGTCATGCACTTCGCGGGTGCGGTTGGAAGTCACCAGCACGATCGGCGGCTGTGCCGCCTTCACGGTGCCGAGTTCGGGAATGGTGACCTGGAAATCGGCCAGCACTTCGAGCAGGAACGCCTCGAATGCCTCGTCGGTGCGGTCGATCTCGTCGATCAGCAGCACTGGCGGCCCGTCGGGATTGGGCTCGAGCGCCTGCAGCAGCGGCCGCTTGATCAGGAAGCGCTCGGAGAACACGTCGTGCTCGATCCGCGCGCGGTCGCCCTCGGCTTCCGCCAGCCGAATAGCGATCATCTGCGCGCCGTAATTCCACTCATAGACGGCGGACGAAATATCGAGCCCCTCGTAGCATTGCAGGCGGATCAGCCGGCGCCCGAGCGTCGCCGACAGCACCTTGGCGATCTCGGTCTTGCCCACCCCCGCCTCGCCCTCGACGAACAGCGGCCGGCCCATGCGCAGGGCCAGATACAGCACCGTCGCCAGCGAGCGATCGGCGATGTAGTCGGCCTTGGCCAGCAGGTCGAGGGTGGCCTCGATGGAGGTCGGCAGCGGCTTCATGGTCATTTTGCGGTCCTTCAAGGGACTTTAACCTAACGGGGGCGCAGCTTACATGTGTGCACTGAAAAGTCCCGCCAGCCAGCCCGGAATGGCCCCCATGTCAAAGACGGTTGAACTGACCAAAGACGCCCTGCGCGGGCCCACCATCGATGCCGGCGTGCGGATCGGCCATGTGCACCTAAAGGTCGCGGACCTCCAGCGCGCACTGGATTTCTATTGCGGGGTACTGGGTTTCGAGCTGACCACCAGCCGGCCGGGCGCCGCCTTCATCTCGGCCGGCGGCTATCATCATCATCTCGGGCTCAACACCTGGGAGAGCCTGGGCGGATCACCGCCGCCTCCCGGCTCGACCGGCCTTTACCATACCGCCATTCTCTACCCGAGCCGGCCGCTCCTCGCCGATGCGTTGCGCCGGCTGATCGTCGCCAAGATCCCGCTCGAAGGCGCCAGCGACCACGGCGTGAGCGAGGCGCTCTATCTGCGCGACCCGGACGACAACGGCGTCGAGCTCTATTGGGACCGGCCGAAGGAGATGTGGCCGAAGCGTCCCGATGGCGGCTTGCAGATGTACACCCACCCGCTCAACCTACACGACCTGCTGGCGGAGTTGGACCGCTAATGAGCGCGATCCAGACTAGGCGGCCGGCGTACGCCGTAGGGATCAGGCAATGAGAAAGGAAATTATCGCCGCTTACCTTGTCCTGGTGGGAGCCGTAGCGCCAATGCCGGGCAGTGCGGCCGAAATTAAGGTCCTCGCCTCACGCACCATGCAGCCGCTACTCGCCGACATCGCTCCGGATTTCGAACGAAGCAGCGGCCACACATTGTCAGCCACTTACGATTCTGTCTTCGGCGTGAAAAACCGTATCGCCGCCGGGGAAGAGGCCGATGTCGTGTTGACCTTGCGTCCGGCGCTCGAAGCCTTGGCCTCGCAGGGAAAAGCAAAGAACATCAGCACGGTCGGGCGCTCGTTCATCGCCGTGGTGGTGCCGAGCGGAGCGTCGAAGCCGGATATTTCCTCGCCGGACGCGTTCAAGCGCGCACTGCTCGCGGCCAAAACCGTGGTTTACAGCGATCCGGCGAAAGGCGGGCGATCGAGTGCCTTGATGGTGCAACTGGTCGAGCGCTTAGGCATCGCCGATCAGATGAAAGCGAAGACCATGCTAGTGCCGCCCGGCGGCCCGGCGCTGGTCGAGGCGATTGCCAGCAAGAAGGCCGATCTCGGCATTGACCAATTGACAGTGGTGGACGGCAAGGCTGGCGTCGAGGTGGTCGGCGCCTTGCCGAAAGAATTCGGTGGCGACATCGTCATGGCAATTGGGATCGCTGTCAGCGCAAAACAACCGGACGCGGCGGCTACGCTGGTGAAATTTCTAACCTCTCCAACCGCCGCACCAACGATCAAAAAGCGAGGGATGGAGCCTGGCTGACGCCGATTTACGGCCGCGCCCCGGAATGACCTGTACGTGCTGGTCTACGCCGTCGCTTTCGCCAGCGCGCGGCGCGCCAGCACGCTGACCAGATGCGCGCGATATTCCGGGCTGGCGTGGATGTCGCTGTTCATGCCGTTGGCCGGGATGGATAGCCCATCGAGCGACTTCACCGCGAAACGCTTCTTCAGCGCCTCTTCGAACGATTTGACCCGGAACACGCCATTGCTGCCGGCGCCGGTCACCGCCACGCGGATGTCAGAGCCGCGCTTGGACACGAACACGCCGACCAGCGCGAAGCCCGACGCCGGGTGCTTGAACTTCTCGTACGCCGCCTTCTTGGCGATCGGAAAGCTGATCTTGGTGATGATCTCGCCGTCTTCTAAGGCGGTCGAGAACATGCCGGTGAAGAAATCGTCGGCGGCAATGCGCCGCTTGTTGGTGATGATGGTGGCGCCGAGCCCGAGACAGGCCGCCGGATAATCAGCATTCGGGTCGTTGTTGGCGATCGACCCGCCGATGGTGCCGCGATTGCGCACCTGCGGATCGCCGATCGCGCCCGGCACCGCGGCGAGGCCCGGCAGTGCCTGCTGCAACACCGTCGAATTGGCGACGTCGGCATGCCGCGTCATGGCACCGATCACGACCGAGCGGCCCTTCTGCTCCACCCCGACCATGCCCTCGACTCGCGCGAGGTCGATCAGCGCGGACGGGCTCGCCAGCCGCTGCTTCATCACCGGGATCAGCGAGTGGCCGCCGGCGAGGAGTTTCGCCTCCGGATTGCGCCCCAGCAGACCGGCCGCCTGGCGGACCGTGGTCGGACGATGGAAGGTGAAGTTGTACATCGGTCTCTCCTGTTAGGCGGCAATGTTAGGCAGCTTGGCGCGGGTTCGCGCGCTGCAGCGCCGACCACACCGCATTGGCGGTTGCCGGCATGGCTATGTCTTCGGTTCCGATCGCGTCGGTGATGGCGTTGATCACCGCGGCGGGCGCGGCGATTGCGCCGGCTTCGCCGCAGCCCTTGATGCCGAGCGGATTGGACGGCGATTTGGTCTCGGTCAGGCCGACATGGAACGACGGCAGATCGTGGGCGCGCGGCATGGTGTAGTCCATCATCGAGCCGGTCACGAGCTGACCGTTCTTGTCATAGACGGCGCCTTCCATAAGCGCCTGCCCCACGCCTTGCGCGATGCCGCCGTGCACTTGGCCTTCCACGATCATCGGATTGATGATGGTGCCGAAGTCGTCGATCGCGGTCCAATTGACGATCTCGGTCTTGCCGGTGTCGATATCGACCTCGACCTCGCAGATATGGCAGCCGGCCGGGAAGGTGAAATTGGTCGGATCGTAGAACGACGTCTCCTTCAATCCGGGCTCGAGCTCCTGGCCGGCGAATTTGTGCGCGACATAGGCGTTGAGCGACACATCGCCCCAGGCCGCCGACTTGTCGGTGCCGGCAACCGTGAACTTGCCGTCCTTGAACTCGATGTCGCCTTCCGCCGCCTCCAGCATGTGGGCGGCGACCTTCTTGGCCTTGGCCTCGATCTTGTCGAGCGCTTTGACGATCGCCGACATGCCGACCGCGCCGGAACGCGAGCCGTAGGTCCCCATGCCGAACTGCACCTTGTCGGTGTCGCCATGCACGATGCTGACATTTTCGAACGGGATGCCGAGCCGCTCCGACACCAATTGCGCGAAGGTAGTTTCGTGGCCCTGGCCGTGCGCATGGGTGCCGGTGAGCACTTCGACGCTGCCGGTCGGATTGACCCGCACCTCGGCGGATTCCCACAAGCCGACGCCGCAGCCGAGCGAGCCGACCGCCTGCGATGGCGCGATGCCGCAGGCCTCGATATAGGTCGAATAGCCCAAGCCCCGCAGCTTGCCGTGCCGCGCCGCTTCCCGCTTGCGCTTGCCAAAGCCCTTTACGTCGGCGAGCTCCAGCGCCTTTTTGAGCGAGGCGTGATAGTCGCCGGCATCATAGGACATGATCACCGGGGTCTGGTGCGGGAACGTCTTGATGAAGTTGCGCCTGCGCAATTCCGCCGGCTCGATGCCCATCTGCCGCGCCGCGACTTCAACCAGCCGTTCGACCACGAAGGTCGCTTCCGGCCGCCCGGCGCCGCGATAGGCGTCGACTGGCGCGGTGTTGGTGTAGACCGCGTCCACCTCGCAATAGATCGACGGGATGTCGTATTGGCCCGACAGCAGCGTGCCGTAAAGATAAGTCGGCACCGACGACGAGAAGGTCGACATGTAGGCGCCGAGATTGGCGATAGTCTTGGCGCGCAGCGCGAGGATCTTGCCGTTGGCGTCGAGCGCCAGCTCCGCGTGGGTCACGTGATCGCGGCCATGGGCGTCGGTGAGGAACGACTCCGAACGATCCGCCGTCCACTTCACCGGCCGCTGAACCTTGCGCGAGGCCCACAGGCAGACGACCTCTTCCGGATAAATAAAAATCTTCGAGCCGAAGCCGCCACCGACATCGGGCGCGATCACCCGCAATTTGTGCTCCGGCGCCATGCCGATAAAAGCCGAGATCACAAGGCGGGCGACGTGCGGATTCTGCGAGGTATTCCATAAAGTGAGGTTGTCGGTGCCGGTGTCGTATTCGGCAAGCGCCGCGCGCGGCTCGATTGCGTTCGGCACCAAGCGATTATTGATGATATCGAGCTTGGTGACATGCTTGGCGGCGGCGAAGGCCGCCGCGGTCGCCTTGGGGTCGCCGAGATGCCATTCGTAGATCGTGTTCTTCGGCGCGATCTCGTGGATTTGCGGACCCGATTTCGCCTTGGCCGGATCGGACACCGACGGCAGCACCTCGTAATCGACCGCCACCTTCTCGGCGGCATCGCGCCCTTGCGCTATCGTCTCCGCGATCACCACGGCCACCGCATCGCCGACACAGTTGACCTTGCCGGCAGCGAGCGCCGGATGCGGCGCCATCTTCATCGGCGTGCCGTCCTTGGAATGGATCATCCAGCCGCAGATCAGATTGCCGATCTTGTCGGTGGCGAGATCGGCACCGGTGAGCACCGCCACCACGCCCGGCAATGCCTTGGCAGCAGCCACATCGATGCTCTTGATTTTGGCGTGGGCGTGCGGCGAGCGCACGAACACGGCGCGGGTCTCGCCCGGCCGTACCACGTCATCGGTGTATTGTCCCTTGCCGGTGATGAAGCGGAAGTCTTCCTTGCGGCGCACCGCCGCGCCGATCCCGGTCGCGCTCATGGCGGTCTCCTCCCGTTGAATTTTTCTTAGACGCTACTCGGCGGCCCGACGCGGCGCGCCACCTTTGGCCATGTTTTTCGCTCCCGCCGCGATGGCCTTGACGATGTTGTGGTAGCCCGTGCAGCGGCAAATATTGCCGTCGAGCTGTTCGCGAATGGTGTGCTCGTCGAGATCGTTGCCGCGGCGCCGCACGATATCGAGCGCCGCCATGATCATGCCGGGCGTGCAGTAGCCGCATTGCAGGCCGTGGTGCTCGCGGAACGCCTCCTGCATCGGGTGCAGCGCGCCGCCCGGCTCGGCCAGGCCCTCGATGGTGGTGATCTTGGCGCCCTCGCATTGCAGCGCGAGCAGCGTACAGGACTTGGCCGCGATGCCGTCGACATGCACGACGCAGGCGCCGCACTGCGAGGTGTCGCAACCCACATGCGTGCCGGTAAGCCGCAAATGCTCGCGCAGAAATTGAACCAGCAAAGTGCGCGCTTCGACATCGCCGGTGACGGCTTTGCCGTTTACCGTCATGGATACGGCAGGCATGACCTTCCTCCCAAATTCGGGGCCAAAAGCCCTCTTTTTGCCTCGCCCGCTGCGGGCGCCGGCGGCTCGGGTGCGAAATCAAGCCGATTCCGCCCGAATGCGCCTTGGAACTAGAACAACTCTGAACCCCCGCCGTATACCGGGTCAAGGGAGTCAAAGGACGGAGACGGCTCAAACCGCGGTGATCGGTAGCGCTAGCAGCCTGTCGGACTTAACGGGATAGGAATCGTTTGGGATAGAATCGGTGCGATGATTCTCCATTGCAACGAACGTCGCCCCGATGAACAATTTCCGCACTATTGACCGCCAGACCGGATTTCTTCTGCCGCCGT
>DATBZY010000288.1:0-2026 GCA_036512915.1 Pseudolabrys sp. | reverse complement strand
GAGTCGATGGTGTTGTCGCTCTCGATATCTTCCGGCCGCACCACGCCGGCGACGATGAGTTCGCGGATCTCGAAGTTGACCCTGATCTCTTGCCGGCCCTCGATCACCAGGTTGCCGTTCGGCAGCAGCTGGGTGACCACGCCGGCGACGTTGGTCTGCAACGCCTCCTGCCGGTTGACCGAACCTTTGCCGTCGCTCGACGACGTCGAGTCCGCGGTCAGGATGCGGCCGGGCAGGAGCGAGGTGGCCGGGTTTTTGAGCACCTTGCTGCCGATGAAATCGGTGATGCCGGAATCCTCTTCGTTCTTGCGGCTGCGCTGGGTCTCGTTGGCGATATTGGCCTTGTCGGTGATGTTGACCTTGACGGTGAGGATGTCGCCGATCTGGTGCGCGCGCTGGTCCTTGAAGAAGGCGCGCGAGCCATTGCGCCACAGCGAGTTCGGATTGTACGAGGCCGGCTGCGCCGCCGGCATCGGCATCTGCACCGGCTTGTAGCCCGGCCGCGCGGTCGGATTGTCGACCGCGGCCAGCGGCGGCGGCTGGCCGATATTCTTGACCCGGTCGATCGCCGCGCAGCTCGAGAGCAGCGCGGTTGCGATCGCGGCCAGGACCGCGTGACGCGTCACGGTGTGGACTTTCATCGACATCACTTTCACAAATGGCGCGACGGCGCCGTTTCGTTTTGGCATTGACCAGCAACTCGACTTTACATTGACGCTTCAGATTTCTGCTTCACCGTCTGGGCGGCAGATTGGCCGCCAGCCGCGGCGAGCCGGTGCTGATGATGACGCGGCCGGGACCGACCACCACGCCTTGCACCGTGCGCTTGGATTGTTCGTTGAGCACAGAGATCACGTCGCCTTCGGCGCCGCCTTCGGCGGCCTTGCCGCGCACCGTGAGCGTGATGCCCGGCACTTCGTAGACCAGCGTCACCGTCTCGTTGCGCTGCACCAGCTCCGGCTTCATCAGGTCGGCGACGCGCAGCGGCCGGCCCGGCTGCATCGGCGCGCGGGCGGCGAGCCCGACCGCCTGCTCGGCCTTGCCGACGAGATCGCGGCCGATCTCGGCGCGCGGGCGCCGCTCGATCAGCACGTCGGTGCTCTTGATGACCTCGCCGCGCTCGAGCGGCCGGATCAAGGTCACCACTTCCGCCGTCGCGGCCGCGCGGCCGGACAACTGCAGCGTGCCGCGGGTGGTGGCGCCGGTCGGCATATCGAGCGTGACGTCGAAGCGGCCGCTGCGGCTGTCGTAATTGAGGTAGGCGACGCGCGGCTCGCCCTTGGTGGTCGATTCCACCTGGATGGTGCGCAGCTCGCGGTCGAAATTCACCACGATGTCCTGGCGCGGGCCGAGCGCGTATTGCGCCGACAGCGCCTGCGCGACGCGCTCCTCGATGTCCTTGGCCGGGATCGTGCGGCTGGCCCGCGTCACCACCACTTCGCTGAGCTCGCCGGTGTCGAGCCCAATCAGCGCATGGTTGCGCACCGCCTCGACCACGGCCTCGGCCGATACCGTTCCGGTGGAGCCGAGATCGGGCGCGCGAAATATAGGAACCTTGGCGACGATGCCGGCATGCTCGACCAGATCGCCGATGCGCACGACATTGCCGGTGACGGTGGCTTCCGGCTTGAGCTTCGGGCGTTCCTGATCGGGCGCAGCGGCGGCGGCGGCGCCGAGCGCGAGTAGGGCGGTGGCTGCGACGATGAGCTTGCGGATCATGGCGGTGCCTCAGCGCATCAGGCTGGAGGTTGATTGCAGCATCTGGTCGGCGGCGGTGATCACCTTGCCGTTCATCTCGTAGGCGCGCTGGGCGGCGATCAGGTTGGTGATTTCGGTGACCGAATCGACATTGGACTGTTCCAGGCTGGCTTGCTGCAGGTCGCCGGCGCCGTCGGTATTGGGGATGCCGTCCTGCGGCGTGCCCGAGGCCGGCGTTTCGGTGTACATGTTGTCGCCCACCGGCAACAGACCGGCCTGGTTGATGAAGCGGGTCAGCGTGATCTGTCCCAGGACCGTCGGCGTCGAG
>DATBZY010000287.1:0-2273 GCA_036512915.1 Pseudolabrys sp. | reverse complement strand
GGCGCCGGCGGCATCGCCGTCGGCATGGCCACCAATATTCCGCCGCACAATCTCGGCGAGGTGATCGATGCCTGCGTGGCGCTGATCGACGATCCCGCGCTCAGCATCGACGAACTCATCAACATCATTCCGGGACCGGATTTCCCCACCGGCGGCATCATCCTCGGGCGCCAGGGCATCCGCTCGGCCTATCATCTCGGCCGCGGCTCGATCGTGATGCGCGGCAAGGTGTCGATCGACACCGTCCGCAAGGACCGCGAAGCGATCATCATCTCGGAAATTCCCTACCAGGTGAACAAGGCCACCATGGTCGAGCGCATCGCCGAACTGGTGCGCGAGAAGAAGATCGAGGGCATTTCCGATCTGCGCGACGAATCCGACCGCGACGGTTTTCGCGTGGTCGTCGAGCTGAAGCGCGATGCCGTCGCGGATGTCGTGTTGAATCAGCTCTATCGGTTCACACCGCTGCAGACCAATTTCGGCGCCAACGTGGTCGCGCTCGATGCCGGCCGGCCGCAGGTGATGAACCTGAAGGACCTGCTGACGCTGTTCATCGCCTTCCGCGAACAGGTGGTGACGCGCCGCACCAAGTTCCTGCTCACCAAGGCCCGCGACCGCGCCCATGTCCTGGTCGGCCTTGCCATTGCAGTGGCGAATATCGACGAGATCATTCGCGTGATCCGGACCTCGCCCGATCCCAACACCGCGCGCGAAACCCTGATGTCGCGCGACTGGCCGGCGAAAGACGTGGCGGCGATGATCACGCTGATCGACGATCCGCGCCATCGGCTCGCCGACGACGGCACCGCGCGGCTGTCGATGGAGCAGGCCAAGGCCATTCTCGATCTGCGGCTGCAGCGGCTCACCGCGCTCGGGCGCGAGGAGATTTCCGAGGAACTCGACAAGCTGGCGGTGGAAATCGCCGACTACCTCGAGATCCTGCGTTCGCGGGCCCGCGTTCAGGCGATCATCAAGGCCGAACTTGCGGCGGTGAAGTCGGAATTCGCGACCCCGCGCAAGACCGTCATCATCGAGCATGAAGGCGAGGTCGAGGACGAGGATCTGATTCAGCGCGAAGACATGGTGGTCACGGTCTCGCATGCCGGCTACGTCAAGCGCGTGCCGCTGTCGACCTATCGCGCGCAACGGCGCGGCGGCAAGGGTCGTTCGGGGATGCAGACCCGCGACGAGGATTTCGTCAGCCGTCTGTTCGTGGCCTCGACCCATACGCCGGTGCTGTTCTTCTCGTCGCGCGGACAGGTCTACAAGGAAAAGGTCTGGCGCCTGCCGGTGGCGGCGCCGAACGGGCGCGGCAAGGCCCTGATCAACATCCTGCCGCTGGAGCAGGGCGAGCGCATCACCACCATCATGCCGCTGCCCGAGGATGAATCCTCCTGGGCCAATCTCGACGTGATGTTCGCGACCACCGGCGGCAACGTCCGCCGCAACAAGCTGTCGGACTTCGTCGACGTCAGGCGTTCCGGCATCATCGCCATGAAGCTCGACGACGACGAGGCAATCGTCGACGTGCAGATCTGCACCGAGCGCGACGACGTGCTGCTGACCGCCGCCGGCGGCCAGTGCATCCGCTTCCTCGTCACCGACGTGCGGGTATTCCAGGGCCGCACCTCGATGGGCGTGCGCGGCATCGCATTGGCCGAAAAGGACAAGCTGATCTCGCTCACGATCCTGCGCCACATGGACGCCGATGCCGAGGAGCGTGCCGCCTATCTGCGCCGCGCCAATGCGGTGCGGCGTGGCGGCGTCGAAGACGAAGTGGGGACCGACAGCGAGGACGCCTCCGGCGCCATCGAGCTTGGCGAGCAGCGCTATGTCGAAATGTCGGCACATGAGCAGTTCGTGCTGACCATCAGCGAAAATGGCTATGGCAAGCGCTCGTCATCGTTCGAATACCGCACCACGGGGCGCGGCGGCAAGGGCATCGTCGCGATGTCGGTGAACGGCCGCAACGGCAAGCTGGTGGCCTCATTCCCGGTCGAGGACAGCGACCAGATCATGCTGGTGACCGACAACGGCCAGTTGATCCGCTGTCCGGTCGAGGGCATCCGGATCGCCGGCCGCTCGACCCAGGGCGTCATCGTGTTCGATACCGCCGAGGACGAGCATGTGGTGTCGGTCGAGCACATCGGCGAGGACGCCGAAAACGGCAATGGAGGCTAGGGCCTTTCGGTTCTGATTGAATCAGAACCGGGTTATAGTCTCTTGTTTCAAGGAGGCCACCCGGCTCAAAGCCAACTTCTGGGAAATGGGCT
>DATBZY010000286.1:0-10575 GCA_036512915.1 Pseudolabrys sp. | reverse complement strand
CCGGCTGGAACCACGAGCAGCTCGGGCACCGTCGCGACCAGCGTGATCGCGGTCAGGTCCTTGGTCGAATCATAAGGCACCTTTTCGACAAGGCTAGCGCTGATGGCGATCGCGCCGGCGCTACATATTCCAATCGTGTAGTGCGCAACGACGCGCGCAATGATGTCGTTCGGGCCGCCCGGAGGGAACGGCACGACAAGTTTAATGGGTCGGCTGGGATAAGTTTCCGCCGCAACGGCGCCCGGCAACATGGCCCCGATCAGCGCCACCAACAGCCATCTCAATACACGCACGCATTCCTCCCATTTTTTTCAATTTCAATCCCGTGACCGCCCATGACCCTAGCAGAACCGCCAACCATAGGGCAGCATGCCGAAAGGCGCCGGCATGGCTCGGCAATTTCGCAAACTTGTTGTGAACATGCTCGAATTTCCACGTGCACATGCCGCAAAATTCACGGGCGGCGAGCAGACCCAGCGGGACTCTAAGGAATGATCAGGATCGGCATTATCGGGCTCGGCTGGTGGGGCAAGCAGATCGTGACCTGTCTCGCCGAAAGTCCACGTTTCAACGTCGTCGCTGGCTGCGATATCGACACCAAGATGGCGGCGCCATTCGCGGCCACGCACAAATTCAATCTCACTGACAGCTATGAGACGCTGCTCAAGCGATCGGACATCGACGCGGTCGCGGTGGTTACACCGCATGCGCTGCACGAGCAAATGGCAGTTGCGGCCTTTGCCGCCGGCAAGCAGGTATTTGCGAGAAGCCCTTGGCGCTCACCACCGCCAGCGCGGAGCGAATTCTTAGCGCCTGCGCCAAAGCCGGCGGCGTGCTCGGCATCGGCCACGAGCGGCGTTACGAGCCGGCGATGGAGGAGATGCGGCGCCAGGCAGAGAGCGGCGCGCTCGGCCGACTGCTGCATATGGACGCCAATGTGAGCCACAGCAATTTCCGCAAAATGCATCCGTCGAACTGGCGCCGCGATCCCAAGCATGCGCCGGCCGGCGCCTGGACCGCGCTCGGCATCCATCTCGGCGACATGTTCGTGTCGCTCGCCGGCCAGCCGACCCGCGTCGCCGCGCGCACGGCCTCGCAGATTTTCCCAGCCCCATCGGAGGATTTCGTCAGCGCCGAAATTGATTTCGCCAACGGCGCGCGCGGCCGCATCACCTGTCTGTCGACACCCCCGTTCTATGGACGCTTCACGCTGATCGGCGACCAGGGCTGGGTCAAGGTGCAGGAGGGCGGCAATGTCGACAAAGGGATACCGTCGAGCTTCGTCCATTCCGGGAAGGATGGCAGCCGGCAGACGCGCAACTATGACCACACGAACACGGTCCGGATGAATTTCGAGGCCTGGGCCGATGCGGTCGAGGGTCGCGCGCCTTACCGCTTCACCACCGAGCAGTTGCTCGCCAATATCCGCATTCTCGATGCGGTAACCCGCTCGGCGGCGGCGGACGGCAAGCCGATCACGCTGTGACAACGAGGCCGCCGGTCGCGGTCGAAATTGCCTCGCTTTTGGGCTAAACCCAAAGCGCCAAGGGCGCCGCATGCAAAGTGAAAAAGAACAGGTCGCGTTATCGTCGATCGCCGCGTCGGCGGTGTTGACGGTCGCCAAGGCGGTGGTCGGCTTCTCCACCGGCTCGCTCGCGATTCTGTCGGAAGCCGGACATTCGCTGATCGATCTCGGCGCTACCGTGATGACCTATGCCGCCGTGCGCATATCCGGCAGGCCCGCCGACGAGGAACACCACTACGGCCACGGCAAGGTCGAGAGCGTCTCGGCGCTGGCGGAAACGGCGCTGCTGTTCCTACTCTCGGGTGTGGTGATCTGGGAAGCGGTCAATCGCCTCCTCGATCATGAAGCGCATGCGGTCGTGGCCACCATCTGGGCATTCGGCGTGATGGCGGTGTCGATGGCGGTCGATTTTTTCCGATCGCGTGCGCTGGCGCGCACCGCAAAACAAACACAGAGCCAAGCGCTGGAAGCCGACGCCCTGCATTTTTCATCCGATCTGTGGTCCTCGCTGGCGGTGCTGATCGGCCTCGGCGCCGTGTATTTCGGCCTGCCTTGGGCGGATTCGGCGGCGGCGCTAGTGGTAGCGTTGCTGGTCTGCATCGCCGGCTGGCGGCTTGGACGGCGCACCATCGACACGCTCACCGACGTGGCGCCGGCGGGCGCCGCCGAGAAAATCACCAGCATTGCCGCGAAAGTCGCCGGCGTGGTCGCCGTCGAGCACGTGCGTGCGCGCGCCGTCGGTGACAAGACCTTCGTCGATTTGACCGTCGCCGTCAGCCGCACGTTGCCGCTCGACCGCGTGACCGCGATCAAGGACGCGGTCGGCGCCGCGCTGCGCGATCAGATCCCAGGGGCGGAACCGATCGTCACTACCGATCCGGTGGCGTTAAACAATGAGACCGTGCTCGACCGCGTGATGGTGATCGCGCGCAATCGCGCGCTCGCCGTGCATCATGTGACGGTGCACGATATCCAGGACCGGCTGGCCGTCTCGCTCGATCTGGAGGTGGACGGCAAGCTCACGCTGCGCGCGGCCCACGACCTGGCGGACGGCCTCGAAAGCGCAATCGCCGGCGAACTCGGTCCCGGGGTCGAGGTGGAGACCCATATCGAGCCGCTGCAGCCGCAGGAAGCATCGGGACGCGACGCGCCGCTCGAGCGGGTGAAGGCGGTCGAAATCGCGTTGTCGGAGCTCGCTCCGCAAGGCCGTACCATCCGCGATGTGCATGACGTGCGCGTGCGCGAGACCGACGAAGGCGAGATCGTCAATTTCCACTGCCGCGTCGATCCGGAATTAAGCGTGCAGACCGTGCACGAGAAAGTCGATGCGCTGGAGCGCGCATTGAAGCAGCGCTCGCCGTCGATCAAGCGCGTGATCGGCCACGCCGAGCCGATGCGCTGACGATACTGAGAAATCCGCAGACGTTTAATCTTCCAATTCCTTGCCGGACATCTTAAATCAAAGCCATGCGCACCGATATCGCCCAGCCCATCCGTCTGAAAGATTACCATTCGCCCGACTGGCTGGTGGAAACCGTCGCACTCGACGTCTCGCTGCATCCGACGCAGACGAGAGTGCACGCAACGCTCGCCCTCAAGCCCAATCCGCAATCCGCGGCGGCACCGCTGGTGCTCGATGGCGACGGGCTCTCGCTGGTGTCGCTCAAGCTCGACGGAACCATGCTGCCGCCCGATAGCTACGCCGCTTCGCCGGACAGCCTCACCATCCCGCAACCGCCGAACGGCCCGTTCACGCTAGAAATCGAGACGCTGGTCGATCCGACGGCCAATACCCAGCTTTCGGGACTCTATCGGTCGAGCGGCACCTATTGCACGCAATGCGAAGCCGAAGGCTTTCGCCGCATCACTTATTTCCCCGACCGTCCTGATGTGATGGCGATCTACACCACACGCATTGAGGCCGACAAAGCAGAAGCGCAGGTTCTATTATCGAACGGCAATCTGGTCGAGAGCGGCGATTTACCGGGCGGCCGGCATTTCGCGATCTGGCACGACCCGCATCCGAAGCCGTCTTATCTGTTCGCGCTGGTCGGCGGAAATCTCAGATGCGTCGAGGACAGCTTCCGCACCATGTCCGGGCGCAACGTCACGCTCCGAATTTATGTCGATCCCGGCAAGGAAGACCGCTGCGGCTACGCCATGGATTCGCTCAAGCGCTCCATGCGCTGGGACGAACAAGCGTTCGGCCGCGAATACGATCTCGACGTCTTCATGATCGTCGCCGTCTCCGATTTCAATATGGGGGCGATGGAGAACAAGGGCCTCAACGTCTTCAATGACAAATACGTACTGGCGAGCGGGGACACCGCGACCGATGCCGACTTCGCCCATATCGAGGCGGTGATCGCGCACGAATACTTCCACAACTGGACCGGCAACCGCATCACTTGCCGCGACTGGTTCCAGCTGTGTCTGAAGGAAGGCCTCACCGTTTTCCGCGACCAGGAATTTTCGTCCGATATGCGCTCGCGGCCGGTCAAACGCATCGCCGATGTGCGGGGCTTACGCGCCGCGCAATTCATCGAGGATGCAGGCCCCCTGGCGCATCCGGTCAGGCCTGAAATATACAAGGAAATCAATAACTTTTATACCAGCACCGTGTACGAGAAAGGCGCCGCGGTGGTGCGCATGGTGCAGACGCTGATCGGTGGGCAAAAATTCCGCGCCGGCATGGATCTCTATTTCGCGCGCCATGACGGAGAAGCGGCGACCGTCGAGCAGTTCATCCAGTGCTTCGCCGATGCGAGCGGGCGCGACATGACGCAATTCATGCGCTGGTACAGCCAAGCCGGTACGCCGGAAGTCACCGTCAGCGGCCGCTTCGATTCCGCGCGCAAGATCTACGCGCTCGACTGCAAGCAAAGCGTGCCGCCCACGCCAAGCCAGCTGACCAAGCAGCCGATGGTGATCCCGCTCAGCGTTGGCCTGGTCGGCAAGGACGGCCGTGACCTGCCGCTCACGCTTTCGAATGGCGAGGCGATCGAGCGCGGGGTGCTGGTGCTGACCGAGCCGGCGCACAGCTTTGAATTCACAGGTATCGCCGAACGGCCGGTGCTCTCGATCAATCGCGGCTTCTCGGCGCCGATCAAGCTGGTCACCGATCTCGATGCCGACGCTCTCGCCTTTCTTGCGGCGCATGACAGCGATGCGTTCAACCGCTGGCAGGCGCTGCAGACAATCTCGATGCGGCTGCTGATCGACAATGTGGCCGCGCGGCGCGCCGGCAAATCGCCGCGCATTGATGAGAAGCTGATCGCCGCGCTGGCCGCCATTCTTGCCGACGCGACACTGGAGCCGGCCTTCGGCGCGCTCGCGCTGGTGCCTCCGGGCGAAGGCGATATCGCGCGCGAGATCGGCCGCGACATCGACCCGGATGCCGTCTTCCGCGCGCGCGCGGCGCTACGCGCGGCAATCGGCGACGAGCTCGGGTCAGCGCTTGCCAGGACTTATGACCGCGTGGCCATTGCCGGCCCGTACTCGCCCGATGCCGCGAATGCCGGACGCCGGGCCCTGCGTAATGTCGCGCTCGATCTTCTGGCGGCGACCGCTGCGCCGCAAGCAATCGCTCGCGCCGCGGGGCAATACGAGGCGTGCGACAACATGACCGACCGCATGGCGGCGCTTGCAACCTTGTCGTTGCACCCCGTGCCGGAACGCGAGCGCGCGCTTAGCCATTTCTATACCCGCTACGCCGCCGATGCGCTGGTGGTGGACAAATGGTTCGCGCTGCAGGCCATGATCCCGCAGCCGGACACGCTCGGAAAGGTGCGCACATTGACCGCCCACCCCGCCTTCTCGCTCGCTAATCCGAACCGCGTGCGCGCGCTGATCGGCGCTTTCGCGCAAGGAAACACAACGCAATTCAATCGCGCCGACGGCGCCGGCTACGACTTCGTCGCCGACACCCTACTCGCGCTCGATCCGAAAAATCCGCAAGTGGCGGCGCGGCTCGCCACCGCTTTTCGCAGCTGGCGCACTCTGGAGCCCGGCCGCCGCGCCAAGGCGCAAGCCGCGCTGGAGCGCATCAAGGCTACGCCGGCATTCTCGCGCGATCTCGCCGATATCGTGGAACGCGCGCTGGCGGCCGCCTGAACGGGCGCGCATTCCGGCGTGCACACGGCCGCCGCATACCCTTTGGCCGGATTCAATTACCAGTGGGTAACGATTTTTAAATAATTGACTCTTCGGACTCTCGACAAATCAGTGCCCATCGATTCCAATCGCAAAGTGATTCGGACAGCGATGCGGCACATCCTTCCGTTTCGAGGGTAGGGGAATTTCCGAACGGAGGCTATCTATGGCGCGCGCCGGCGTGGCGAGTGCGTCTGCACATCCCGATTCCATAAAGGGCCTCGCGCAATCGATCGCCAAACCGGCGTATCGGCGGCTGCTGACGGCCGAGCCCCTGCTCCGGCGCACGGTTCCGGTGCTGATCATCGCATTTCTTGCCACCATTTGCGTCGGCGCGATCGTGCAGGTGCTCGACCAGCGTCGGCAGACGCTCAACACCATGGTCATTTCGCTCGACGCAGTCGCCGATCTCGCCGCCGAGCGTCTGCAACAGCCGCTCAAGCAACCCACCGACGCGGTCGAACGGCCGCAGGAAGTGCTGGCGCGCGCGCTGCCGCCCTGGGCCACTGCCGTCGGGCGGCATTTTTTGTTGAGCAATGCGGAGGGCGTGGTGGCGGCCGCCACGCCGGCCACCGACGCCACCATTGGCCGCCGCCTGATCGATCTGCTCGGGCCGACGCAACCGCTCACCACCTTCGGCGCCGGCGCCGGTGTGCTCGAAATCACGCTGCCCGACGATACCCGCGCGCTGGCGACCGTGCGCATGCTCAAGCCGCCATTCGGCCAGATCGCGGTCGTACAATCCCGTGCGGCGGCGTTCGCCTCCTGGCGGTCGGTCACCACGCTGACCGTTACGCTGTCAACCACCACCGGTTTCGTCGTGCTCATTCTCGGCTTCGCCTTCCACTGGCAGGCGACTCGGGCGCGGGAAGCGGACCTGATCTACGAAACGGTCCGCAGCCGCATCGATACCGCGCTCAACCGCGGCCGCTGCGGTCTGTGGGATTGGGACCTCGCGCGCGGACGCATCTTCTGGTCGCAGTCGATGTTCGACATCCTCGGGCTGGAGGCCAAGGACAACCTGTTGCCCTTCGGAGACGTGAGCGCGCTGGTCCATCCAGATGACGTGCGGCTCTACGACCTCGCGACCGAGCTCGCCGACGCCAAGACCACGGCCATCGATCACGCTTTCCGCATGCGCCACGCCGACGGCCACTGGGTGTGGCTGCGCGCCCGTTGTGAACTGGTGCGCCAGCCCGGAGAGCCCGGCCTGCATCTGATCGGCATCGCCGTCGACATCACCGAGCAGAAACGCCTGGTCGAAAAGACGGTGGCCGCCGACATGCGCCTGCGCGACGCCATCGAGACCATCCCGGAAGCCTTCGTGCTGTGGGACGCCGACAACAGGCTGGTGCTCTGCAATTCCAATTTCCAGGAGCTGCATAACCTGCCCGACGAGGTGATCACGGTCGGCGCCTCCTACGAGTCGGTGGTTGCCGCCGGCAGCAAGCCGGTGGTGCGCAACAAGGTCATCACCGGCGGCCCGACCGTTCCCGGCGCACGCACCTTCGAGGCGCAACTCGAGGACGGCCGCTGGCTGCACATCAGCGAGCGGCGCACCAAGGATGGCGGCTATGTGTCGGTCGGCACCGACATCACCGCGCTCAAAACGCATGAAGAAAAACTGCTCGACAGCGAGAAGCGCCAGATCGCGACGATCTCCGACCTGCGCGCCTCGCAGCAGCGGCTTGCCGAACTGGCCGAGAAATACGCCGAAGAAAAAAACCGCGCCGAGGAAGCCAATCAGGCCAAGTCGAAATTCCTCGCCAATATGAGCCACGAGCTGCGCACGCCGCTCAACGCCATCATCGGCTTCTCCGAGATCATGGAGTCGGGGATGTTCGGCCCGCTCGGCGCCGACAAATATCACGAATATTGCGGCGACATCCGCGGCAGCGGGGAATATCTGCTCGACGTCATCAACGACATTCTCGACATGTCGAAGATCGAAGCTGGCCGCATCCGGCTGGATTTCGAGGACCTTGAGCTCGATCCACTGCTGTCCGAAGCCATGCGCGTCGTCTCCGCCCGCGCGCAGGACAAGCAGCTCAAGCTGGTCGCCCGGATATCGCCCGAACTGCGGCTGCGCGCCGACCGCCGCGCGCTCAAGCAAATCGCGCTCAATCTGCTCTCCAACGCGGTGAAGTTCACGCCGGCCGGCGGCCGCGTCACCGTACGCGGACGCGCTGCAGACGGTTGCATCGTGCTCGGCATCGCCGATTCCGGCATCGGCATCGCCAAGGAGGCACTCACAAGGCTTGGGCGTCCGTTCGAGCAGGTCGAAAGCCAGCTCACCAAGAGCCATCAGGGCTCGGGTCTAGGCCTCGCGATTGCCAAGTCGCTGGTCGAGCTGCACGGCGGCAGCATGCGCATCCGCTCCACGCTCGGCAAAGGCACGCTGGTGGTGGTGCGGCTGCCGTTCAAGCCGCAATGTCTGCTGCCGAAAAAGGAAGCTGCCTGACGCCAAGACGTATTTACGGCGCCTTGCCCAGGATCCTGACAAAACTTTCGCGCACCTTAGTCTGTGTCTCGATCAGCGTGGCATCGAGGGTTGTAAAATCCGGCACGTCGGCGGCGCGCGCGAGCAGGCGCAGCAGCCCTGCCCCCGCGGTTTTTTGATCGAACGGGCCCGCCAGGCACAGGCGCAGGATCTGCGTGAGGTCTTGATAGAGCTGCACTGCCGGCCGCAAAACTTCGGCATCTTCCACCGCCAGCACGCGCAGCCGCCAGGCCTTGTCGAGCACGCGCGCCGTGGAGGTGTCGAGAATGTCGGGCAACCGGTAAGCGTGGACAAGTTGCAAGTATTGCGCGATGAACTCGAGGTCGATCAGTCCGCCGGCGGCGTATTTGAGATCCCAGCGCTCGCGATCGCCCTTTTCCTTGGCGATCGCGCCGCGCATTTCCACGACATCGCCCGCGATCAACTCGCCGTCGCGCGGCCGCCGCAGGATGTCGCTGATGACCCGCTCCACCCGCGCGCCGAAGGCCGATGACGCCGACACCACCCGCGCGCGCGTGAGCGCCATATGCTCCCAGGTCCAGGCCTCGGTCTCCTGATAGCTGGTAAAGCCGCCGATCTGCGTCGCCAGCGGCCCCGCCCGTCCCGACGGGCGCAACCGCATGTCGACTTGATAAAGCGCGCCGTAATTGGTCTGCGCGGTCAGCGCATTGATCAGCCGCTGGGTGAGCCGCGCGAAATATTGCGTCCCGTAGAGCGGCCGCTCGCCGTTCGATTCCGGGTGCTGCTCGTCGAAGTCGTAGACCATGATCATGTCGAGATCGGAGGTCGCGGTCATCTCGCGGCCACCAAGCTTGCCCATGGCGAGCACCGCGGTCTCCTCCCCGCGCATATGGCCGTAAGTGGCGGCAAAGTTGTCCGCAACCGCGCCATGCACCGCGCGAATCACAGCATCGGCCAGCCGTGCAAACGCCTCGCCCGCCTGCCGCGCGGTCACCGTGCCAGACACAATCCGTACGCCGATCAGAAACATGTATTCCAACCCGAACATGCGAATCCGTTCGAGCAGGTCCTCGTCATAGCGCGATTGCGCGAGCGCGGCGTTGAGCCGCCGGCCCAGCTCGGCGTCGTCTGGCAAGGTGCCAAAGAAGCTCGGATCGACCAGCGCATCCATGACTTGCGGATTGCGCGCCAGCGTGTCGGCGAGTCGCGGCGCAATGCCGAGCACCAGCGTGATCAGGGCGATAAGGTCGGGCTTTTGCCGCAGCAGCGATAACAGCCGCGCCGCGCCCTGCAGATTGGCGAGGAAATGATCGAACAGCACCAGCGCCGCGCCGGGATTATCCGTGCGCGCCAGATGTTCGAGCAACACCGGCAACAGCTCCTGGAGATGGCTGCGCGCTGTTTCGCCCTTGAGCGATCGATGCGCACCGGCAAGCCAGTGGCGGACGATGCTTGACGCTTCCAGCGGCGCGCGGAAGCCGAGTTCGGCAAGCCGGTCGAGGGTTTTGTGGTCGTCAGCGTCGGGCGGGAAAAGCAGCGCCGGCTGGTCGGCGCCTGGGGTCTTTTCGAACAGGCGGGCGTAATGGCGCTGAACCTTGTCGAGATGACCGACAAGAACTTTGGCAAAAGCATCGCGGTCGGCAAAGCCGAGAAAGCGCGCGAAGCGTTCGAGGTCCTCGCGCCCGGCCGGCAGGGTTTGCGTCTGCTCGTCATTCACCATCTGCAGCCGGTGCTCGACCGTGCGCAGGAAGCAATAGGCTTCCTTCATGACGTCGCGCGCCGCCTCGTCGATCCAGCGATCGTCGCTGAGCTTATCGAGGGTGGTGAGCGTGTCGCGGTCGCGCAGTGCCGGATTGCGGCCGCCCGCGATCAATTGCTGGGTCTGCGCGAAAAACTCGATTTCACGAATGCCGCCACGGCCGAGCTTGATGTTGTGGCCTTCCACCGCGATTTCGCCGTGACCGCGATAGGCGTTGATCTGCCGCTTCATGGCGTGCACGTCGGCCACGGCAGCGAAGTCGAGATATTTGCGCCACACGAACGGCGACAAGTCATTGAGGATCGCCTCGCCCGCCGCGATATCGCCCGCGCAGGCGCGCGCCTTGATCATGGCGGCGCGCTCCCAGTTCTGTCCGACGCTTTCGTAATAGGACATCGCGGCGGCGGTCGAGATCGCGATCGCGGTCGACGCCGGATCAGGCCGCAGGCGCAGATCGGTGCGGAACACATAGCCGTCCGCGGTGCGCTCCTGCAAAAGCTTCACCAGCCGCTGCGTCAGGCGCACGAACAACGACGCTGGCGCGGCATCCTTCGGCAAGGCCGGCGCAGCAGGATCGTAGAACACGATGAGATCGATGTCGCTCGAGTAGTTGAGCTCGAACGCCCCCATCTTGCCCATCGCCAGCACGATATAGCCGCTGCCGTCCTGCGGCTGCGC
>DATBZY010000285.1:0-12666 GCA_036512915.1 Pseudolabrys sp. | reverse complement strand
TATCGCACCTGCACACCGGCCGCCGACCTTGCAATTCGCCGCTATCTCGACGAAGGCGCCAAAATCGCCCGCGAAATCACTGCGCGATACGCCAATTAGGCCGCCGTTATTAACCTTTCCTTTACGTGTGGGCTATGTGGGTTCCGCCCCCGTGCTAACGTCCATTTCGGGATTTGGGACCGGTGTCCGTGAGTCGGATACCCGGGGGACGAAGGTGACAATGACGACAGCGGGGCGATCCACTCACACGCACGAGCCTGTGCCTGACCACGAGCAGAAGCGGGTCGCCTTGGGCTATCTGCAGGAAGCCTGGGCCGAAGCGCGCCTCGACGGCATCGACGGCGATTGCCTGGCGCAGGCATGCCTGTTCGCAGCCTTGGCCGAATTCGTTTCCACTTATGGCGAGGAAGCGGCCGCCACTTTCGCGGACGGCCTCGGCGTTCGCATCCGCAACGGCGAATTCTCGGTCGACCAGCACCGGCAGTAGGCACCGACGCCGCCGCTCACAAATTTTTTGTTTAAAAAACCGCGACGCACCTCCCGAAAACTCGGCCACCTACCATAGGCCGCCGGCGGCGCCCAAAACCGCCTTAACTGGCCAAGGTTTCCAGGAATCGCACGCGCTCCCCCTGCACCGCAGCGACCAGACTGCCCTCCCACATCACTTTGTGGCCTCGTATCAGGGTGCCAACCGGCCATCCGGTCACGCTGACGCCGTCATAGGGCGTCCAGCCGGCGCGCGAGGCGATCCAGCGGTCGGTGATAGTTTCCCGCCGCTTGAGGTCGACCACCGTCAGATCGGCGTCATAGCCGACGGCGATTCGTCCCTTGGCGGCAATGCCGAACAGCCGCGCAGGACCGGCGCTGGTGAGGTCGACAAACCGGAGCAGAGAAAGACGACCAGCTTGCACATGATCGAGCATGATCGGAACCAGCGTCTGCACGCCGGTCATGCCGGAGGGACTGGCCGGATAGGTCTTGGCCTTTTCCTCGAGCGCGTGCGGCGCATGATCGGAGCCGAGCACATCGACCACGCCCTGCTCGAGGCCGCGCCAGATGCCGGCGCGGTGGACGGCATCACGCAGCGGCGGGTTCATCTGCGCACGGGTGCCGAGACGCTCGTAACAGTCGGGCGCCGCCATGGTCAGATGGTGCGGCGTGGTCTCCACCGAGGCGACGTCCTTGTGGTGGCTAAGGAACTCCATTTCCTGCGCGGCGGAGACATGCAGCACGTGCACGCGCGCGCCGGTCTCATGCGCCACCTGAACGAGCCGCTGCGTCGCCTTGAGCGCGGCGATCTCGTCCCGCCAGACCAGATGCGAGCGCGGGTCGCCCTCGATTCGCAAATGCTTGCGCTCGTTCAGGCGCGCCTCGTCCTCGGCGTGGAACGAGGCGCGGCGGCGGATCACTTTCAGCACCGCGCGCAGGCCGGCATCGTCGGCGACCAGCAGCGAGCCGGTAGACGAGCCCATAAAGACTTTAATGCCGGCGCAGCCGGGCAGCCGTTCGAGCTCGGCGAGATCCTTGGTGTTGTCGGCGGTGGCGCCGACGAAGAAAGCGAAGTCGCAATGCATGCGGTGATGCCCGCGCTTGAGCTTATCGGCCAAGGTCTCGGCGCTCACCGTGAGCGGATCGGTGTTCGGCATCTCGAACACCGCGGTGACCCCGCCCATCACCGCGCCCAACGAGCCGGTTTCCAGGTCCTCTTTGTGGGTCAGGCCCGGCTCGCGGAAATGCACATGGGTATCGATCACGCCCGGCAGCAGGTGCAAGCCCCCGCAGTCGATCACCTCGCCGGCCGCGGCGCGCGACAGATCGCCGATGGCGGCAAACCGGCCGGCGCGAACCCCTAAGTCGCGCGCGCCCGCACCGTCGTGGTTGACCACGGTGCCGCCCTTGAGGATCAGGTCGAAGCTATCTGCCATGAGGATCGGCTCGCGCCGGGGCTTGAGGCTGGTACGACAGCGCTTACGTTTAGACGCGAGTTCTGGCAAGAGACTTATCCAAAGACCGCCCTGAAAGAATTGACATGCAGGCAGCGCTGCTTCCCGAACGAGGCGTCGTCAAGGTCGCCGGCGACGATGCCCGGCACTTTCTCAATGGGCTCGCCAGCAACGATATCGGCAAGGTCGCCCCCGACAGGGCGCGCTTTGCCGCGCTGCTCACGCCGCAGGGCAAGATCATCGTGGATTTCATCGTCGCCGAAGCGCCGCCTGAGGATGGCGGCGGCTTCTTCCTCGACTGCCCGCGCGCGCTGGCGCCGGCGCTGGTGGAAAAGCTCAACTTCTACAAGCTGCGCGCCAAGGTGATCGCCGAGGATCTGTCGCAGGCGCTCGGCGTGATGGCGGTCTGGGACGGCCAAAGTGATCGCCTTGCCGACAGCGAATACGGGCTCTGCTACGGCGATCCGCGGCTGCCGGCGCTGGGGTCGCGCATCATGCTGCCGCCGCAGCTTGCCCCCGAGGCCGCCGCCGATCTCGGCGCCAGCCTCACCGAGCCTGAGAGCTACGACGCGCATCGCATCGCGCTCGGCGTGCCGCGCGGCGGCAACGATTTCATTTACGGCGATACCTTCCCGCACGAAGCCGACATGGACCAGCTCGCCGGCGTCGATTTCGACAAGGGCTGCTATGTCGGCCAGGAGGTGGTGTCGCGGGTCGAGCATCGTGCCAGCGCGCGCAGCCGTGTGGTGCCGGTCGCCTATGACGATTTCGCGCCAGTCTCCGGCTTGCCGGTGATGGCGGGCGACAAGCAGGTCGGCACGCTCGGCTCGACCGCGAAGGGGCGCGGCCTCGCGCTGTTGCGGCTCGATCGCGTCGCCGACGCGCTGGCGAGCGCAACGCCGCTTAACTGCGGCGGCATCGCCATCCGCGTGGTGAAGCCGGATTGGGCGAATTTCGCATGGCCGGGCGAGACAAAAGCCGCGTCATGAGCGCGCCTCTCCTCCATCCCGACGGCCTCAAGCGCTGCCCCTGGCCGAAGCAGGATCCGCTTTACGTCGCCTATCACGACGAAGAATGGGGCGTGCCGGAATTCGACGACCGCGCGCTGTATGAAAAGCTCGTGCTCGACGGCTTCCAGGCCGGGCTGTCCTGGATCACCATCCTGCGCAAGCGGGAGAATTTCCGGCGCGCCTTCGATGATTTCCAGCCGGAAAAAATCGCGCGCTACACGCCGAAGAAAATCGAGCGGCTGATGCAGGATGCCGGCATCGTGCGCAACCGATCCAAGATCGAGGGCGCGGTGGGCTCGGCGCGCGCCTGGCTCAAGATCATGGAGAGCGGCCCGGGGTTTTCGAGACTGTTGTGGGAGCATCTCGACGGCAAGCCGAAGCTCAACAAATTCCGTAAGCCCAAACAGGTGCCGGCCGAAACCGAATTATCGCGCAAGATGTCGAAGCAGCTCATTGGCCACGGCTTCAAGTTCGTCGGGCCGACCATCGTCTATGCCTTCATGCAGGCGGTCGGCATGGTCAACGACCATCTAGTCACGTGTCATCGCCACGCGGCCTGCGTAAAACTCGCGAAGCAACAATGAGCAAAGCGCGCACCCCCCCTAAGGCGAAGCGGGCAACTCCACCGCGCGCGTGGCAGCGCATGCTGTCGGGCCGCCGGCTCGATCTGCTCGACCCCTCCCCGCTCGACGTCGAGATTGAGGACATCGCGCACGGGCTCGCCCGCGTCGCGCGCTGGAACGGCCAGACCAAGGGCGCCCATATCTACTCGGTCGCCCAGCATTCACTGCTGGTCGAGGCGCTGGCGCGCGCGAAAATTCCAAGACTCGACCGCAGCGGCCGGCTCGCGCTGCTGCTGCACGACGCGCCGGAATACGTGATCGGCGACATGATCTCGCCGTTCAAGGTGGTGATCGGCGACCGCTACAAGGCGGTGGAACACCGGCTGCTCGCCGCCATCCATCTGCGCTTCGGCCTGCCGGCGAAACTACCGGAAACCCTACCAAACCTGATCAAGGCGGCCGACCGCGCCGCTGCCTATCTGGAGGCCACGCGTCTTGCTGGATTCCAGGAGGACGAGGCGCGCAAGTTCTTTGGCCAGCCGCCGAAATTCTCCGCCGCACTCGAGCGCGACTATCTGATGCCCTGGCCGGCCGGCGCTGCCGAGGGACGCTTCCGCGAGCGCTTCGAAAAACTCCTGCGCGGGTGACACTTTGCATAGCCCCGCCGACGTCATAGATATGACGTGAACAACAGGTTCTATTGCCACCATGATTCACGTCTGCTCGCTCGCACGTCTGCATGCCACGGTCGATGAAACCGGGGCGCGCCATATCGTCACCCTGTTGCGGCTCACCGACCGGGTGCAGCGGCCGAGTCATATCGCGCCCGAGAATCATCTCGTGCTCGCCGTCGACGACATCGCCTCGCCCATGGACGGCTACACTGTGCCCGCGCAGGAGCATGTGGAACGGCTGATCGACTTCGTCGGCGGCTGGGATCGCGCGGCGCCGATGGTAGTGCATTGCTTCGCCGGCATCAGCCGCTCGTCCGCCGGCGCCTATGTCGCGGCCTGCGCGCTCAATCCGCAGCGCGACGAGTTGCAGATCGCCTGGGAGATCCGGCGCGCCTCGCGCACCGCGCAGCCCAATGCGCGCATCGTCTCGATTGCCGACCGCCTGCTCAAACGCGATGGCCGCATGGTGCGCGCGGTCGAGACCATCGGCCCCGGCCATGCCGCCAGTGAGGGCGATCCGTTCCGGCTCGATATCGAGTAACCGGCTGATCTAGACTGGCGCATTCAAGCGCGGGGGCGACGTGACGGCTAAGACATACGGCGTGGTGGCGCTGGAGATTCGCAATTCTTATGACGGGCTCGGCTTCCTGCAGGCGATCGTCGACGGCACGCTGCCGCAGGCGCCGATGTGCGAAGTCCTGGGTTTTCACCTGATCGAAGTCGAGAACGGCCGCGCCGTGTTCGAGGGCCTGCCGGATTTCTGCCACTACAATCCGATCGGCACGGTGCACGCCGGCTTCGCCGCGACGCTGCTTGATTCCGCGCTCGGCTGCGCGATCTTCTCGACCATCGCCAAGGGCGAGGCCTGGACCACGCTGGAGCTCAAATTGAATCTGGTGCGGCCGCTGACCAAGGACACCAGGCCGGTGCGCGCGGAAGGCCGCATCATCCATCGCGGCCGCACGATGGCCACCGCGCAAGGCGATCTGAAGGATGGCCTGGGCAAGCTTTATGCCCACGCCACCACGACCTGCATGATCTTCCCGGCGGAAAGCTGAGAGTTGGCTACTGCATGTCGGCGGTGAGCGACGGGCGCAAGCCCAGCGGCTGCGCGCCGCGCGCGCTATGCGTCACGGTCGTGCGCCCGTTGTGGTGATTGAAATCGCAATAGGCAAAGCTCAGGCCTGAGATCGCACCGCGGAAGCTGTTGTCGCTGATCCGCTGCAGACTGAAGCATGGCTGCACCGGCAGACCGCGCACCGTGGCGCAAACGGCTTCGCCCTTCACCCGCAGCGAACCGGGCGGCAGCGTCGCGTAGCGCACCAGGCCGGCGCCGCGAACTTGGATGGAGCCGATCACTGAGCCGTCTTGCAAGACGCGGCCCTGCCCGCGGGTGCCTTCGAAACAGGTGTAGTTGAACATCTTGCCGATGACGAAGCGGCTGGCCTCGTCCGCGCTCATTTCGCCGGCAATCGCCGGCAGCGCGGCCAACAGGCTGGTAAGCAACGCAAATCCACGCAACATTTCACAACTCCGACTAACGCCAGCGCTTTACCGACACGACGGCCCGTTTTTCAAGCCTGAGCAATTATGCCAGGATTTCGTCGACAAATCCTGAACGCGTTTACCCGATTTTGACCACGACCCGGCCGCGCACCTGCCCGGCCAGGATCGAGCCCGCCGCTTCCGCAACCCCGGAAAGGCGTATTTCACGAGTCATCGCGGCCAGTTTTAGGCGGTCAAGGTCGTTTTCCAGCCTTTTCCACGCCTCTCTGCGGCGCGGAAGCGGGCACATCACGGAATCGATGCCGTAAAGACACACCCCGCGCAGAATGAACGGGGCAACCGACGTGGGCAGGTCCATGCCCCCGGCCAGTCCGCAGGCGGCCACCGCCCCGCCATAGCGGGTCATCGACAACAGGTTGGCCAGCGTCGTGGAACCGACCGCATCGACGGCGCCCGCCCAGCGCTCCTTGGCGAGCAGCTTAGGCGCCCCGGCGAGGTCCTGGCGCTCGACGATCTCGGATGCGCCCAGGCCCTTGAGGTAGTCGGCCTCGCCGCTGCGACCGGTGATCGCGCTGACGGCAAAGCCGCGCTTGGCCAGCAGGGCGATCGCGACCGAGCCGACGCCGCCGGCGGCCCCGGTGACCGCGACCGGCCCGAGCTCGGGCGTGAGGCCGTGGCGTTCCAGCGCCATCACCGCCAGCATGGCGGTGTAGCCGGCGGTGCCGATCGCCATCGCCTCGCGCGCGCTCATGCTGGCCGGCAGCGGCACCAGCCAATCGCCTTTGACCCGCGCCTTCTCGCCAAAGCCGCCGAGATGGGTCTCGCCGCAGCCCCAGCCGTTGAGGATCACCTTGTCGCCCGGCTTCCAGGCCGGATGGCTGGAAGATTCCACAGTGCCGGCGAAATCGATGCCCGCGATCATTGGGAAGCGGCGCACCACCGGCGCCTTGCCGGTGATGGCGAGCCCGTCCTTGTAATTAACCGTGGAATATTCGACCGCGACGGTCACGTCGCCGTCCATCAGATTAGCTTCGTCGAAATCGGTCAGCGCGGCTTTCGTGCCGCCGTCGGCCTTCTCGATCACCATCGCCTTGAATGTCGGCACTGAGCGCCTCGTTGCTTGAACAGCTCGGAGGGCATTCATGGCGCGGCGACGTCAGGCGCGCAAGTCTCTCACGCCGGCACCGCGCGCGCGATCGGCTTCTCGACGATCGGCAGGTTGATGATCGCCGACAGCAGGCCGAACACCACCGAGAGCCACCACACCACATTGTACGAGCCGGTGCGCTCGAACAGGATGCCGCCCAGCCAGACGCCGAGGAAACCGCCGACCTGGTGGCTGAAGAAGGCAAAGCCGAACAGCGTCGCCATCCAGCGGGTGCCGAACATCAACGCCACCAGCGCCGACGTCGGCGGCACGGTGGACAGCCACAGCAAACCCATCACCGCGCCGAAGATCACCGCGGAGATCGGCGTCACCGGCAGACTGATGAACACCACCACCGCCAGCGAGCGCAGCACATAGATGATCGAGAGCAAATAGCGTTTCGGCATGCGGTCGCCGAGCCAGCCGGCGGTGACCGAGCCGATGATGTTGAACAGCCCGATGACGCCGAGCGTCCAGGCGCCTGCGTCGATCGACAATCCGCGATCGACCAGATAGGCGGGCAGATGCACCGTGATGAACAGCAGCTGGAAGCCGCAGGTGAAGAAGCCGAGCACCAGCAGAATGTAGGAGCGGTGCCCGAAGGCCTCGGCCAGCGCGTGGCGCAGCGACTGCTGGCTGGCGGCGCCCGGCTTCATGCTCATATCCATCGGCGCCGTGCGCAACGCGAACGAAAGCGGAATCACCAGCAACGTGATGATGCCGAACGCGATGAGGGCGTGCTGCCAGCCGAGGTGGTCGATGAAACCCACCGCCAACGGCGAGAACAGAAATTGTCCGAACGAGCCGGCGGCAGTACCGGCGCCGAACGAGAGCGAGCGCATATGCGGCGGCATCAGCTTGCCGAAGGCGGCAATCACGATCGTGAACGAGCTGCCGGCGATGCCGAGGCCGGTCAACACGCCGGCCGACAAATCGAGCATGCCGGGCGTGGTCGAATAGGCCATCAGCGTGAGGCCCGCGCAGTAGAGCACCGCGCCGGCCGAGAGCACGCGCATGGTTCCGAAGCGGTCGGCGATGGCGCCGACGAATGGTTGCGCGGTGCCCCAGACGATCACCTGGATCGCCAGCGCGAGCGCGAACACGTCGCGGCCCCAGCTATACGCCGACGACATCGGCGTCAGGAACAGTCCGAGCGCGGCGCGCGGTCCGAACCCGACCGCGCCGATCAGGCAGCCGCAAACGAGGATAACGAGCGGCGTGCGCCATGCGCCGGTCATGGCCGACTTGTCCGCCGCTGATTGCACCGACATCGTGAGATTGCTCCGGCCGAATTGTTGTGACATCGGCGCCGCTATCGAACCCGGCGCGGACGGAGGCGGAACATAGACGGTCGGCCAGCTAGTCCATAACTAATATTCGTGATCGTAGCCATTTGCGCCGCGCATGGCTTGAGCGGACGGCATTATTTGCGAGCGTTTTGGCGAATTGACGCTTGCCCCCCCTCGGACCGGAGCCATTCCACGCTATGGCTTACTGGCCCCGCCTGTTCTTCCTTCACGGCTAACTTCTCGGTCGTCGCCGCGTCACCCCAGGTTGGCTCATCGGAGCCATCGCCCCAGTCGCGCGGGCGATAAAATGTGTGCACGCCGAGCTTGTACAACTTTTTCATTTCCGCGACCCAGCTCGGGTGCACCCAATAAGCATGATAGTGGGTGGCCTTCGCCACCTCGGGCATCCACAGCTTGCCATCGAGCATGTCGCGCGCGATGCGCTTGGCCCGTTCCCAGGCATCCGGTTCGGTGACGATGTCGGGAATGCCGTCGCAAGCAAAGGTGAACTGGCAGGCGAGATGGCGGTGCGAGTTCTGGTAAACGACGCCGCAGACATCGTGCGGATAGAACGGCGAGAACACGCGGTTCATCACCACTTGCGCGACCGCGATCTGCCCGCGCACCTGCTCGCCGCGTGCTTCGAAATAGACCGCGTTGGCGAGACATTTCTCGGCCTTGGCGCGCGCCGTGCCGGTGAGTGCCAGCCGCTCCGCCGGCGATTTCGGCCGCTGGTCGACACCGGTGACCTCGCCCTTGCTGGCGATGGTTTCACCGGCTTTGCTCTCGCTGCCTTGCTCTGGCGGCGCCAGCGCCGACTGCTTGATGTCGGGATCGCCGGACGCACGCGATGCCAGTACCACCGGCGCTTCGCCGGGCGCCCAGGGCGCGATGGCTTCCTGTTCCACCGCCATCGGATCGGCGCCAAAAAAGACGAGCGCCGCGTCCTTGCCACCGCCGCGCTTGGGCGCGATCGCGGTGAGATCGGCAGGCGGAATATCGACATAGGGCAGATCGACATCGGGCGTCGGCGGCCGTTGGTCCGGAACGTCGGCGAATTCGTATTCCGAGTACCGCTCGAAGCGGCCGCCAGCTTCGTCCTTCTTCAGTGAGGCGTCGGCCTCCGGCATAGGCTCGATCGCGAGCAGCGGCGGCAGCGGCGGCAGCGGCTCGCGCGGACGCGCGAGCACCGAATCGCCCTTGGCCTTACGATTGACCGTGGGGAATTGCAGCGGCGCCGTCGGATCGCCGAGCGGCTGCGCGCCGATCGAGCCGGTGATGTCGGTCGGATCGAAATTCGCCAGGGCATAGAGCGGCGGGTGCGGGATCGTGGTGCCGACTGGCCGCGGCATGCTGAACATGGCGGCGTGAATGGTGCCGAAGGGCGATGCGATCAGGTGCTCGCGCGCGCGCCCGGCGACCGCCGGTTGGCGCGCCAGCAACGCGCCGAGATCCTGGAAGCCGATCGTGCTCGGCAGCAGCGCTAAGACCAGCACGCCGCAACCGATCTGCGCAAGCCGCCGCCGTCGACGCCTACGCCTACGCCTACGCGAAACTGCCATGAGTCCGCTCACGCGACACCGCAACAAATTCATGCCCAGGCCTGCCGCCGGACTGGCGACAACGCGACAGGTTTTTTATGGACTGATTAACCTTGCGAAGGTGTTAACCGCGGTGCGCCGACATCGCACCTCACGGGGAAGTCGTAAACGCTTCGTCAACGACCGATCAGATGCGCTGCGACGAAATTACCGGTGAGGAACAGCACGAGCCCGCCGATGTCGTTTCAGAAAAATACAACCTCGACTTGTTTTTAACTCTGGTCTCTCCTTTTAATCATCCAGGTTCTGGGCGGCGTTTCCGGCGTGGCGCTAGCCGCGGGCTCAGCCGACGTCTCAACGTTCGACTCGATGATCAGCCCGCCGGGATGGTCATTATCGATCATCACGCCACTATGGCTTGACCTCTACTTTATCCGATTGTGAGAAAGCGATGTCCGCTTCTCTAATCGGGCGTCAAGACGACTGAGGCTGGCGGGCCGCGCAGCTACGATGCCGGGAAAAAGATCAACGGGCGTAAGCGCCATGCCCTCATCGATACGGATGGGCGCGGCCTCGTGCTTGAACCGCATCCGGCGAGCATCCAAGACCGCGATGGCGGCGGACCGCTTCTGCGGGCCTCGCGTCATATCTTCCCGTTCATCCAGCGGGTCTTCGCCGACAGCGGATACACGGGTGAGAAGGTTGCCAAGGCCACGTTGATCGCCGTCGAGATCGTGCGCAAAAACCCCGATCAGATCGGCTTCGCCGTTCAGCCACGGCGTTGGGTCGTCGAGCGGTTCTTCGTCTGGATCGGGCGTAATCGGCGCCTGGCAAAGGACTTCGAGGCCACCATCGACTCGGCGCGCGCATTCCTCTACGCCGCCTCCGTCATGCTCCTTGTCCGCCGCATTGCGCGTGCTTCATGACTTTCGAAACCGACTCTAAGACGCTCTTGGTGATTGTCGCGATCGTCTTTTTTTCCGTAACACCTGCTAGGCGCGTCGTTTGTTGATTTGGCGACCGCGCGGCGTGCGCGCCGAAGGAGTGTCGATAGGTATCTCTCGCGATCCCGCGCGCCCTTCGATCTTCTCCCGCGCAGCGCTCGCGAGAAAAGCCGAACGCGTGAGCCCATGTGCCTTTGCCGCATCATCGATGGCATCGAGCAGGCCGGCATCGAGCGACAAATTGGCCCGCACCGCGCGGCCAGAGTCCAGGAGTAGCGGTACAATGGCAAGCGCGGCGCCCTCCGCTAGCGCTGTGGCAACCTCGGGATCGGCGCGCAACGCCTCAACCGAGCGCGGCGGTGGTAACGCCTCGCCGTCATCGATCGCGTCTTCGACCCACAATCGCACCGCTTCGACGGCGCTGCGCAGAGCTTCGTCGGTGGTGGAACCGGCCGAGGTGCAGCCGGGCAAATCCGGCACCACTACGCCATAGGCGCCAGCCTTGCCGTCCACCAGAGCGATGTAACGCATGATCTCCTCCTATTAACCCCGCCAGCCAGCAGCCTTGGCGATGGCACGCGCTACGCCGGGTGATAAACTACGGTGACGCGGCACGATGATGCGGCCGGGCCTTGCGGGATGCTTATAAACATCGTGGTCACCACCATGGCGACCGACCCAGCCGTCGCGTTCAAGCCGGGTGACCACCTTGTTTCTGTTGGTTTCCAGCTGCAACATGGCTACCTTACTAAGCGTAAATATATGCGCATAAAATTATTGGGTCAATATTAAGTGTGCAATTATTTGCGCAACACAGCGCGCATCAAGAGCCGCGTGATTGGTCTCGCTCACCTCTGTGTGGGAGGCCTTCCCGGTGGCCGCTTACGCAGGCGCACCCCGGCGCCGCCACCGTTCTCGTCGATGAATTCGCCATCATGTCGGAAATCAGGCGATGCGGGCATTGCGGCCATTGCGAGTTCGGAAACCCAATATTGCAGCTGACTTCTACACGCCCTTGCTACCAAATCTTTTGTTATGCCAACGCCAAGCGTCGGTGATGATGGTGCCAAGATCGGAATGCTGCGGCGCCCAAGACAACCGTTCGCCGGCTTTTTTCGGATCGGCTACCAGTGTTGGCGGGTCCCCTGCCCGCCGAGACGCGTCGCGGGCAACGACCTCGCGTCCCGTAATGCGTCGCACCGTATCGACCACCTGACGGACCGAGATGCCACGACCGGTACCGAGGTTCACGGCGATGGTGTCGCCGTTGTCGAGCAGATACTCGAGCGCCAGCACATGCGCGCGGGCGAGATCGGACACATGAACGTAGTCACGTACGGCAGTGCCATCCGGCGTCGGATAGTCTGTTCCAAACACCGTGATATCGGGCTTTCTACCCGAAGCCGCGTCGAGTACCAGCGGAATGAGATGGGTCTCCGGATCGTGAACCTCGCCGATCTCAGCCGTGGGATCGGCGCCGGCGGCGTTAAAGTAGCGCAGCCTGGCCGATTTTAGCCCGTGGGCGCGGCCGAAATCGTCCATCATGTGCTCGCAGACGAGCTTGGTGAAGCCATAGGGATTGATCGGATTAAGCACCGTGCGCTCGCTGATCGGTATGGTATCCGGCTCGCCGTAGATCGCGCAGCTTGACGAAAATACGATCGAATGCACGCCGGTGCGCACCATCGCATCAAGCAATGTCCGTGTACCGTTCACGTTGACGTCATAATATCGGCCTGGCGCGGTGACCGACTCCCCCACATAGGCGAGCGCGGCGAAATGCATGACGGCGTCAAATCGGTAAGCTGAAAATACAGCATCGAGCGCGGCGCCATCGCGAATATCTCCCTCGACTAATTGTCCCCAGCGCACCAACTCGCGATGACCGAACACGAGGCTGTCGAATACGACACCCTCGTGTCCCGCCGCGGCGAGCGCTTTGGCGCAATGGCTACCGACATAGCCGGCACCACCTGTGATTAGTATACGTGCCATGGTGAAAGAAATTATCGGGACATCACAGTATAAAGCGTTTGGCGGATGAGAGCG
>DATBZY010000284.1:0-8594 GCA_036512915.1 Pseudolabrys sp. | reverse complement strand
GCCGATCATCCGCAGCCACTGGGCGGTCGAAAATAGCCTCCACTGGGTCATGGACATGATCTTTCGCGATGACGAATGCCGTATCCGCACCGACAACGCGCCCGCCAATTTCACCACGCTCAAGCACATGGCCCACAACCTAATCCGACTAGCACCCGGTAAGGATTCCCTCCGCCTCAAGCGCAAAGTTGCCGCGTGGGACGATGACTTCCTCGCAAGCCTCATCGCCGCATAATTTTTTCACCCGATTCCCCTGCTTAACCGTGTGGGCGCCGGCCAGGCGCATGCGGGCGATTTACAGGCGGCGGCGGGTCTTGACGGCATCCGCCCAACTCATCATTGTGCCGCCCCATGCACGGCCTTAACCATATCTGCGGCATTTGCCGCGAGATTATTAGCTAGCGCACCACGCTGGCTGCGGCCGTCTTTTCTCAAGTTCGAGATAGCAGGACGCCCGGCCAGCGCGGCCGAGGGATGTCTTTGTTATGGAGCTCAAGCTCTACGATACGCTGACGCGCGAGAAGCGGGTGTTTCGCCCGATCGATTCGGCGCGCGTGCGCATGTATGTGTGCGGGCCGACGGTCTACGACTTCGCCCATATCGGCAATGCGCGGCCGGTCATCGTGTTCGACGTGCTGTTCCGGCTGCTGCGGCATATCTACGGCGCCGAGCACGTCACATATGTGCGCAACATCACCGACGTGGACGACAAGATCAATGCGCGCGCGGCCGAGCGCGGCGTTTTGATTCGGGAATTGACCGAAGATACTTACAAGAATTTCAAAGCAGACGTGGAGGCGCTCGGCTGTTTGCCGTCGACGGTTGAGCCGCGCGCGACCGAGCACATTGAGCCGATGAAGGCGCTGATCGAGAAGCTGGTCGCCGCCGGGCACGCCTATGTCGCCGAAGAGCATGTGCTGTTCGACGTGCCGTCGATGCCGGATTACGGCAAGCTCTCCAGCCGCCCGCTCGACGAGATGATCGCCGGCGCCCGTGTCGAAGTCGCGCCCTATAAGCGCAACCCGACCGACTTCGTGCTGTGGAAGCCGTCGAAGCCGGGCGAGCCGGCGTGGCCGTCACCGTGCGGCATCAAGGCGCCCGGCCGGCCGGGCTGGCACATCGAGTGCTCGGCTATGGCCTGGAAGCATCTCGGCGAAACCTTCGACATCCACGGCGGCGGCATCGATCTGGTGTTTCCTCATCACGAGAACGAGATCGCGCAATCGCGCTGCGCCTTCCATACCGGCGTGATGGCGAACTATTGGATGCATAACGGCTTCCTGCAGGTCGAAGGCGAGAAGATGTCGAAGAGCCTCGGCAACTTCGTGACGATCCACGAATTATTGAAGGATTGGCCGGGCGAGGTGGTGCGGTTGAATATGCTGCGCACGCAATATCGGCAGCCGATTGATTGGACCATGCGAGGTTTGGACGAAAGCACGAAGATTCTTGATACCTGGTATCAAGCCATTGGTGATGTTCCACCAGCTCCCGAGGTCGATAGTATTTTCAGTGCAGCTCTTTCCGATGATTTGAACACACCTGCTGCAATCGCCCGATTGCACCAAATGGCCCGTCCTCCCGAGGTCGGCACCACTTTTGAGGCCGGTGTATCCATGCTGGGTGACCGCACCGGAGAAGATGCAAAGCGCTATCTCAAGTCATCCGCTATGCTGATTGGCTTGTTGGGCGATACCGCATCCAGCCGAAAGGGCAAAGAGATTTCAATTTCGGGTATCGATCAGAGCGCGGTGGCTGGCCTAATCGAAGCGCGCAACGCCGCCCGCAAGGCGAAAGACTTCAAAGAATCCGATCGCATCCGCGACGCGCTCGCCGCCATGGGCGTCGTGCTCAAGGACTCGAAAGACGGCACCACCTGGGAGATCGCGCGATGATGGCCCGGGCGCATCCCAAGCTCGCGCTGCGGCCGTACTTGGCCGAAGACTCCGCGCTGCTGGCGGATATCTTCCGCGCCAGTGTCTCCGAACTGACCGCTGAGGATTATAGTGAGGCGCAGCAGAAGGCCTGGGCTTCCGCCGCCGATGACGAAGCCGGTTTCGGCAAGAAACTCGGCAGCCAATTGACGCTTGTTTCCACCCTGGAGGGCTCCGCCGTAGGCTTCGCCTCGCTCGCCAGCGGCAACAAGATCGACCTGCTCTATGTCCATCCGGCGGCCGTGGGGCAGGGCGTCGCCGCCATGCTGATCGACGCGCTGGAGAAACTTGCCGGTTCGCGCGGCGCCGCCAAGCTTGTGGTCGATGCCAGCGACACCGCGCGCGGCTTCTTCGAGAAGCGCAGCTATATCGCCCAGCAGCGCAACACTGTTATGACCGGCGGCGAATGGCTCGCCAACACCACGCTGCACAAACAACTCGCTGCCAAACGGGAGGCTTCATGACCAAACCCGACACACCGTTCCCACGCCACTGGCTCTATTACATCGTGCTCAAATACGCGGTGATCGCAGCGGCGGTGCTGATTGCCTTCTATGTCGTTTACCGCTTGACCTGAGCCCGCATGGCCAAGGAACGCCTCTATCTGTTCGACACCACGCTGCGTGACGGCGCGCAGACCAACGGCGTCGATTTTACGCTCGTCGACAAGCTGGCAATCGCCGGCATGCTCGACGAGCTCGGCATCGACTATGTCGAGGGCGGCTACCCTGGCGCCAATGCGACCGACACCGAACTGTTCGCCCGCGACCGCGGGCTCAATACCACCTTCACCGCCTTCGGCATGACGCGGCGGCCGGGCCGCTCGGCGTCGAACGATCCGGGGCTTGCCGCGCTGCTGGAGGCCAAGGCCGACGCCATCTGCTTTGTTGCCAAGTCGTGGGACTATCACGTGCGCGTGGCGTTGGGGACGACGACAGAAGAAAACATCGCTTCGATCCGCGACAGCGTGCGCGCGGCTAAGCAGAAGGGCCGCGAAGTGCTGCTCGACTGCGAGCATTTCTTCGACGGCTATAAGGCCAATCCGCAATTTGCGCTTGCTTGCGCGAGGGCGGCTTATGCGGAAGGTGCGCGCTGGGTCGTGCTCTGCGATACCAATGGCGGCACGCTCCCGCACGAAGTGGAAAAGATCGTCGCCGAGGTGGTGAAGACGATCCCCGGCGATCATGTTGGCATCCACGCGCATAACGACACCGAGCAGGCGGTGGCCAATTCTCTCGCCGCCGTGCGCGCCGGCGCGCGGCAGATCCAGGGCACGCTCAATGGCCTCGGCGAGCGCTGCGGCAATGCCAATCTCGTGTCGATCATCCCGACGCTCAAGCTCAAGCCGGAATTTGCCGAGCGCTTCGACATCGGCGTCTCCGACGCGGCGCTTAAGAGGCTCGCGCAGGTCTCGCATGCGCTCGATGAGCGGCTCAACCGCGCGCCCAACCGGAACGCACCCTATGTGGGCGAGAGCGCGTTTGCGACCAAGGCCGGCATCCATGCCTCGGCCATTGCCAAGGATCCGGCGACCTACGAGCACGTTGCGCCGGACTCCATCGGCAATAAGCGCAAGGTGCTGGTGTCGGAGCAGGCCGGAAGGTCCAACGTGGTGGCCGAGCTCGAGCGTATCGGCATCAAGGCCGACAAGGACGATCCGCGCATCGGCCGCCTGCTGGAGATCGTCAAGGAGCGCGAGGCCATCGGCTATGCCTACGAGGCGGCGGATGCCTCGTTCGAACTGCTGGCGCGGCGCACGCTCGGAAAAGTGGCGAATTATTTTGACGTCAATCAGTTCGACGTCAATGTCGAGCAGCGCAACAACGCCAGGGGCGAGCGCGTCACCGTCACCATGGCGGTGGTGAAGGTCACGGTCGGCGACGACAATATGATCTCGGCCGCGGAAGGCAATGGCCCGGTCAACGCGCTCGACCTCGCGCTGCGCAAGGACCTCGGCAAGTACCAGAAGTATATCGCGGGGCTCAAGCTCACCGACTACCGCGTGCGCATCCTCAATTCCGGCACCGAGGCGGTAACGCGCGTGCTGATCGAGAGCGAGGACGAGGCCGGCGAGCGCTGGACCACCATCGGCGTGTCGCCCAACATCATCGACGCCTCATTCCAGGCGTTGATGGATTCCATCATTTATAAGCTCGTGAAATCCGACGCGCCGGCGTGAGATACTTCCCTCTCGCCGCAGGCGGGAAGAAGTGGAAGAGGAAATGCCATGATCGACCACGTCTCGATTGCGGTGCGCGATCTCAAGGCGGCGGCGCGCTTCTATGAGCCGTTGCTCACCACGCTTGGCTTCACGCGGCTGCGCGACTGGCCGGCCAGCATCGGCTATGGCAAGAAATATCCCGAGTTCTGGCTCAACGAGCGCAAAAATCTCAGCGCGTTCGGCGCCGACAATGGCGCCCAAAATGGTGCCCATGTCGCCCTGCGCGTGCGCGAAGCTGCCGCGGTCGATGCCTTCTATGCAGCCGCGCTCGCCGGCGGTGGCACTTCCGACGGCACGCCGGGTTTTCGTCCGGAATATAACGCGAGCTATTACGCCGCCTTCATCCGCGATCCGGACGGCAACCGGATCGAGGCGGTGACGTTCACCGCCGCGAAGTAGCTGCTAAAGTTTGTCGGCGGCTTCCGCCGCAATTGTCTTCGCGCCTTCCGGCACTGCCTCCGCCGCCTTTTGCAGCAGCGGCAGAATGTCGCCCACTTTGTCGGCAACCAGCAGATCGAAAGCGAGATCGCCGCGGATGAATTCGAGCGCCTTCATGTGATCGAGCAGCGCGCACAGCGGCTGCCAGAAATCTTTGATATTGGCGATCAGCACCGGCTTGCGGTGACGGCCAAGCTGCACCCAGGTGATCTGCTCGACCAGTTCCTCCAGCGTGCCGACGCCGCCCGGCATGGCCACGAAGGCGTCCGCCATCTCGAACATCTTGCGCTTGCGCTCGTGCAGGTCGTTGGTGACGATGAGGTTGTGCGTCCCGCGCAGCGCCCGCTCGCGCGACATCAGGAACTCGGGGATGATGCCGGTCACGTCGCCGCCCTGATCGAGGACGGAGAACGCCAGCGCGCCCATCATGCCGACGGCGCCGCCGCCATAGACCAGGCCTATTGCATTTTTGGCGAGAATTTTGCCGAAGGCGCGGGCTGCCTCCACGAAAGCCGGGTCGGTGCCCGGGCCGGAGCCGCAGTAGACGCAGATTTTTCCGATTTTACTCGGTTTTTCCATTCGGTTCATGGGCATGCATGTGCATCGCGTCTGCGGCAGCGTCAAGGCGGCAGCCGAAATACCCCCTCTGCATCGCGGCGACGCCGACGGAAGGGTGATTGTCGGCGAGAATCCTCCTATATGAGGGGCCTCGACGGCGCCGGCCAAGGCCCGTCCGTTCCGGGCCCTGAATGACTGCTAACCCTCACCATCGATCCCCCGAGCCACCGCCTCGCGTCTCCGCCAACCGCGGTGCGCTGTTTTCGACTGTGATCCACCTGTGGCCCTATATCTGGCCGTCGGATCGCCACGACCTGAAGGTGCGGGTGATCGGCGCCATGGTGCTGCTTTTGGCAGCCAAGCTTGCGACCATCGCGGTTCCCTTCACCTTCAAATGGGCCACCGATGCGCTCGCCGGCCATGGCAGCGCGCCGGTCGCCGCCTCCGACTGGCTGCTGTGGGCGCTGGCCGCACCCGTCGCCATGACGATCGCCTATGGCGGCATGCGCATCCTGATGGCGGCGCTCACACAGCTGCGCGATGGGCTGTTCGCCAAGGTGGCGATGCATGCGGTGCGCCGGCTCGCCTTCCGCACCTTCGTGCACATGCACGAGCTCTCGCTGCGCTTCCATCTTGAGCGCAAGACCGGCGGGCTCACCCGCGTGCTCGAGCGCGGCCGCAACGCCATCGAGACCATCGTGCGGATGGTGATCCTGCAGTTGTCGCCGACCATCATCGAGTTGGCGCTGATCGTTAGCGTGCTGATGTGGCAATTCGACTGGCGCTACGTCCTGGTGATCCTGGTCACCGTCACGGTCTACATGGCGTACACCTATCAGGCCACCGAATGGCGCATTGGCATCCGCCGCAAGATGAACGACAGCGACACCGACGCCAACGTCAAGGCGATCGACTCGCTGATCAACTACGAGACGGTGAAATATTTCAGCGCCGAGCAGCGCGAAGTCGAACGCTACGACCGCGCCATGGCGCGCTACGAGGACGCCAGCGTCATGGCCTATACCTCGCTCGCCGTGCTCAACGCCGGCCAGGCGGTGATCTTCACCTTCGGGCTCGCCGCCGCGATGGTAATGTGCGCCTACGAGATCCAGGCCGGCACCAAGACGGTCGGCGATTTTGTGCTGATCAACGCCATGATGATCCAGCTCTACCAGCCGCTCAATTTCATGGGCATGGTCTATCGCGAGATCAAGCAGGCGGTAACCGATATTGAGATCATGTTCTCGATTTTGAGCCGCGATCCGGAAATCAAGGATGAGCCGGCAGCAGCGCCGCTGAAAGTCACGAGCGGCACCATCCGTTTCGAAGATGTCGTCTTTTCCTACGAGCCGGAGCGCCGCATCCTCAAGGGGATCAGCTTTGAGGTGCCAGCCGGTAAGACGGTGGCGGTGGTCGGCCCGTCCGGCGCCGGCAAGTCGACGATCTCGCGGCTGCTGTTCCGCTTTTACGATCTCGCGGGCGGCCGCATTCTGATCGACGGCCAGGATATCGCCCAGGTAACGCAGACCTCGCTGCGCAAGGCGATCGGCATGGTGCCGCAGGACACCGTGCTGTTCAACGATACCATCCGCTACAACATCCGCTACGGCCGCTGGGAGGCGAGCGACTCCGAGGTCGAGGAGGCAGCATCGCTCGCGCAGATCGATAGTCTCATCCGGCTTGCGCCCAAGGGCTACGAAACCGAAGTCGGCGAGCGCGGGCTCAAGCTGTCGGGCGGCGAGAAGCAGCGCGTCGCCATCGCGCGCACGATCCTGAAAGCGCCGCCGATTCTGGTGCTCGACGAGGCGACCTCTGCCCTCGACAGTCACACCGAGAAAGAAATTCAGCACGCGCTGGAGCGCGTCTCGCGCAACCGCACCACGCTAGTGATCGCGCACCGGCTCTCGACCATCGTCGGCGCTGACGAGATCATCGTGCTCGACCAGGGCGAGATCGTCGAACGCGGCACCCATTTTGCGCTGCTGGCCCAGAAAGGGCTCTACGAAAGCATGTGGAACCGGCAGCGCGAGGCCGAGGAAGCGCGCGAAAAGCTTGCCCGCACCGGCGAAACTGCGGCCGCGCCCAACCGCAATCCGCCGCCGGTGGAGGACGCCATCAGCGCGACCGCCGCCACGGCGCTGGAAGCGCCCGCCGACGCGGCGGAGTAGGATAGCCGCATGTCGATCTACGATTCGATTCGCTCGCAAATCGTGCCGATCACGCCGGAGGGCTATCCGTTCATCGGCGCCTTCGCGCTAGCAAGCTTGGTGCTGTTCTGGCTGTGGAGCCCGCTCGGCTGGCTCGGCACGCTGGCGACGATCTGGTGCGCCTATTTCTTCCGCGATCCGCCGCGCGTGACGCCGGTGCGTGAGGGGCTGGTGGTGGCGCCTGCCGACGGCCGCATAAGCCAGATCACCACGGCGGCGCCGCCGCATGAGCTCGGCCTTGGCGACAAACCACTGCCGCGCATCTCGATCTTCATGAGCGTGTTCGATTGCCACGTGAACCGCAGCCCGGTCACCGGCCGCATCGAGCGTATTGTTTATCAGCCCGGAAAGTTCTTCAACGCGGACCTCGACAAGGCCAGTGCCGACAACGAGCGCAATTCGCTGGTGATCGCCACGGCGGGGACGCGCGTGGCGGTGGTACAGATCGCCGGCCTGGTGGCGCGCCGCATCGTCTGTTTCGTGCGCGAGCAACAGCCGGTCGGTGCCGGCGAGCGCTTCGGCATGATCCGCTTCGGCTCGCGCCTCGATGTCTATCTGCCCGAGGGCACGCCACCACTGGTCGCGGTCGGGCAGACCTCGCTCGCCGGTGAAACCGTGCTTGCCGATCTGCGCGCGGTAGGGGAGGCCGGGCGCGCGTTCCGCAGCGGGTAGCGCATGATCCCGAAAAAGCCTGTACCGGACCTGATCCGGCGTGGAAGCCGATTTTCGGAAAAGATCGTGCGCAAACACCAAAATTGGGCGCCGGCAGATCGTTAACGAGGCCCCGCGAGCGGTTCCACGCGCCGTGGCGCACGCGGCCGCAAGTGTCTATATTATATCCATGGTCTTTCCGCCGTTCGATCCCGCCCCGCCGCTCCGCCGTCGCCGCTTTAAGGCGATCCCGGTGCGCACGCTGCTGCCCAATCTGATCACGCTGTTGGCGCTGTGCGCGGGGCTGACCGCGATCCGCTTGGCGGTCGAGAACAAGCTCGAACTGGCGCTGGCGGCGATCGTGTTCGCCGCGTTGCTCGACGGCATCGACGGGCGGGTCGCGCGCCTGCTCAAGGGCACCTCGCGCTTCGGCGCCGAACTCGACAGCCTCGCCGACTTCGTCAATTTCGGCGTGGCGCCGGCGCTGATCCTGTATTTCTGGGGCCTGCACGAGCTCAAATCGGCGGGCTGGATCGCGGCGATGGTGTTCGCGATCTGCGCAGGACTTCGGCTCGCGCGCTTCAA
>DATBZY010000283.1:0-2556 GCA_036512915.1 Pseudolabrys sp. | reverse complement strand
TCAAGGAATATCTCTCGCGCGGCACCTACGTGTTTCCGCCGGCGCCGTCGATGCGGCTGATCAAGGACGTGATCGTATTCACGACCAAAGAGATTCCAAAATGGAATCCGATCAATGTCTGCTCCTATCACTTGCAGGAGGCGGGCGCGACGCCGGTGCAGGAGCTCGCCTTCGCGCTCGCCACCGCCATCGCGGTGCTCGATACGGTGAAGGCCTCCGGCGAGGTGCCGCTGGATAAATTCGGCGAGGTGGTGGGGCGCATCTCGTTCTTCGTCAATGCCGGTCTGCGCTTCGTCACCGAGCTTTGCAAGATACGCGCCTTCGTCGAATTGTGGGACGAGATCACGCGCGAGCGTTACGGCATCACCGATGCCAAGCAGCGGCTGTTCCGTTACGGCGTGCAGGTGAACTCGTTGGGGCTGACCGAGCCGCAGCCGGAGAACAATGTCGCGCGCATTCTGATCGAGATGCTGGCGGTGACGCTGTCGAAGAACGCGCGCGCCCGCGCCGTGCAGTTGCCGGCCTGGAACGAGGCGCTCGGCCTGCCGCGGCCATGGGACCAGCAATGGTCGCTGCGCATGCAGCAAATTCTCGCCTACGAGACCGACCTGCTCGACTATGGCGATATTTTCGACGGCTCGTCCGAAATCGCGCGCAAGGTAGCCGCGCTCAAGCGCGAAGCCAAGGAAGAGCTGGCGCGCATCGAGGAAATGGGTGGCGCGGTCGCGGCGGTCGATACCGGCTACATGAAGCAGCAGCTGGTGGAGTCCAACACCGCGCGGCTGGAAGCGATCGAGCGCGGCGAGCAGATCGTGGTCGGCGTCAACAAATATCTGGAGAGCGAGCCCTCCCCGCTCGCCGATGCCGCCGATGCCATTCTCACCGTGTCGGAAGACGCCGAGCGAGGACAGATCGCGCGGCTGGCCGCCTGGCGCGCCGGGCGCGACAACAACGCGGTCGCTGCCGCGCTGAAGGACCTGAAACGCGCCGCCGCCGGCGGCGGCAATATCATGCCGGCCTCGATCACCTGCGCCAAAGCCGGCGTCACCACCGGCGAATGGGGCTGGACCCTGCGCCAAACCTTCGGCGAGTACCGCGCGCCCACCGGCATCGGCCAGGCCATGCGCAACGATGTGACCGGACTCGACGACATCCGCGCCGACGTCGACCGCGTCTCGCGCAAGCTCGGCCGCCGGCTCACGTTCCTGGTCGGCAAGCCCGGCCTCGACGGCCATTCCAACGGCGCCGAGCAGATCGCAGTGCGCGCGCGCGATGCCGGCATGCAGGTGGTCTATCAAGGCATTCGCCTGACACCGGAGGAGATCGTCGATGCCGCGCGCGAGCAAAAAGCGCACGTGATCGGGCTATCCGTACTCTCAGGCAGCCATCTGCCGCTGGTGGCGGACGTGGTCGGCCGCATGAAGGCGGCCGGGCTCGACGTGCCGCTGGTCGTGGGCGGCATCATTCCACCGGAGGACGCCCAAGCGCTGGAGCAGGCCGGCGTCGCCGCCGTCTACACGCCGAAGGATTTCGAATTGAACCGCATCATGGCGGACGTGGTGCGCATCGTCGAACGGGCGAACGGCGTGAGCAATGTGTGAGCGCTACTTCGTAGCACTCGCCAGTGCCTGCGCCAGCTTGCCCGGGCTGACCGGTTTGCTGAAATAGAAATCCATGCCGGCCGCGCGCGCGACGCTTTCGTCGCCGCTCTCGGCGCGGCCGGAAATTCCGATCACCGGCACCTGCCCCGCCTTGCCCGGCAGCGCGCGAATGCGGCGCGTCGCCTCGATGCCGTCGAGACCTGCCAGCGTGATATCCATCAGCACCGCGTCATAGCCGCCGCGCTCGGCGGCGTTCACCGCCGCCTCGCCGGTCTCGACGAAATCGACACGGTGGCCGAGCTCGCACAGGATCGTATTCATCACCACGCGGCCATACGGATTATCCTCGGCGCAGAGGATCGCCAGCGGCCGCGCCGGCGCTACGCGTGCGCCGCTGCGCTTGGCTGCCGGGCGCGCATTGACGCGCTCGACCAGCGCGCTGAGGCGGAATGTGCTGCCGCCGCCCTTCTTGCTGGTGACGGAAAGATGGCCACCCATCGCCTTGGCGATGCGCTTGACGAACACCAGCCCGAGACCGGCGCCGCCGTAGCGCTTGGCAATCTGCTCGCTCGCCTGCGTGAACGGGAGGAACAATAGTTTCAATTCGCTCGCGCTCATGCCGATGCCAGTATCGGCGACCGTGAAGATCAACCGCACGCGGCCGCGCGCGGCCGGCTCGGCGCCGACGCCGAAGGTGACGGCGCCCTGGTGGGTAAATTTCACCGCGTTGTCGGCGAGATTTTCCAGCGCCGCGCGCAGCCGTAAGCCATCGCCGGACCTTTCAATTACCCACAATTTTCAGCCCGATTGTAGTGCCGAACTCGATGTCGGTCAGGCGAGACAGGCCTCTCCACATGATCATGTTGCCCGGCGGCGGATCGCTGGCGCGCGCAAGATAGCCGCCGAGGCGAGCAATCTTGATTAGGTAGTGGGAGAGCATCTTTGCATGAGAGCG
>DATBZY010000282.1:0-12598 GCA_036512915.1 Pseudolabrys sp. | reverse complement strand
GACGCCGGCGCGGAAGGCGAATTCGCGCTGGCGCGGCTCGCCCGGCACCAGCGGCAGCATCGGCTGGCCGTCCGGGCGCATCGCCCAGGCGCCGGCGAGATCGTTCGATGTGATCAGGATCGAGGACACGCCGTCGCCGGCCCGCGCCGGGCGGTTGGTCTCTTCCTCGGTTTCCGCCGGCAGCGCCTCGACCCAAAGCTGGCCGGTGGTGAAGCGGCCGGGGAAGTCGCGCAGCAGGAAGAAGGTCTTGGTCAGCACGTGATCGCGCGGCACCGGCTCGAGTTCGGGAATGTCGAGCGAGGACAGGATCGTGCGCAGCGCCACCATTCCGGGCGCGCGCATATCGCCGCTGGCGCCGGGCGGCGCATCGACCGCGTCGCGGGTATCGAACAGCACGGTGCCGCCGCGCTTCATGTAGCTGTCGATGCGTTCGAGCGCGGTCTGCGACGGCTTTGGCGCGCCCGGCGATATCGGCCAATAAATGACCGGGAAGAAGGCGAGCTCGTCGCGCGCCAGATCGAGGCCGATCGGCTCGCCGGCTTCCAGCGCGGTGCGTTGCGCCAGGAATAGCGTGAGGCCTTGCAGGCCCGCCTTGCTCACGGCGTCGACCTCCGCATTGCCGGTGACGATGTAGGCGAGATGGGTTTGCTGCGTTGCCTGCATGGCGAAGTCATCTTGTTGCGCGGAAAGCTTCGGCACTTGCTGCGGCGGTGGCGCGGTCTGTGCCTGCGCCGGGGTGTGCAGCGTCAACGCGGTCAGCAGGCCCGCGACCAGCAGCGTCGCCGCCACGCGCCGGCGCGGCCGTAAGGCACCGATGCCGCCGGAGAGCCAGAACACCACCAGCGCGTCGAGCAGCAGCAGCGCCAGCGCGGCGAGGAAAATCGATCCGCGCAGATCGAGCGGCTCGCCGTGCCGGTACACGTCGAAGCGGGCATTGAGCGCTGAGACATCGAGCGGCAGCGGCCGATCGGCGGGCGCCAGCGTATTGACCGCGACCAGGCCCTCGGGCGGGCCGTAGAAGCCGGGCGGATGATCGGCACTGGCGCGGCCGGTGAATCCGGTCGGCACCGGGCGGGCTGTTGGCGGTGGCGGTGAGAACGCGCCGAAGCCGTCAAGGATGCGGGTCGGCGGCACGACCTGGATAGCGCGGCTGCCGGCGCCGCTCGCGCTGCCGGCAGTGTCGCCATCGGTGGCCGCGGGGGCGCCGGCGAGCGACACGATGCGCCGGAGCATATCGACGAAGGCGCCCGACAGCGGCAGGTCGGACCAGCGGGTGTCGGCGGTGACGTGGAACAGCACGACCAGGCCCTTGCCGCGGCGCTGGGCGGTGACCAGCGGGGTGCCGTCGGCGAGCGTCGCCCAGGTGCGGTCGGTGAGCTGCGAATCCGGCTCCGCCAGCACCTGGCGGTTGACGGTCACGTCGGTCGGCACCGGCATGCCGTTGAACGGGCCTTCGCGCGCGAAGCCGGCGAGGTGCTGCGGCTTGTCCCAGCTCAGACTGCCGCCGAGGATGCGGCCGCCACGGCGCAGCTTCACCGGCACCAGGTCGTCTTCGGTGGCGGCGAGATGCGGGCCGGCAAAGCGCACCAGCACGCCGCCATTGTCGATCCACTCGTTCAGGCGGTCGAGCGCCTCGGCCACATTGCCGACATCGGCGAGGATCAGCATCGGCAGACGCTGATCGAGGAAGCGCGTCACCGCTTCGGCCGGCCCCACGCCTTCGGCGAGGCGGACATCGGCGAACGGATTGAGCGCGCGCGAAAGGTAATAGGTGGCCCCGATCAGCGGCTGCGAGCGGTCGGCGGCCGAGCCGGACACCACGCCGACGGTGCGCCGGCGCCAGCGTTTGTCGAGCAGCTGCACGCTACCTGCCGAGCGCTCGCCGACGATCTCCAGCCGCGCCACGTCGTTGCGGATCTCGACCGGCAGGTCGATCACCGCGTCGGCTTCGGGGTCGGCGGATTTGAACGCGAACGGCGCCTCGCCGAGCGGCAATCCCTTGAGGTCGATGGCATTCACCGTGCCATTGTCGGCGCTGCCGGTCTGTGCGCGCAGCACTTTCACCGTCAGTGCGCCGGCGGCGTTGTCGGCGGCGGCGAGCGCGTGCGCAATGGCAATGCCGCCCTCGACGATAGTGAGCGGATGGCTGCCGATGATGCGTTTCAAGCCATCGACGAAGGCTGTGCCGTTGCCGAGATCGACGCCGTCGGAGAGCCAGACGATTTCGACATCCGGCGCGGAGCTAAGGAAGCGTTCGATCAGCGGCAGCGCCTCGCTGCGGTCGACGCCATGCGGCTTTGGCTTGAGCTGCTTAATCTGCACGCGGGCAGCGCCGGCAACCTGCAATGAAATGTCACGCGCGGTTTCCGACAGCGGCAATATGGCGACGCCGCGGTTGTCGGCTTCCGCCCGCGCGATCAACTCATCCGCCGTGCGCAGGCGGGCGTCCCAGGACGCCGCCGCCGCCCAGCCGTCGTCGAGCATGATCAACAGCGGCGCGGCTCTGCTCGCAGTGGCGAGCGGCGGATTCCACAACGGACCGGCAGCGGCTATGATGACCAGCGCCGCAAGTGTCAGGCGCAGCAGCGTGAGCCACCACGGCGTGCGCGACGGCGTTTCTTCCTTGGGCGCGATCTCGAACAGCAGACGGGTGGGCGGGAAGTTGATGCGGCGCGGACGCGGTGGCACCAGCCGCAGCAACCACCACAACACCGGCAGGCTGAGCAGGCCGAGCAGCACCAGTGGCTGGGCGAAACCGAGCGGCAAAGAACCGAACAAGGAGCCGATCATGCCGCGCTCCCGGGCCGCGCCGGCGTATGCCGGCTGTTGACGGCCGTGGGATGCGCATTGGCGCCCATGCGCGAATGCAGCACCAGCAGCAGTTCGCTCGCCGGCCGGTCGGTGCGGTGGACGGCGAAGCTCCAGCCGCGCCGGTCGGTCTCAGTACGGATGGCGGCGCGATGGCGCGCCACCAGCCCGGTATAGTCGTTGCGCCAGGTCTCGGCGCGGCCAGCGGTGATGCTGCCGGCGCCTTCCGGCTCGATGAATTCGACGCGGCCGGAATAGGGGAAGCTTTCCTCGGCCGGATCGACGATCTGCACCACATGGCCGTGCGCGCCGGTGGCGGACAATTGGGCGATGGTTTGCTGCACCTCGCCGATCGGGCTCCACAGGTCGGACAGCACCACGATTTCGGCGAGGGCTGAGGGCGCGAACGACGGCGGCAGGCTGGCGCGTTCGGCCGCATCGTGCAGCATGGCCTCCGCCATCTTTTCGATCACGTTGCGGCTCGCGGTCGGCCGCATCAGGCCGGGAACGCCGACGCGCTCGCCGCCCTGCACCAGCACTTCAGCCAACGCGAAGGCGACCACCAGCGCGCGTTCGAGCTTGCTGCCGGTGACCAGCGCGGAGGCGAACACCATCGACGGCGACCGGTCGGGCCAGATCCATACCGTGTGCGAGGCTTCCCATTCGCGCTCGCGCACATAGAGATGATCGTCGCGCGCCGATCGTCGCCAATCGACATTCTGCGCCGGCTCGCCCGACATGAAGCGGCGGTATTGCCAGAAATTCTCGCCGGGACCGGCGCGTCGTCGTCCATGCAGCCCGTGGATGACGGTCGCGGCGACGCGGCGCGCTTCGAGAATGAGCCGCGGCATGGCATCGGCGAGCGTGCGGGCGCCGCCGGTCGCCTGGCGAACCGCGCTGGTCTCGGTATCGCTGAGCCTCGGCTCCGCCATTATCCGATGCGCGCCTTCAGCCGCTTGATCACGTTGGGAATGGTTTCGCCTTCGGCGCGCGCGGCGAAGGTCAGCGCCATGCGGTGCTTGAGCACGGGCTCGGCCAGTTCGAGCACGTCGTCCACCGATGGCGCGAAGCGGCCATCGAGCAGCGCGCGGGCGCGCGCCGCCAGCATCAAGGCCTGGCTCGCGCGCGGGCCCGGGCCCCAGGAGATCAGCTTGCCGAGATCGCCGGCTTCCGGACCGGGGCGCGCCGAGCGCACCAGCGCCAGAATTGCTTCCACGACCGACTCGCCGACCGGCAGGCGGCGCACCAGCCGTTGCGCGGCGATCAAGTCGTCCGACGTCATCGCCACCTTGGCGCGGGTTTCCTCCGCGCCGGTGGTGTCGAACAGGATTTTGCGCTCGGATGCCTCGTCGGGATAATCGACGTCGACTTCCATCAGGAAGCGATCGAGCTGCGCTTCCGGCAGCGGATAGGTGCCTTCCTGCTCCAGCGGGTTCTGCGTCGCCAGCACGTGGAACGGTTTCGGCAGATCGTGGCGCGCGCCGGCAACCGTCACATGCTGCTCCTGCATCGCCTGCAACAGTGCGGATTGTGTGCGCGGCGAGGCGCGGTTGATCTCGTCGGCCATCAGCAATTGCGCGAACACCGGCCCGGCGATGAAGCGGAAGCTGCGCTTGCCGCCGGGGCTTTCCTCCAGCACCTCGGTGCCGAGAATATCGGAAGGCATCAGGTCGGGGGTGAACTGGACGCGGCGGGCGTCAAGGCCGAGCGCGATGCCCATGGTCTCCACCAGCTTGGTCTTGGCGAGGCCGGGCACGCCGACCAGCAGCGCATGGCCGCCGGAGAGCACGGTGACCAGCGCGCGCTCGACCACGATGTCCTGGCCGAAGATCACCGCGCCAATGGCGGCTTTCGCGGCGCGCACGTGGACGGCCGTGGATTCCGCCGCGCGCACGATCATATCTTCCAGCTTTTCGATGCTTTCGCCGCCTGTCGCCGCCATGATGTCGGTTCCTTGTCAATCGCGCGCCGCTGGCGCACCAGCCGGCCGCGCGGGCCTCATTGGGTCTATGCAACAAACACACCAGAGGCGATTTTGATGCGTTATTTCAGTCGAATCTGCCTCATTCTATGGCCAAGCTTACGCTATCTTCCGCCGCCAGGTTCGGTGAGTCACAAAGTTGCGAACAGGCGCGAGGCGCGCCTGTAAACGTAAGGAAAACAATGGCGAAGGCAGGGCAAGGCGCGGGGATTGGCGCGGGGATTGGCGGACTGGAAGGGATCGCGGCGGCGCTGCCGCGCGACGGCGGCCGGGCATTGCCGCCGGTGGAGCAGTGGAATCCGCCGTTTTGCGGCGATATCGACATGCGGATCGCGGCCGATGGTACCTGGTTCTACCAGAAGACCCCGATCGGACGCCCCGGCATGGTCAAGCTGTTCGCCTCGGTGCTCAAGCGCGAGGGCGACAAATACTTCCTGGTCACCCCGGTGGAGAAGGTCGGGTTAATCGTCGAAGAAGTCCCATTCCTCGCCGTCGAGCTTAAGGTCGAGCATGATGCGCGCGGCCAGCTTCTCCGCTTCCTCACCAATGTCGACGACTGGGTCGATGCCGGCCCAGGTCACGCCCTGCGGTTCACGCTCGAGCCGACCGGGGGGCTCAAACCCTACTTGCATGTCCGCCGCGAGCTGTGGGCCAAGGTGACGCGCGCGCTGTTCTACGACCTGGTCGAGCTCGGCGAGGAGCGTGCCGTCGACGGCAAGCCGATGTTCGGCGTCGCCTCCGGCGGCGAATTTTTCGCGATGGCGGAGGCCAGCGCGGTGCGGGAGTTCGCCTAGCGCATGATCCCGAAAAGTGGGAACCGGTTTTCGGATAAGATCATGCGCAAGGAAAAAATGTTAGGAGCGCACATTGATTCACCCTGACCGGCTCACGCTCTAATGCAGCAGCGCGCGGAGACAATGGCGACGCTCACGGCCACCGAATTCTTCGCGCGCGCCCGCGCGCGGCTTAACCTCGAGGTGCCGGCGGGCTTGAGCGATCCGACCATCACGCCGGCGCGCGGCGATCACGACGCCGATCCGGTGATGCAGAAAGTTGCCGAGGTGCGGCCGATCCGCCCGGCGGCGGTGCTGGTGGCTGTGGTGGATCATCCCGAGCCGACGGTGCTGCTGACGCAACGCGCGCAGCATCTGCCCGATCATCCCGGGCAGGTGTCGTTTCCCGGCGGCAAGATCGACAAGGGCGACGTCAGTCCGCTTGCTTCCGCATTGCGAGAGGCGGACGAGGAAATCGGCCTCGACCGCACTCACGTCGAGCCGATCGGCTATCTTGATCTCTACATGACCACGCTCGGCTATCGCATCGTGCCGCTGATCGCGCGCGTGACGCCCGGCTTCACGCTCACGCTCAACACCGGCGAGGTCGACAACGCTTTCGAGGTGCCGCTCGCCTTCGTCATGGATATCGCCAATCACCAGCGCCATTCGCGCGACTGGCAGGGCATGACGCGGCATTACTATGCAATCACCTTCGGCGAGCGCTACATTTGGGGCGTGACCGCTGGTATCCTGCGCAATCTTTATGATCGGATTTACAAATGATCCGCCCGGTCGCCACTGAGGTCCTGCTGTTCGTCGCGCCGTTCGTGCTTTACGCGGTGTTCCTGTGGGCGACCAAAGCCGGCGTCATGCACCCGGACTCCTGGCCGTTGTCGCGCATCGCCTGGCTCGTCATCGCCGCGCTCGTGCTGATGGTCGGCAGCTTCATCTATTTCGCGCATTTCACCGGCTCGCCGCCGGGCTCGACCTACGTGCCGGCGCATATCGAGGACGGCAAATTCGTGCCGGGGCAGACCAGGTGATGCCGCCGCCGGCCGGCCGCACCGATCGACGTCTTGGCGGCGCGGCCTGGCTGAGCGCGGGCGCGCTGCCGCGCCTGCTCACTGTGCTCGACCGCGACGGCGAAGAGGCGCGCGTGGTCGGCGGCGCGGTGCGCAATGCGCTCATCGCCATGCCGATCCACGAGATCGATGTTGCCACCACCGCGGTGCCTGAAGAGGTGGTTCGCCGCGTCCAGGCCGCCGGCTTCAAGGCGGTGCCGACCGGCATCGCGCACGGCACCGTGACCGTGGTGATCGACAAGCATCCGTTCGAGGTGACCACGCTGCGCCAGGACGTGGAGACCTATGGCCGTCACGCCAAGGTCGCCTTCGGCCGCGACTGGAAGGCGGATGCCGAGCGGCGCGATTTCACCATCAATGCGCTGTCGGCGGCACGCGACGGCACGGTCTACGATTATGTCGGTGGGCTCGATGATCTCGCCGAGCGGCGCGTGCGTTTTATCGGCGAAGCCAGACAGCGCATCGAGGAAGACTACCTGCGCATTTTGCGCTTTTTCCGTTTCCATGCCGCCTATGGCACCAGCGATCATCCCGATGCCGAAGGCATCGCCGCATGCATTGCCGGTCGCGCGGGGCTCGATCAATTGTCGCGCGAACGTGTGCGCATGGAGGTTATGAAGCTGGTGGTCGCGCCGCATGCGGTTCCCACCCTCATCTCCATGACCGATGCCGGGCTGCTGCTGCGCGTGCTCGGCGGAGTCAGCCATCTCGCCTCGTTCGAGAACATGGCGAAGGTCGAGGCGGCGATCGGCTTGGCGGCCGATCCGGTGCGCCGGCTCGGCGCGCTCGGCGTGCTGGTCGCCGAGGATGCCGAGCACCTGTGGCAGAAATTGCGGCTGGCCAACAGCGAGCACGAGCGGCTCGCCTCGATGGCGGAGGGCTGGCGGCGGATGTCGCCAAGCTTCGGCGAGCCGGCCGCGCGCGCGCTGCTCTATCGCCTTGGGCCGCAGCATTTCACCGATCACGCGCTGCTCGGCTGGGCGCGCTCGGCCAAAGCCTCGAACGATGCCGAATGGCGGGCGCTGGCGACCTTGCCGGCGCGCTGGACCGCGCCGGTATTTCCATTGAAAGCGGCGGACTTCATCAAGCGCGGCGTCGAGAAGGGCCCCGCGCTCGGCGCGGCCATTGCCGCCGCGGAGCGGGCCTGGATCGCGGCGGGATTCCCGACGGAGGCGGGTGCGCTTGACGGTATCGCGGACAGCGCGGCGAAGTCTTCGCCCGCGTAAGAAAGTCCGCATGAACATCCTCTCCGGCTTTGCCGACGTGTCGATTTTCCAGCTTATGTTGGTCGCGGCCGTGGCGTTGTTTGCCTCGCTGGTCGGCGGCGTGTCGGGCTACGGCACCGGCGCGTTGATGCCGCTGGTGCTGGTGCCGCTGGTCGGGCCTGAGCCGGTGGTGCCGATCATCGCGATCTCGGCGTTGTTCAGCAATTCGAGCCGCATGACGGCGTTCCTGAAATATGTCGACTGGCGGCGGGTGGCGATCGTGCTCGCTGCCGCGGTGCCGACCTGCGTGCTCGGCGCCTGGGGCTATACCAAGCTCACCAGCGCCGGCGCCGCGCTGGTGATCGGCGGCATGCTGATCCTGAGCGTGCCGCTGCGGCGGCTTTTGAAATATCACGGCGTACAGGTCGGCGACCGCGGATTGATACTGGGCTCGATCAGCTATGGCGTGGTGGTCGGCGGCACGGCGGGCTCGGGCGTGATCCTGCTGTCGCTGTTGATGGCGGCGGGCGTCGAAGGCGCCGGCGTCATCGCCACCGACGCGGCGATCTCGATCGTGATCAGTATCGTGAAGATTTCCGTGTTCGGGCTGGCCGGCGTGCTCACGGCGCAGGTAGTCGCCTTCGCGCTGCTGATCGGCATCGTCGCGCTGCCGGGCGCGTTTTTGGCGCGCGCCTTCGTCGAGCGCATGCCGTTGCACGTGCACACCGCGATCCTCGACGCGGTGGTGCTGCTCGGTGGGGTGTTTCTGGTGGCGGGGGCGCTGCGCTAAAGGGTTACGGCCACTTCACCACCGGCGGCATCGACGACAAAATCGACTCCACATTGCCGCCGGTGCGCAGGCCGAAGATTGTGCCGCGGTCGTAGAGCAGGTTGAACTCGACGTAGCGGCCGCGGCGGACCAACTGCTCGTCGCGTTCGGCCTCGCTCCACGGCGTCGTGAAGTTTTTCGCCACCAGTTCGGGATAGCTGCGCAAGAATGCGCGACCGACATCTTGCGTGAAGGCAAAGGTCTCATCCCAATCCGTTTCCAGATAGTCGTAGAAAATGCCGCCGATGCCGCGCATTTCGTTGCGGTGCTTGAGAAAGAAATAGTCGTCGCACCATTTTTTGTACTTCGCGTAAGGCGCGACGCGGGCATGCCCATCGCAGGCCGCGCGCATCGCGGCGTGGAACGCGATCGTGTCGGGATCGCTTTGCGTGCGCCGGCGATCGAGCACCGGGGTCAAATCGGCGCCGCCGCCGAACCAAGATTTTGATGTTACGACGAACCTTGTGTTCATGTGCACCGCCGGCACGTGCGGATTGTGCGGATGCGCGATCAGCGAAATGCCGGAGGCCCAGAAGCGCGGATCGTCGGCGGCGCTGGGGATCTCCTTACGGAATTCCGGCGCGAACTCGCCATGCACGGTTGAGCAATGCACGCCGACCTTCTCGAACACGCGGCCGCGCATCAGCGACATCACGCCGCCGCCGCCCGGGTTGGCTTTAGCCGACCCGGAACTTGAATTGCCGATCTCGGGTAAACCCGAGATCGGTTGCGTAGCCGTATGGTCGGTACGGCTCCAGGGCGTGCGCACGAAGCGGCCGGCGGCGCGCTCGCAGAGCGGCGCGCCGGCGGGCAGCGCATCCTCGAGCGCCTCGAGGCCTGCGCAGATGTCGTCACGCAGCGCCTCGAACCAAATGCGGGCGCGGGTCTTGCGGGCTTCGATTGCTGCGGAATCCATCGTGCTCACTTCTTATTCCATTGGCGCCGATATTATCATCGCGCCAAGCCACCCGTCTGCCGCAGCGCCTCGCCGGCCACCATCGCGACCGCCATGGCAATATTGAGCGAGCGCAGCCCCTCGCGCATGGGGATGCAGAGGCGGGCGTCAGCCGCCTTATGCACGGCCTCCGGCACCCCGGCGCTCTCGCGGCCGAACAGCAGCACCTGGTCGTCCCGGAAAGTGTGGTCGAGGTAGCAGCGCTCGACCGCGGTGGTCAGCAGCACCAGGGAGATCCGCTCGCGCGCCCGCCAGTCCTCGAAGGCCTGGAACGAGCCGTGGCGGGTGATGGCAACCTGGTCGAGATAGTCCATGCCGGCCCGGCGGAAGGCGCGGTCGGTGACCGGGAAGCCGGCCGGCTCGATGATATGCGCCTGCGCGCCCAAGCATGCGCAAAGCCGCAGAATCGTGCCGGTATTCTGCGGAATGTCCGGCTCGTAAAGGGCGATCCGCATCGGCCTGTTTCCGCTTTTGTTGACCGCGCTTTAGTCGGGCTTGCGCTCTTACCACAAGGATGCCAATAAAACGGCGCCGAAGCGCTGTCCTGCCTTTCCCAGGACTGCCGTAACCGGTCCGCCCCGCCGCTGCGGGACTTGTCCTGCCGGTTCCGGCCGCGGGCGGTTGATCAGCCAGCCGGGGGAGAGGGTTTAGAAGTGACGACCGTGTCTTCGGCGGAGCACACGCGCCGCGACTTTCTCTATATCGCCACCGGCGCCGTCGGCGCGGTGGGTGCAGCGGCGGCCTTGCTGCCGCTGGTCGCGCAGATGAATCCGGACGCCTCGACCATCGCGGCGGGCGCGCCGGTCGAGATCGACCTCGCCCCCGTCGCCGACGGACAGATCATCAAGGTGTTCTGGCGCTCGAAGCCGATCTTCATCTTCCATCGCAGCGCCAAGGAGATCGAGGAGGCCCGCAAGGTTGACGTCGCCAGCCTGCCCGACCCCGAGCCCGACAGTGCCCGCGTCCAGCCGGGCCACGACCAGTGGCTGGTCGTCATCGGCATCTGCACGCATCTCGGCTGCATCCCGATCGCCCACCAGGGCGAATACGATGGCTGGTTCTGCCCGTGCCACGGCTCGCAATACGATACCGCCGGCCGCATCCGGAAAGGTCCGGCGCCGAAGAATCTGCCCCTGCCGCCGTACCAATTCGTCTCCGACACCAAGATCCGGATCGGCTGATCCGCGACAGATGGTTCTGAAGGTTCGATCATGAGCGGACACTCGTCCTACCAGCCGCAGAGCAAAGTTCTGCAATGGTTAGAGAAGCGGTTGCCGATCGGCGGCCTGATTCATTCCTCGTTCGTGGCCTATCCGACGCCGCGCAACCTGAACTACTGGTGGACCTTCGGCGGCATCCTGTCGTTCATGCTGGGCGTGCAGATCATCACCGGCATCGTGCTGTCGATGCACTACACCCCGCATGTCGATTTCGCCTTCAAGTCGGTCGAGACCATCATGCGCGACGTCAACTTCGGTTGGCTGCTGCGCTACCTGCACGCCAACGGCGCCGCGATGTTCTTCCTCGCGGTCTACATCCACATGTTCCGCGGCATGTATTACGGCTCGTACAAGGAGCCGCGCGAGGTGCTGTGGATCCTCGGCGTCATCATCTACCTGCTGATGATGGCGACCGGCTTCATGGGCTACGTGCTGGTCTGGGGCCAGATGAGCTTCTGGGCGGCGACCGTGATCACCAATTTGTTCTCGGCCATCCCCGGCGTCGGCGAACCCATCGTCAGCTGGCTGTGGGGCGGCTACGCGGTCGGCAATCCGACGCTCAACCGCTTCTACTCGCTGCACTACCTGCTGCCGTTCGTGATCGCCGGCGTGGTGATCCTGCATGTCTGGGCGCTGCACGTGTCGGGCCAGAACAATCCGGCCGGCATCGAGCCGAAGTCGGACCAGGACACGGTCCCGTTCACGCCCTACGCCACCGTCAAGGACGGCTTCTTCATGGCGTGCTTCTGCATCCTGTTTGCGTGGTTCGTGTTCTACATTCCGAACTTTCTCGGCCACGCCGACAACTACATCCCGGCCAATCCGGCGGTGACGCCGACGCACATCGTGCCGGAGTGGTACTACCTGCCGTTCTACGCGATCCTGCGCGCGATCCCCGACAAGCTGATCGGCGTGCTCGCGCTCGGCGGCTCGATCGTGATCCTGGCCTTCCTGCCCTGGCTCGATACCTCGCCGGTCAAGTCGGCGCGCTATCGGCCGATTTACCGGCAATTCTTCTGGCTGTTCGTGATCGTGTGCGTGGCGCTCGGCTGGCTCGGCACCAAGCCGCCGGAGGGCATTTATGTCATCCTCTCGCGCATCTTCACCATATACTACTTCGCCTTTTTCCTGATCATCCTGCCGCTGCTCGGGATTTTCGAGAAGACCAAGCCGTTGCCGAATTCGATTTCGGAATCGGTTTTGGGCGCGAAAGCGTGAGCGGGAGAATTGGCATGACGATGCAGCGGATCATCATCGCTCTCACGCTCGCCGGTGCGCTAGCTGCGGTCGCTAGCCCGGCGAGCACGCAGGAGCACGACGCGCCGCAGCCGCCGCGGCTGAAGTGGTCGTTCTCAGGGCCGTTCGGCAAATTCGACGAGGCGCAGCTCCAGCGCGGCTTCAAGATCTACCGCGAGGTCTGCGCGAACTGCCATTCGATGGACATGCTGGCGTTCCGCAATCTGGGCGATGCGGGCGGGCTCGGTTATTCCGCGGAGCAGGTGGCGGCGGTCGCGGGCGAATACAAGGTCAAGAATATCGACGACCTCGGCAATGCGGTCGAGCGGGCCGGCCGGCCGGCGGATTATTTCCCGTCGCCGTTCGCGAACGAGCTCGCCGCCAAGGCGGCGAATGGCGGCACCGCGCCGCCCGACATGTCGACGCTGGCCAAGGCGCGCACCTACGAGCGCGGCTTCCCCTGGTTCGTGGTTGACATGGTCACCCAGTACCAGGAGCAGGGGCCG
>DATBZY010000281.1:0-2239 GCA_036512915.1 Pseudolabrys sp. | reverse complement strand
GACGTTCTTATATAAGCCGGGATTCCCCAGATAACTCGCGAACTGGCTTGGATATTCGTGGTTTTCCTGGATCCCTGCAAGGCAGAAGAGCGCATGAAGCCGATGGCGGCGTCGTCAATGTCAACTTCGACTGGCGGCCGAAGAACAATGTCAGCAACTATGCCAGCGCCGAGGGCACCGCGATGAGCGACAAGAGCTTTAGGCGCCACCGGCAAGGGCGGCGTCGGCGTCGGGTTCTGAGGGCGGCAATCGGCAACGTGACGCCAATGTCGCTCATTGGCACGAACCGGACCAGCAGCGATGTCCGCAGTTCGGTCGCTAACAGGGGTAAACCGGACATGGCGCGGATAGCCCGTTTTGTAGCGAATGACCCGTTTCAGACATCGGCGACCTCCAAAGAAATTTCATGCGATACTCGCACCTGCTGCCCATGAGAATTCGAGGCGTGATGTCGGACAGGTTTTGTGGCAGTTTCCGCATCCGGCACATCCGGCATGCACCGGCAAATAAATTCCGTGGGAGGACCCAATGATGACGAATCTCATCGCACCGTGGGTGTGCACTGCGATAGCGACCGTATTCATGTGTAGCGCGCTGCCGACCGTCGCCGCCGCGGCAGACCGTGGTCTCGGCGCCGATGCGGTTGCCGCATGCGCCGCATTGTCAGGCGCGGGCACGGGTGCGACCAAGATCGACGCGGCCGCGCTTACCGAGCCGAAGCCGTTGACCGTCGCGGCGGGTGGACCGACCCCCACCGCCCGCATCAATCCCGCGACCCCGCAATTCTGCCGTGTGCTGGGCCATATCGACCCGACCGATCCAAAGGCGCCGCCGATCCGCTTTCAGCTCAATCTGCCGCTGCAGTGGAACGGCCGCTCGGTGCAATATGGCGGCGGCGGATTCAACGGCGTGCTGATCACCGGCGTGGGCCTGCCGCCGGCAGCGCCCTTCGATAGCGCCTCGCCGCTGGCGAAGGGATTTGCGACCTACGGCACCGACTCCGGTCACGAAACCAGGCCGGGCGAACCGCCTCAGCTGTTTGCCGCGAACGACGAGGCCTTCGTCAACTTTGCGCATGCGTCTTACAAGAAAGTGCGCGACGCTGCCATCATGCTGATCGAGCGGGCTTACGGCGCGAAGCCCGAGAAGATGTATTACCTCGGCAGTTCGGAGGGCGGGCGCGAAGGTCTGACCATGGCGCAGCGCTATCCGAACGATTTCGACGGCATCTTCGCCCGCGTTCCCGTGATCAACTGGGTCGGCCTGCAGCACGCCGGCACGCGCGCCGGACTGGCGACCATGGGCGACAGCTGGATTCGCCCGGCCCAGGTCAAGCTCGTGCACGACGCCGTGCTGGCGGCCTGCGATGCGCAGGACGGCATCGCCGACGCCCTAGTCGAAGATGCGGTCGGCTGCAAGGCGCGCTTCGATCCCGCGAAGCTGCTCTGCGTCAATGGGGCTGGTGGCGACCAGTGCCTCGGCGAAGCGCAAGTCGCAGCCATCCGCGCGCTGCAATCGCCGTATCGATTCTCGTTCGCGCTCGCCAACGGCGTCACCGAATATCCGGGCTGGGGTGTTTCCGGCGAGGCGACGAAATCCTATGGCCCCACCGGCGGATGGAGCGCGTGGTGGCTGGGCGCTGCGCCGCCCGTGCTACCGCCGCTGCCCACCAACGGCATTGCCTGGGTATACGGCGCCAGCGGCATTCAGCACATCTTCGCGCGCGATCCGAATTTCGATGTCCGCAAATACCGGCCGGAGGATTTCGTCGACCGGGTGCGCGAGGTCTCGGCGCTGATGGATTCAACCAACCCTGATCTCGATGCATTCAAGGCCCATGGCGGCAAGCTCGTCATGCTTGAACATATGTCCGACTACGCGCAGAGCCCTTACGCGGGGATCGGTTATTTTCAGCAGGTGCAAAAGCGCATGGGCGAAGCCGGGGTCGCTGATTTTATGCGCCTTTATACGGCGCCCGGCGTCGATCATGTCGGCAGCGGCGGGCCATCGAATGTCGACATGCTGTCAGTTCTCGTCGACTGGGTGGAGCACGGCCGCGCACCTGAAGATCTCACCGTCGTCGAGCAGCAAGCCGCACTGCCCATCGCGGTCGACCGTTCGCTGCCGCTTTGCCAGTGGCCGGCCTGGCCGCATTACAAGGCAGGCGATTCCAAGAGCGCGGCCAGCTTCGTATGCGCGCAAGGGGAATGAAGATGTCTGAAGGCAAGATATGGTGGAT
>DATBZY010000280.1:0-3825 GCA_036512915.1 Pseudolabrys sp. | reverse complement strand
CCTATCGCACGATTACCTCAATCTGATCGGCGAGCTGGCCGATCTGCAGGCGATGGGCGTGACGCGCTTCCGCCTGTCGCCGCATAGTTGCGACATGGTGGAGGTGGCGACGATCTTCCGCGGCGTGCTCGATCGCCGCATTAGCGCCACTGAGGCCGGCGCACGCCTCGACGGCATCAAGATCGAGGCGCCGTTCTCCAACGGCTTCTACTACGGCAAGCCGGGCTATAGCTGGAGCCGGGCGACGGCGCCCGGTTCGGCCGTCAGCGCTAATTGAAATTAATAACCACGCCGTTTGTTACGCATTTGCATCGCTTGCGCTTGAATTTGGGCGCCGGAGTGCCACTCTTTACCCTATACCCTATGCGCAAGACGATTCTGTCCGCCCTGCTGATCAGCGCGCTCGCCGCGCCGGCGCTGGCCGACAGCTATCCGGTTACCGGGGCGTGGGGCCCGAGCACGAGTTCGGATAAGGGCGCGATCGATTGCGCCGGCAAGCGCGTCATCACCTTCAACGGCAACCAGCGGCAGGACAGCAACGGCGGCGTGCCGGCCTACCGCAACAAATCGGTGACCCCGGCCGGACCATCGAACTATCGCATTGTCGATCAGTTCAGCACCGGCCAGATCAACAACGCCAGTGTCAACTACACGCTGCGCCAGGTCGATGCCGATCACATCGAGATGAACATGCAGTCCGGCGGTTCGCTGAAGCTGCAGCGGTGTGAATAAATCCGGCAATAACCGCGAAGGCTAATTCTGCGCGACGGTCGCGCGCTCACCGTGCCGGCTTCGCACGAACGTCTTGCGCAGCTCCTCCAAAGCGAAAATACCGAGCGCAAAAGGAATCAGCAGCAGCCACACTTCGATCGGCACCGGCCGCGTGCCGAACAGGGCATTGGCCCAAGGCAGATAGTTCGCAGCCAGCAGCAGCGCGATTTCGAGCGCGATGCCCCACACGATCAACGGATTTCCGAACAGCGGCAGGGCGAAGGCGGACCGCATGGCGCTTCGGCACAAGAACACGTTCACGATCTGCATGACGATGACGCCGGACAGGCACGCGGTCGTCGCGCGCAGATAGAGCGGATCAGTCCAGGCGAGTTCATGGCCATAAGACCAGCCGCCAGCGAGCAACACGAGGAAAAACGCAGCCATGCCGGCGGCGGCCTCGATGGGACCGAGAAACAGATAAGCGCGCAGTCCGACCGACAGCGTCAACAGCGGCTCGCTCTGCGGGCGCGGCGGTCGACGCATGCCCTGCGGGTCAGGCTTCTCGACACCAAGGCCAAGTCCGGTGAGCGAATCCGATCCCATGTCAACCAGCAGGATCTGGATCGGCGTTAGCGCCAGCGGAATCGTAAACAGCACGAAGGCGAGATAGGGCACGAGTTCCGCGACATTGTGCACGAGCACATAAGTGAGAAACTTGCGGATATTCTGGAATACCGCGCGGCCTTCTTCGACGGCATTCACGATGCTCGCGAAATTGTCGTCGAGCAGGATCATGTCGGCCGCCTCCTTGGCGACATCGGTGCCGGCAATCCCCATGGCGACGCCGATATGCGCGGCCTTCAGCGCCGGCGCGTCGTTGGCGCCGTCGCCGGTGACCGCCACGATGTGACCTTTGCTTTTCAGCGCCTCGACGATGCGCATTTTGTCGGCGGCGCTCACGCGCGCAAAGATGACGTCGCGCGCGTCAAGCGCCAATCCGAGCGCCACCGGCGAGAGCGTGCGCAACCGCTCGCCGGTAATGACCGTCGGCTCGCCGTCGCGCAGGAGGCCGACCTCGGCGGCGATGGCCTTGGCGGTGTTCGGATGGTCGCCGGTGACCATGATCACCTTCACGCCGGCCTCATGGCAGGTGGCCATGGCGCGCGACACCTCCGGCCGCGGCGGATCGCGCAGGCCGACCAGCCCTTGAAAGACCAGATTGTTCTCCAGCCCCTCGTGCGACCAGTTGGCCGGCAGATCGCGTGACGCGAAGGCAATCACGCGCAGGCCCTGCGCGGCCATTGCGTTCTGCGCCTGGACGATGTCCGCCTGCGTCGGCTGGTCGAGCGGACGCGCTTCCCCCTCCCTGAAGACGATGCGGCAGAGGGCAAGCACCGCCTCGGGCGCGCCTTTGCAAAAGAGTTTCGCGCCGTCCGGCGTTTCCTGCACAACGGTTTGCCGTAGGACGGCGCTATCGAAAGGGATTTCGTCAAGGCGGCGCGAGGCCGGCGACGGGCCGGCAATCTCGCGATGCATCTTGAGCAAGGCAATTTCCATCGGATCGCCGAGCCGCACAACGCCTGCATCCGTCGTCGATTCCCGCACGTCGTGACAAAAATTTGCGCAGGCGAAGAAGTCGGCATGACGCGCGGCAATGCCGCGGTCGACCTCGCGCAGTAAATGGCGACGGCCGTCAAAAAAGACCTCGCGCGCCTCCATGCGATTCTCGGTCAGCGTGCCGGTCTTGTCGGTGCAGATCACGGTCGCCGAGCCGAGCGTTTCGACCGACGTCAGGTTGCGAATGAGGACCTTGCGCTTGGCCAACCGCTGCGCGGCGAGCACGAGCGACAGTGTGAGCGTCGGCAGCAGGCCTTCCGGCACCATCGCAACGATGATGCCGATCGAAAAGATCAGGTCTTTCCAGAACGGCACGCCGATGGCAGCGCCGGCGGCGAAGAAGACCGCGCCGATCGCAACAGCCAATATGGCGATCAGGCGGCTCAGCCGGGCAAGTTCCCGGCGCAGCGGCGACACGGTTGTGCGCTTGGTCTGCGCGAGATGCGCGATCTGACCGAACTCGGTGTGCGGACCGGTCGCATAGACGAGCGCTTTGCCTTTGCCTGCAACAACGTTCGTTCCGGCCAGCAGGATATTGCGGCTTCGTAGCGGATCGTCCACCAGCGACAGCGCGGCATCGCGGACCTGGCCAAGCGACTCGCCCGTTACGGTCGCGGTATTGACCTTGACGCCGAAGGCTTCGAGCAGCCGGCAATCGGCCGGAATCTTGTCGCCCTGTTCAAGGACCACGACGTCGCCGACGACGAGCTGTTCGATCGGCACCATGCACCCCGTACCGTCGCGGATGACCTCGGCTTGCTCCGGCAGAAGCTGCTGCAAGGCGGCGAGCGTGCGTTCGATACGGTACTCCTGCCAGAACGAGAACACGCCGCTGATCAGGATCACCGCGACGAGCGTATAGCCGATCTGCGCCATGCCCTCGCCCGGCTCGGCCCATTGCGCAACGAAAGCGAGCGCGGCGGCGATCCACAGGACGACGGAAAAGAACCGGAAAAACTCGCGAACGAGGCGAATGATCGGCGCCTCGCGCTCACCTTTATGGATGCGGTTCGGTCCGTATTCGGCGAGGCGCCGCGCGGCCTCGATCGAAGACAGGCCGGCTGGGCCGCTGCGCACACTTGAGAAGGCCTCGTCGATTGAGGCCCGATGAATGGCGGTGAAAACTGGTACCATAGCGATCGACAACACAGCTCGGCGTGCGCCGCGTAAAATCCGCTAGCTGTTTGTAGCCTACAAGAAACCAGCAGAACTTATCATCGGATAAGTTCTCGCATCGCTGCGGTATGGTGGTAGAGCCTTGCGGGAGCGGGAAAGCGAACGCGCCGCTGCACCGCTTCGATTAATTTCGCGCGATGATCTCGCGCTCGCCGCGATGCACCGGCGTCGCGTCGGTGAGCTTGCCCGCCTGGCGGCGCAGCGGTATCGTGGGCCGGCGGCGCTTGAGCGCGCTGCGGCGGCGCCGGCGCGGATGTAACCGTTCGATACGCACGCCGCCCATGCGGGCGAACGGCTCACGCAACCCACCGTCGTCCT
>DATBZY010000279.1:0-2665 GCA_036512915.1 Pseudolabrys sp. | reverse complement strand
TCCCAGGCCCGCGGACTGCTCTTCCATCGCCTCGTCCAGCAGGCCGTCGCCAGCGGGCCGGCACCGTACCATCAGATCATTGCCGCCAACGATCCAGCCCCAGCCCTTGAGGCTACGTGAGTGAAGGGGATACCCATTTGGGAAAATACCGGCCGGGCCCACCACTTAGACTGCCCAAGAATCCAGTCGACCCCTTTCGGCCGGCCGAAAATCAGACTTTTGCGGGTTAAATGGGCTCAAAGACCCGTTTAAAGCGAGATTCGTCTTATTGTTACCCGGGGCGTTACCCCTGCGGTTTTGCGTTGGATAATCAGGCCGCCTTTTTATCTATAAGTTGTTGATTTTACCTGGTGAGCGCGCCGGGACTCGAACCCGGGACCACTTGATTAAAAGTCAAGTGCTCTACCAGCTGAGCTACGCGCCCGGTAAGCGGGGGTTTACGGGCGTGCTTATGGCCGGTCAATAGGCGTTGCGCGGCATTTTGGCCTCATTTGTGAACTCGCGCAGGGCCTGCGCGATTTGCTACTATTGCCGGGAGCTGCCGCGGCCCGGAGCAAAATAATGCCGATCGTCAACCGGATCGCCGACCTGCATGATGAGATCACCGCCTGGCGGCACGATCTACATGCCCATCCGGAGCTACTCTATGACGTGCATCGGACCGCCGCCAGCGTTGCCGACAAGCTCAAGGCGTTCGGCTGCGACGAGGTGGTAACGGGCATCGGCCGCACCGGCGTGGTCGGTGTCATTCGCGGCCGCAAGGGTGGGTCCGGCAAGGCGGTTGGACTGCGCGCCGACATGGATGCGCTGCCGATCGAGGAGGCGACCAGCCTGCCGTACAAATCGACGGTGCCCGGCAAGATGCATGCCTGCGGCCATGACGGCCACACCGCCATGCTGCTCGGCGCCGCGCGCTATCTCGCCGAGACGCGCAATTTCGCCGGCAGCGCGGTGCTGATATTCCAGCCGGCGGAAGAGGGCGGTGCCGGGGCTAAGGCCATGCTCGATGACGGCATGATGGAGCGTTTCGGCATCGGCGAAGTCTACGGCATGCACAATTATCCCGGCATGCCGGTCGGCGCCTTCGGAATCCGTTCCGGCCCGATGATGGCGGCGGCCGATTACGTCACCATCGATATCGAGGGCGTCGGCGGCCACGCGGCGCGCCCGCATCTCGGCATCGACACTGTACTGGTCGGCGCGCAGATCATCAACAACATCCAGTCGATCGTTTCGCGCAATGTCGATCCGCTCAAATCGGCGGTGGTCTCGATCTGCATGTTCCAGGCCGGCAATACCGACAACGTCATTCCGCAGACCGTGCAGTTACGCGGCACCGCGCGCAGTCTGGCACCGGACGTGCGCGATCTCATCGAGAAGCGCCTGCATCAGGTGGTGGACGGAACCGCGGCCGCCTATGGCGCGAAAGCCAAGCTCACCTACCGGCGCAATTATCCGGTGCTGGTGAACCACGAGCGGGAGACCGACTTCGCGGCCGCGGTGGCGAGCCAGATCGTCGGCGCGCCCCAAGTCGATACCGCGCTGCCGCCGATGATGGGCGCGGAGGATTTTTCATTCATGCTGCTGGAGCGGCCCGGGACGTTCATCTGGGTCGGCAATGGCGAGAGCGCCGGCTTGCATCACCCGGCCTATAACTTCAACGATGCCGTCATCCCGGTCGGGACGTCGTATTGGGTGAAGCTGGTGGAAACCGCGCTGGGCGCATGATCCCGAAAAGTGGGAACCGGTTTTTGGGATAGATCATGCGCAAGAAAATGACGAGCTAGCTTACTGCACCAGTTCGCCCTGCTTTTGGACCTGCACCTGCACTGGCGCGGTGCTCGCCGCCTTGGCGATCGTCGCTCGCCTGGGAAGAAGTTCGGCAAACCGCGCTTCCAGCGTGCGCCAAGTGGCGAACTCGTTGAGCCGCGTGCGCTCGACCACCGCCAGGGTGACGGCCGCGATGAACGGCAGGCTCTGGATCACCAGCACGACCGCGAAAATGTTGATCTCGCGGATGTCCTTGGTGTTGGTGGCGACCAGCACGACCGCGCTGGCGATCAGTAGCCCGGCCAGCACCGCTTCCCAGAAGGCATGGAAATCGTTGCTGCGGCGCAGCCCGCCCTTGGATGTGCGCACGAACGGCAGGTGATCCTTGATCACGCCGAAGCCGACCGCGCGCGCCACCGTCCATTGCACCGACATGGCGGCGAGCACCGAGCCGAGCAGATGGCCCTTATCGGCGCGCACGCGCAGCCGGTACAGCGTCACGAAATGCATCACCGATACGATGAAGCTGGCGAGGATCGGAATCGTGAGAATGCGGTCGGGCACCGCGATGTCGAGGAAGGCGATCACCGGCACCCAGACGATATTGAGAATGGCGACCACGACGCCGAGACTTTCGGCGCCGAGCCAATTGAGCCAGCCGAGCGAGAATTCGCGCTTCTGATCGCCGGTGAGGCGGCTGGCGCCGGGCAGGAAGCGGCGCCAGTGCTTCTTCAGGATCTGGAATCCGCCATAGGCCCAGCGATGCCGCTGCTTCTTGTAGGCCTCGAAGCTGTCGGGCAACAGGCCGTGGCCGTAACGGCGGTTGGTGTAGTGGGCCTGCCAGCCGAGCTCGAGCAAAGTGAGGCCGAGATCGGTGTCCTCGCAGATCGTGTCG
>DATBZY010000278.1:0-2032 GCA_036512915.1 Pseudolabrys sp. | reverse complement strand
GGCCTGTTTCCAAGGCCATCGGAAATCCGGTTCACTTGCAGTTGCGCGGACTATGCGTCGATGTGCAAGCACATCGCAGCGGTGCTCTATGGCGTCGGCGCGCGGCTCGACGAAAGGCCAGAGTTGTTGTTTCGGTTACGTGCAGTCGACGAGGCTGAACTGGTAACAGGGGCATAACCCCGGGCGGTCAAGCTTGTGCGCTGCGCAGTCTGACGAGGTCGGGGAGGAAGGGTAGCTCGCCGGCATCCTCGGCGCTGAGCCTGGCGCCGAGATAATCCCAGAACGAGATGCCGAGCTTGGCGCAAGTCTTGGCGAGGCCGAGGAAGGCGTCTCGGCAGTCGCGGCCGGGGTCGCTGCGGGTGCCGCCGCTGATTTTGCGCCTGGTGACGTGGCAGCGGATGTCGTTTTCGGAGCCGTTGGTGTGGAGCGGGATTTCGGGTCGTTCGAGCACCATCAGCAATTCGGGCTTGTTGGCGTGGAGCCTGGCCATCAACCGGTCGAGGATGTCGAAGCCGGTGCGGCGCTGGAAGATCCAGTCAAACCTGGCCAGCAAGGCAGCCTTGTGAGGGGATGTCGGATCGCAGCGGTAGGCCTTGAGATCCCGGTAGAACCACCAGATCAAGCAGCGCGCCCGCTGCTGCGCCGCGTAGTGGAGGTCGGTGAAGGCATCAAGCTTATGCACCAGCCGCTCGCTATGCACCCAGCACAAGGCATGGCGACCGACGTCGAACTGGCCGGCATCGTCGCTGACGATCACGGTATCCTTGAGGAAGCCGTGGGCTTGGATGCTGCCCCACAGCGCGCCCTCGGTGGCGATCTTGACCGGATCGGGCGTCACGTCGAGCCCGGCGATGCCGAGCCGACGCAGATGCGCCAGCCATGCCGCCCGATCGGCGAAGCGCTTGTCGTCATGTTCGGCCAGCAGCCGGATGACCCACCCGGCGAGCGATCGGCCGTGCATATAGGCGAGCGCCTCGGTGTTGATCACGTAGTCGGCGTGGCCGGCGCGGAGCAATTCGAGAAAGTTGAGCCGGCTCTTCGATCCGGTGGTGCCGAACCAAGTGAAGTGCTCGTTGCCAATCTGCGTGCAGTACCCGTTCGACGCCTTGTGGCGCGCGCCGGTGTCGTCGACCGTGACCCAGGCGGCCGTCTCCAACCCGGCACGCAACACCTCGCGCGCTTCGTCGAGGAAACGCCCTTGGCGTCCGATCAGCAGCCGCACGACCTGCCGCTTGGAAACCTCGATACCGATCGCCGCGAGCAGCGTGACCAGCCGTGGGACGGTAACTTGGCCCTGATGATACTGCGCCAGCACGAAGCGGCGCAGCTCCGGCCCGAAATGGCCGTCGATCCCGGGGGGCAGCGGCGCCACCACCGTGCGGCCGTCGGGCGTCACCCAGCGCTCGCGGCGGAACCGGATGGCGACCGGCCGCACAACCAGATCCTGGATGAGGAAACTCTCATAGCCTTTAAAGCGCGAGCCCGCCGGCACCTCGGCCGTAATGATCCGGTCTTCCGCCGGGACCCGTGTGACGGTCTTGCCACGGCGGCGCTTGCCGCGGAGCGGCGACTTTCGCTCGCTCGCCTGCGCCATCCCGCTCGGCGTGCTCGGCGGGATCTTGGGCCGACCCTTCAGCCCCTTCAGCCGGGCAATCTCATCGCGCTGCTCCGCGACCACCCGCTGCAACTCCGATACCTCGCCGAGCAACCCGATGACCAAGGCCTTCAGCTCGGCAACCGAAAGTGTATCGAGATCGACAGGCGGCATCCCGCGATAGAATCGGAAATCCCTCGCCACGGGAATCGGCAACCATCGGCCCGAGTCGATCTGCCGCACCCCACCAAAGCCGGCAACCAAAAACTCTTGCCGCCCGGCCTTTTGCCCCTCTTACTGATAAAGTCCGCCGCATGTGAGTCATTCGGCATTTTGAAAATGAGCAGCGCATAATCGAGCATTCCCCACTCGTTCAGTACATGCTCAAAGGCCATGTCGCGCAGCAGGCGATGGTAGAGATCATAATTATGATGACTT
>DATBZY010000277.1:0-2151 GCA_036512915.1 Pseudolabrys sp. | reverse complement strand
GCAACCTTGTCGAACGGTTTTTCAATCAGCTCAAACACTTCCGTGCCATCGCCACACGTTATGACAAACTCGCCAGAAATTTTCTCGCCGGAGTGCAGATGGCCGCCGCTATGATCCTGCTCAACTGAAGACAGGCCCTAGACAACATTTAAGAATAAGGCGGTTTTAATGCGCGGATGCCCTCAAGCAGAGCGCATGATCTTTTTCGAAAACAGGTTCCCATCCCGGATTAAGTCCGGGACAGGCTTTTTTGGAATCATGCGCTAACGCTTCGCCTTCAAGGCCTGGCGGCCGGCATATTTCGCCTGCGCGCCCAATTCTTCCTCGATGCGCAACAGCTGATTATATTTTGCCGTGCGATCGGCGCGCGCCAGCGAGCCGGTCTTGATCTGCCCGCAATTGGTGGCGACCGCGAGATCGGCGATGGTCGAGTCCTCGGTCTCGCCGGAGCGGTGCGACATCACCGCGGTGTAGCCGGCCTTGTGCGCCATCTCGACGGCGGCGAGCGTCTCGGTCAGCGTGCCGATCTGATTGACCTTCACCAGGATCGAATTGGCGAGGCCGTCCTTGATGCCGGCGGAAAGCCGCGTCACGTTGGTGACGAACACATCGTCGCCGACGAGTTGGCATTTCGCGCCGATGCGCTGGGTGAGCAGCTTCCAGCCCTCGAAGTCGTCCTCCGCCATGCCGTCCTCGATCGAGACGATGGGGTAGCTGGCGATCAAATGCGCGAAATAGTCGACCTGCTGTTGCGGCGAGCGGGTCTTGCCCTCGCCTGCGTAGGCGTAGGCGCCGTTCTTGAAGAATTCGCTGGCCGCCGGATCGAGCGCGATCATGACATCGCCGCCCGGCTTGTAGCCGGCCTTCGCGATCGCCTGCATGACGAAATCGAGCGCGGCTTCCGCCGATGGCAGGTTCGGCGCAAAGCCGCCCTCGTCACCGACATTGGTGTTGTGGCCGGCGGCTTTCAGCGCCGCCTTTAATGTGTGGAATATCTCCGCGCCGGCGCGCAGTGCTTCCGCGAAAGTCGGGCTGCCTACCGGCATGATCATGAATTCCTGGAAGTCGATCGGATTATCGGCATGCACGCCGCCATTGATGATGTTCATCATCGGCACCGGCAATACCCGCGCCGCAGTGCCGCCGACATACCGGTAGAGCGGCGTCTGCTTGGCGTTGGCCGCCGCCTTGGCGACGCTCAGCGAGACGCCGAGGATGGCATTGGCGCCGAGCCGGCCCTTGTTGGGCGTGCCGTCGAGCGCGATCAGCGTCTCGTCGATCTTGGCCTGCGCCTCGGCATCCATGCCGCCGAGCGTGTCGAAGATTTCGCCGTTGACCGCGTCGACCGCCTTGCGCACGCCCTTGCCCAGGTAACGCGCCTTATCGCCGTCGCGTAGCTCCACCGCCTCGTGCGCCCCGGTCGAGGCGCCGGACGGCACCGCGGCGCGGCCCCTCGAACCGTCTTCCAGGATGACGTCGACTTCGACGGTCGGATTGCCGCGGCTGTCGAGGATTTCGCGGCCGATGATGTCAATGATGGCGGTCATGGGGGTTCCCAGCGTTGCTATGCCGGGGCTTCTACAGGATGGACAACCCCCTTGTCATGACCTGCGTCAAAGATGCAATAAACCGCTATGGCTAGAAAACCACTGCAACTCGGCCGCCCGAGCCCGATCCCTGCCTCGCCCGACCAGGCCGTGCTCGACCGGGTGCCCAATCCGCACGCCGACACCCATTATGTGGCGCGCTTCACCGCGCCGGAATTCACCACGCTGTGCCCGATCACCGGCCAGCCCGATTTCGCCCATCTGGTGATCGACTATGTGCCGGGGCGCTTCCTGGTCGAATCGAAGTCGCTCAAGCTCTACCTCAACAGCTTCCGCAATCACGGCGCCTTTCACGAGGACTGCACCGTCGCCGTCGGCAAGAAGCTGTTCGCGCTGCTCAAGCCGAAATGGCTGCGCATCGGCGGCTACTGGTATCCGCGCGGCGGCATGCCGATCGACGTGTTCTGGCAGGCCGGCAAATTGCCGAAGGACGTGTGGGTGCCCGACCAAGGCGTGGCGCCCTACCGCGGGCGCGGCTAATTATTCTTGCGCATGATCTTATCCGAAAACCGGTTCCCACTTTTCGGGATCATGCGCTCGCCAG
>DATBZY010000276.1:0-3679 GCA_036512915.1 Pseudolabrys sp. | reverse complement strand
GGGCTCCGATGTCGACAAGTGGATATCGACGGCGAAAGTGCATCCCGGCTCGTGGTGGCCGGACTGGCTCGACTGGCTCAAGAGCCAGGATGCCGAGACCGTGCCGGCGCGCAAGATCGGCGCCGGCAAGCTTAAGCCGATCGAAGACGCGCCCGGCTCCTATGTGAAAGTCCGGAACTGGAGCTGAGCCGTGAGAATCGCATCGCCGACCCGAACGCGGCGCGCCTGCTCGCGCTGCTCAAGAGCATCTACTGCCCGTGATGGCCGGCGCATGATCTCGAAAAGTGGGAACCGAGTTTCGGAAAAGATCATGCGCAAACAATGTGCCCAACACAAACAATAAGGAGAAGACACTATGGCTAACCTGAAAACTATTTCGCCCGAGCGTGCGGCCCAACTCGTTCGCTCCGGCGCCGTGCTGATCGATATCCGCGAGGCCGACGAGCATGCGCGCGAGCGCATTCCCGGCGCGCACCATCATGCGCTCAGCCGCATCGACCACGATACGCCAGTGCGCGCGGGCGACGACGTGCTGATCTTTCATTGCCGTTCCGGCGCGCGCACCATGGGCAACGCCCCGCGGCTCGCCGCCGCTGCGCCCAAGTGCGAGAGTTATATTCTCGAAGGCGGCATCGACGCCTGGAAGAAGGCCGGCTTGCCGGTCGCGCTCGATCGCAGTCAGCCGATCGACCTCTTGCGCCAGATGCAGATCACCGCCGGCAGCCTGGCACTGCTAGGCATCTTGCTCGGCACTTGGGTGAACCCGGGTTTCTACGCGCTGTCAGCCTTTATCGGCGCTGGGCTTGTCTTCGCCGGCGTCAGCGGCTTTTGCCCCATGGTGCGGCTGCTGAAACTGATGCCGTGGAACCGGACGACGACGGCTTCTTGATGCCGACCAAGCGCGACAGCCGCTGCCGCATCCATTAATCTACCGCCCGCCGGCAAATCACCAATGGGGGATGGCGATGTCCAAGGAACTGATGTGGCTGACGCTGACGGTCATCCTGACCGGGCTGTTGTGGGTGCCTTACATTCTCGACCGCGCCATGGTGCGCGGGCTGATGGGCGCGATGGCCAACCCCTCGCGCAACGACAAGCCGCAATCGCCGTGGGCGCAGCGGCTCTATTTCGCCCACACCAATGCGGTCGAAAATCTGGTGATATTTGCACCGTTGGTGCTGATCCTCGACAGCCTGGGCCACTCGACCATAAGCACCGCGCTCGCCTGCGCGGTCTATTTCTGGGCGCGGCTGGCGCACGCCATCATCTATGCGCTCGGCATTCCGGTGCTGCGCACGCTCGCCTTCACGGTCGGCTTCCTGGCGCAGGTGGCGCTGGTGCTGGCGGTGTTCGGGAAGCTGTAGCGCATTGTTAGGGTAGCGGCGCCGCGCGTTCCGCGATCGCCCGCAGATCGAGGCCGCGCGGCAGCGTGCCGAAGGCGCCGCTACTCTCACCGTTGAGCCGCGAGGCGCAGAAGGCGTCCGCCACCGCGCCCGGCGAATGTTTCGCCAACAGCGCCGCCTGTAGCGCCAGCACGAGCGCGCGCACCAGCACGCGCGCCTGCGATTCGTCATTGCGATCGGCGGCGCGCAAGCGTTGCTGCAGCCGCCCGGCGAAGGCCTGCAAGCGCGCATCGCCGGCCTCGTCGAGTTCATGCCGCAGCACGTCGCCAGCGTTCGGGGTGCGCTCGAGCGCGCGCAGTACGTCGAGGCACATGATGTTGCCGGCGCCTTCCCAGATCGAATTTACCGGCGCCTCGCGATAGAGCCGCGGCATGATGCTTTCCTCGATGTAACCGGAGCCGCCCAGCACCTCCATCGCCTCGAAGGCGAAGGCCGGCGCGCGCTTGCAGATCCAGAATTTCGCCGCCGGCGTCAGCACGCGGCGGAACACGGCGGAGGTCGCGTCGCTCTCGTCATAGGCGCGCGCCAGCCGCATGCTGAGCACGGTCGCGGCTTCCGATTCGAGCGCCAGATCGGCCAGCACGTTGCTCATCAGCGGCTGATCGATCAGCCGCTTCTGGAATGCGGTGCGATGGCGCGCGTGATGGATGGCCTGCACCACCGCCTGCCGCATCAGCGCGGAGGAGCCGATGGCGCAATCGAGCCGCGTGTAGTTGCCCATCTCGATGACGGTCGGAATGCCGCGGCCTTCCTCGCCGATCAGTTGCGCATAGGCGCCGTCAAATTCCACTTCGCTCGATGCATTAGAGCGGTTGCCCAGCTTGTCCTTGAGCCGAAGGATATGGATGGCGTTGCGTGTCCCGTCCGGCGTCCAGCGCGGCATCAGGAAGCAGCTCAGACCCTTCGCCGACTGCGCCAGCACCAGGAAGGCGTCGCACATCGGCGCCGACATGAACCATTTGTGCCCGTGCAGGCGGAAGCTGCCGTCGCTCACGGGCTCGGCGCGCGTCGAATTGGTGCGCAGATCGGAGCCGCCCTGATTCTCGGTCAGGGCCATGCCGATCAGCGCCGAGGTCTTCTCGCCGGCCGGGCGGAAGCGGCGATCGTAGTCGCGCGCGAAAATGCGCGGCAGCCATTCCGCCGCGATCGCCGGTGCGTGGCGCAAAGTTGGCACCGAGCCGTAGGTCATCGCGAGCGGGCAATACACGCCGCTCTCGATCTGCCCAAGCATGTAGGTGCCGGCCGCGCGCGCCACATGCGCGCCGGGTTTGGGCGCGGCCCACGGGCTCGAATGCAGCCCGGCGTTGAGCGCAATGCCCATGAGTTCATGCCAGGCCGGATGGAAGTCGACCTCATCGAGGCGATGGCCGTAGCGGTCGAGCGTGCGCAACACGGGCGTGTATTGGTTGGCGTCGAAGCCGAGCTGCACAGTTTCCGGCTTGCCGAGCGTCGCGCCCAGCGCCGTCAGCTGGCTTTCCGCCCATTCCGCCCGCTCGCGCCGCACCGCCTCGCGCAGCACGGCGTCGCTGGTCAACAGATTGTAGGGCTCGAGCGGCGGCGGCTGGTTGCTGACCTCGAACATGGTTTCGGCGTCCTTGATCGATGGCGCGAAACGCCGCCGTACACGGAATCACCAAGCCCGCAAAGATTACTCCTTTTGTCATTCCGGGACGGCCCGAAGGGCCGGGCCCGGAATGACGGAGAACTACGGAAACAGCGCGACCTGCTCGATGCCCATGGTCTCAGGGTAACCGAGTATGAGGTTCATGTTCTGGATCGCCTGGCCGGAGGCGCCTTTGACCAGATTATCGAGCGCCGAGACCAGAATCGCGCGGCCCGCGATGCGGTCCTTGGCCACGCCGATAAAGGTCATGTTGGAGCCGCGCACATGCCGGGTCTGCGGCGTCTCGCCGAACGGCAGCACATGTACGAAGGGCTCCTTCGCGTAGAACTTTAAAAGTATCGCGTGAAGGTCTTCCGGGGTCCGGCCGCGTTTGCCGCGCACATAGATGGTCGAGAGAATCCCCCGGTTCATCGGCACCAGATGCGGGGTGAAGGTGACGATCACCTCGCGGCCCGCCGCCAGCGAAAATTCCTGGTCGAGCTCGGCCATGTGCCGGTGATGCCCCACGCCATAGGCGTGGAAGCCTTCCGACACTTCCGAGAACAGCATGGCCTCCTTGGCCGCCCTGCCCGCGCCGGTCATGCCCGACTTGGCGTCGACCACAATCTCGTCGAGATCGATCGCCTTGTCCTTGATCAGCGGGATCAGCGGC
>DATBZY010000275.1:0-25624 GCA_036512915.1 Pseudolabrys sp. | reverse complement strand
GCGCCCTATGTCGACTTGCAGAACAATATCCGCGCCGGCGGGATCTTGCGCGAACTCGCGCGCGCGACCGACAAGCGCATCGTGTTCTATTGCGCCTTCGGCGAGCGCTCGGCCATGGCGGTGCAGGCGGCGCAGGACGCCGGTATCGTCGCGGCGCTGCATGTCGAAGGCGGCATCGACGCCTGGAAAAAGCCGGCGGAGCGCTCGCGCGCTGACGCACTACCGCAAAATCTGACTCAAGAACAGCTTGGTGCGCTCGTGCTGCGGATGAGCGAAAAACTCCTCCGGTTCATTGGCCTCGACGATCTGCCCCTCGTCCATCAGCACCACCCGGTTTGCCACCTGACGGGCGAAACCCATCTCGTGGCTGACCACGATCATGGTGGTGCCGTCGAGGGCGAGCTCGACCATGGTGTCGAGCACCTCCTTGACCATTTCCGGATCGAGCGCGGAGGTCGGCTCGTCGAACAGCATCACTTTCGGGCTCATGCACAATGCGCGCGCGATCGCGACCCGCTGCTGCTGGCCGCCGGAGAGTTGCGCCGGATATTTCTTGGCCTGCTCCGGAATGCGCACGCGCGCGAGGTATTGCATCGCCAGCTCTTCGGCCTGCGCCTTTGGCATCTTGCGCACCCAGATCGGCGCCAGCGTGCAGTTCTCGAGAACCGTGAGATGCGGAAACAGATTGAACTGCTGAAACACCATGCCGACCTTGCGGCGCACCTCGTCGATGCGCTTGAGATCGGAGGTCAACTCGACGCCATTGACGATGATGCGGCCCTGCTGGTGCCGTTCGATGGCGTTGATGCAGCGGATCAGCGTGGACTTGCCGCCGCCCGATGGCCCGCAGATCACGATGCGCTCGCCGCGCCGCACCGTCATATTGATGTCGCGCAGCACATGAAAGGCGCCGAACCATTTGTGCACGCCGATCAACTCGACCACCGGCTTGGACTCCGGCGGCGGCATCGTGGCGTTGGGTATCGGACTATCGCTCATCGCCGCTCTCGCCCGCCGGCCGACAGCCGCAGCTCCATGTGCCGCGCGTAACGCGACATCGAATAGCAGAACACGAAATAGAACATGGCGGCGACCGCGTACCCGGTTGTGCTGGTGACCGGCGCTGCCCATTTCGGGTCGATGCGCGCTACTTCGATGGTGCGCAGGAGATCGAATATTCCGACGATGAACACCAGCGTGGTGTCCTTGAACAGGCCGATGGTGGTGTTGACGATGTTCGGGATGGTCACCCGCAGCGCCTGCGGCAGAATGATAAGCCGCATGCGCGGCCAGAACCGGAGCCCCAGAGCCGTCGCCGCCTCGTATTGTCCGCGCGGGATCGCCAGCAATCCGGCGCGCACCACTTCCGCCATGTAGGCGGAGGCAAACAGCGCGATGCCGATCAGCGCCCGCAACAGCTTGTCCGGCGACCAGTCCTCGGACAGGAACAGCGGCAGCATCACGCTCGCCATGAACAGCACGGTGATCAGCGGCACGCCGCGCACGAATTCGATAAAGATCACCGAGAACAGCCGCACCGCCGGCATGCGCGAGCGGCGGCCGAGCGCCAGCAGAATTCCGAGCGGCAGCGACACCACGATGCCGACGGCGGCGACCACGATGGTCACCAGCACACCGCCCCACAGCGCCGTATCGACCCGCGCAAGGCCCAGCACCGACGCGCCATGCAGCAAGATGAAGGACGCGATCGGCAAGACGATGAAGAAATAGAAGGCGCCGATGTCGCGCCGCGGCGCGTCCAGCCACAATAGCCAGACGACGCCGATCGCCAGCATGGCGAAGAACACATCCACCCGCCAGCGCTGCGGGATCGGATAGGAGCCGTAGATGAAATAATTCAGCCGCTCCCAAACGAACGGCCAGCAGGCGCCGATGTCGCGGTGTTGTTCGCTGGCCAGACAGGCGTTGCGGTCGCTGCCGGTCCAAACCGCATCGAGCAACAAGAATTCGGTCAACGCATAAGCAATCCAGCCCAACAGCGCCAGCATGAACACGGTCAGCCAGAAATTGAACCAGCTTGAGAACAGATTGGCGCGCAGCCAGCCCCACACGCCGCGCATCGCAAGCGGTGGCGGCAGCGCAGCCACTTGCGCCCGTTGCACGAAGACGGCTTCCGCAATCGCCAGCTCGCCGTCCGCCATGGTCATGACGCATCTCCCACCGGCGTTATCAGCCGGTTGTAGATGTTCATCGCCAACGATGCGGTAAGACTGATCGTGAGATAGACCGCCATGGTGAGCGCGACCACCTCCACCGCCTGGCCGGTCTGGTTGAGCACGGTGCCGGTGAACACCTGCACCAGGTCGGGATAGCCGATGGCCACCGCGAGCGAGGAATTCTTCACCAAATTGAGATACTGGCTGGTGAGCGGCGGGATGATGACGCGCATCGCCTGCGGCAGCACGATCTGGCGCAGCGCAGTTTTCGGCCGCAAGCCCAGCGCATAGGCCGCCTCAACCTGCCCGATCGGCACCGACTGAATGCCGGCGCGCACCACTTCGGCGATGAACGCCGCTGTGTAGAGCACCAGCCCGAACAGCAGGGCGGCGAATTCCGGCAGGACTTCGACGCCGCCGGCGATGTTGAAGCGTCCGTGCTGCGGAACATCGAACGCGACCGGCATGCCGACGCTATATGCGACAAAGATCGGAAGGCCGAAGACCAACGCCAGTGTAACCGCGAGCACCGGCGCCTGCTGTCCGGTCACCGCCTGGCGCCGCCTCGCCCATACCCAAAACAGCACGGCTGCGATGATGCCGGCCACCAACGCGATTGCCACCGCGCCGCTGCCGGATTCAAACATCGGCTTCGGGAGCACCAGCCCGCGATTATTGAGAAAGCCGCCGCCCGGCAGAACGAAACTGTCGCGAATTTCCGGCAAGCCCTTGATCACCGCGTTGTACCAGAACAGCAATTGCAGCAGCAGCGGCAAATTGCGTATCAGCTCGACATAGCCGGCCGCCACCTTGGCGACCAGCCAGTTGCTCGACAGCCGAGCAATGCCGATCGCAAAGCCGAGCACGGTCGCGAATACGATGCCGAGGCCGCCCACCAGCAATGTGTTGAGCAGGCCGACCCAGAACGCACGGCCATAGGTCGAGCCTTGCGATGAGTATTCGATCAGCGTCTGGCTGATGTCGAAGCCGGCGGTATTGTCCCAGAATCCGAAGCCGGTCGCGATTCGCGCGCGCGCCAGATTTTCCACGGCATTCGTGATCGCCTCATAGCCAAGAAAACCGACAGCCAAGCACAACGCCACCTGATAGGCGATGCTGCGCAGCGTCGGATTGGTCAGAAGCGATCGCGTGGGCCGGGACGTCGCATCGGCGGCGTGCATCACGCCGCTCAGCGGATCGGCGGTGCGTATTGCAGGCCGCCCTTGCTCCAAAGCGAGTTCAGCCCGCGACTGATCTTGAGCGGTGAGCCCTGCCCCACATTGCGCTCGAACACCTCGCCGTAGTTGCCGACGTGCTTGACGATGCGCACCGCCCAATCCTTGGTGAGCCCGAGCTGCTCGCCATAATTGCCCTCGGTGCCGACCAGCCGCTTGATTTCGGGATTGTCGGATTTGAGCGCGTCAGAAACGGTCTTTGACGTGACGTTGAGCTCCTCCGCGTCGACCATGGCGAAATGCACCCACTTCACGATATCGAACCACTGGTCGTCGCCGTGGCGCACGACCGGGCCGAGTGGCTCCTTGGAGATGATTTCGGGAAGAATGATGCTGTCGTTGGCATTGGCGAGCCGCAGCCGCTCGCCATAGAGCCCAGAGGCGTCTGTGGTGTAGGCGTCGCAGCGTCCAGCGTCATAGGCCTTCACCGCCTCGTCGGCGGTGGCGAAGGTGACGGTCTTGATCTGCATCTTATGGGCACGGAAGTAGTCGGCGAGATTGAGCTCGGTGGTGGTGCCTTGCTGCACGCAGACTGAGGCGCCGTTGAGCTCGAGTGCCGAATTCACCTTCAGCGCCTTGCGCACCATGAAGCCCTGGCCATCGTAATAATTAACCCCGGTGAAATTCAGTCCCAGCGAGGTGTCGCGCGACGAGGTCCAGGTGGTGTTGCGGGCAAGCACGTCGACTTCGCCGGATTGCAGCGCGGTGAAGCGATCCTTGGCGGTGAGGGCGACGAATTTCACCTTGGCGGGATCGTCGAAGATCGCAGCCGCGACCGCGCGGCAAAAATCGACATCAAGGCCGGTCCAACTGCCCTGCGCGTCCGGAAGCCCGAAGCCGGCGAGCGTGCCGTTGGAGCCGCAATGCAGAATGCCGCGCTCCTTCACGGTCTTCAGGGTTTGGGCGGACGCGCTCTGAGCGGCAAAGACAATGGCGAGAGCGATAATGCTGGCAATTCGATTCATCTGGTGGCCTCTACAGCGCATATCGGGATGCGGCGCCCTTTCGGATCGTCCAAACATTTCCGCCGCCGCCGGGCCTCGACCCCGCGGTGGGAAAAGCGTCAATCCCTGGCTTTTTTCCCCGCGCCCCTCGACTTTTCGCATCTCAGAACGATCGGGTTGTAAGGTCAAGGGGTTGACGCTTGCGGCCGATGCGGACGTATATGCCGTCCGCGGCCCGCGGAACCCCTCACGAGACCGGACTCGCACCATGGCGAAGACGCCCCAAACCCCGTTCAAGTCGGAGACCCGCCTGGTCAATGCCGGCCGCGATCCGCAGGCTTATCATGGCTTCGTCAATCCGCCTGTCTATCACGCCTCGACCGTGCTTTATCCCACCGCCGAGGATCAGGTCGCCCATCGTGCCCGCTACCAATACGGCCGCCGCGGCACGCCCACTTCGGAAGCGCTGGAGAGCGCACTCACCGAGATCGAAGGCGAAGGTTGCGCCGGCGTCGCGCTGCTGCCTTCCGGGTTGGCCGCGATTTCCACTGCATTGCTCGCGGTCGCGGGTTCCGGCGACCATATCCTGATCACCGACAGCGTCTATCGGCCGACCCGGACCTTCTGCGACGGCGTGCTCAAGCGCATGGGGGTCGAGACGACCTATTACGATCCGCTAATCGGCGCCGATATCGCCAAGCTGTTCAAGCCGAACACGCGCGCGGTGTTCGTCGAGGCGCCCGGCTCGCAGAGCTTCGAGATGCAGGACATTCCGGCCATCGCCAAGCTGGCGCATGCGAAGGGCGCGCTCGTGTTGATGGACAATACCTGGGCGACGCCGCTCTATTTTCGCGCCTTCGAAAAGGGCGTCGATCTGTCGATCCAGGCCGGCACCAAATATATCGGCGGTCATTCCGACATCATGTTCGGATGCGTGTCGGCCAATGCGGCAACGCTGCCCGCGCTCAAGAACACGGTTTATACTATGGGCCTCTGCGTCGGGCCCGACGACATCTACCTTGCGCTGCGCGGCTTGCGGACGATGGGCGTGCGGCTCGCACGTCATTTCGAGTCCGGTCTGCGCGTCGCGCGCTGGCTCGAGCAGCGGCCGGAAGTCCAGCGCGTGTTGCATCCGGCGCTCGAAAGCGATCCCGGTCACAAAATTTGGAAGCGGGATTTCTCCGGCGCCTGCGGGCTGTTCAGCATCGTGCTCAAACCCACGAGCGAAAAATCAGTTTACGCCTTCATGAACGAGTTTGCGCTGTTTGGCATGGGCTATTCATGGGGCGGCTTCGAGAGCCTGGTGATCCTGTTCGACTGCGCGGAGTACCGCACCGCCACCGCATGGGCGCCGGGCGGGCCGACGCTGCGCTTTCATATCGGCCTGGAAGACCCCGACGACCTGATCGCCGATCTCGAACGCGGCTTTGCGGCGATGGCGACCGCGCGCTGACTTTTTTCTTTCTTTGCGCATGATCTTTTCCGAAAATCGGTTCCCACTTTTCGGGATCATGCGCTAGGCCGCGGCCGCCGACCCGCCGCTGCGCATCACGAATTGCAGATTGCGCAGATAGACGAACACGCCGAACGCCTGCCCGATAATGAACACCGGGTCTTTGCGATAGAGCGCGTATCCGAGCAACATCAAGCCGCCGCCGATCGAGAACACCCAGAACGCGGTCGGCACTACGCTGCGCCCGGCGCGCTCGGAGGCGATCCACTGCACGACGAAGCGCATGGCGAACATGATCTGCGCGACGTAGCCGATCAAAATCCCCCAATCCATGTTGCCAACGAACACATCGTGCAGATAGCCGCCGACGGCGTGCGTGATATCGATCAGCATTCAGTCCTCCGAAATTTCCGGTACACGTTTCTTGCGGCGGATCAGCCACCACACGCCGGCAAGATCGAGGATGCCGACCCACAGCCGGTCCCACATCCCGTAATTCGACACGCCATGCGCGCGCGGCCGGTCGACCACGTCGACATAGCCGATGTCATAACCCTCGCGCCGCACCAATGCCGGCAAGAACCGATGCAGGCCGTCGAAATAAGGCAGCGCCAGGAACAGGTCGCGGCGGAACGCCTTGAGCCCGCAGCCGCTGTCACGGGTACCGTCGCGCAGCACCGCGCCGCGCACCGCGTTGGCGATGCGCGATTGCAGTTTCTTGAAACCGCTAGCCTTGCGCCCCGTCCGCTGACCCGCGATCAGCCCGACTTTCGGGCTGCCTGCTTCCAGCGCCCGCAGCAGGGCCGGAATGAAAGCGGGATTGTTCTGCCCGTCGCCATCGAGCGTCGCCACCAAAGGCGCACGGGCCGCGGCCACCCCGCTCCGCACCGCGCACGACTGGCCGCAGGATTGCTTGTGCCGGACGCGGCGCAGCCAGGGATGCAAGCCCATCAGCCGCTTGAGCTCGGCCTCGGTGCCATCGCTGGAGCCGTCGTTGACATAGACGACCTCGAACCGCCATTGGCCGTCGAGCGCAGCAGCGATCTCGGCCACCAGCGGGGCGATATTGCCGGCCTCGTTGCGGACCGGCACCACGACGGACACCGCCGGATCGTTCGTGTTCATTATGTTATTTCCGTCTGCGCGAACTTCTTAACGCATGATCCCGAAAAGTGGGAACCGGTTTTCGAAAAAGATCATGTGCAAGCATCTATTGAGCCAATAGCTCGCGAGCAACAGATTTAATGCGCAGCAGCGATGGGCCGGGAAATTGCTGCAGGGTGCCGTCCGAACGAACCGAGAAACCCAGGCGCCGCAGCGCGAAATAGCGGCGCACCAGCAGCGCGCCGACCACCCCGACCAGAGCGCCGGCCAACACGTCGGTCGGGTAATGCGCCGTCACCACGATCCGGCTGGCCGCGATCAGCAGCGCATAGATCAGCAGGATCGTGCGGGCGCGCGGCCACAACGAGCCGAACGCCGCCAGAACCGCGAAGGCGGTGGTGGCATGACCGGACGGAAGGCTGGCATAGGCGACGCGCCAGACGAACGGGTCGAACACATACGGATCGGCGATGCCGGTCACCAGCGGCCGCGCCCGCCCGATCATGCGCTTGACGATGGTCGCGAACAGGCTCGGCGCGCCGATCGCAACGAACAGGAACCCGACGCGCACCATCACGACCGCCAGCACGCGTTGTGAAATGCCGGAGAGGTTCTGCGGCAGCGCGGCCAAAACCAGGAACAGGATGCCGAGCGGCCAGAGGAACCAGCCCGACTTGCCGAAATCGGTGATCTCGTCGAAGAACCAGATCAGCCAGCGCGGCAGATGCGCGACCGCATTGATCGCGGCGGCGTCAAGAAACATTATGCCGGCCAAGAACACCGCAACCACAACTGCCGCCGCGATCGCAAGCTGTTGCAGCGCCAGGGGCCACATCTGCCGGGGATGAATACGGGCAGGACGCACAAGCATCGCGAGCCCTGCTGCCACATTCGCCGCACAACGCCGCAGCACTGATGCTACCGCGCCGCCTGCTTCCGGTTTAAGTCCATTCGCCGCGGTCATGGCGTCGCCATCGAGCGGAACACAGTCAACGCCACCGGCCGTCCAATGCTTATATTGAAACCGTCGATACGCTGGACCAGCGCATAGCGTAATCCGATCGAATCCGCGCGCTGCACGAAGCTTCGCTCGCTGCGCGCATCGATCAGCGCGAAATGGCACGGTCCTGCGCGCAGGAATTCGGCAGCGCCGGCACCGTCGGTGAAACGGGTATCGGTGCCGAGCAAGAACACCAAGCTAGGCTCCTGATAGGCGAATGTGGACGCGACGTGCGGCTGCTCGCAATCGGCCGCGCGCAACTCGCCGGCAACCAGCGCGCTTGGAAACAGCGCCGGCAGCGAAGGAAATGCCACCGCATAGACGGCAATGGCGATGAATACCGACGACATCATGCCCCGCAACAACGAGCGTTCGGGACCGTCTACGTCATAGAGCCACCAGGCAAACAGGCCGGCAATCATGGCAGCGGCGGCGAACGGCCATGCGACAATGCCGAGATCGCGGCCGATGGCGATGAAGCCGACGACGACCGCGATCGCGATGACCACCGGAAAGATGAACCAGCTGACGGTGCCGCGCACCAGCCAGCGCGCCTTGGCGAGACCGCCCTTCTCAAGGATGCCGGCGATTAGGATGGCGATGGCGGGATAAAGCGGCAGGACATAATGCGGCAGCTTGGTCATCACCGCTTCGAACACAAGCCACGACGGCACCAGCCAGGCGAGCAGGAATTGCGCGCGGGGCTCGCGCCGCGCCTTCCACACCATCGGCGCGGCCAGTCCCGCCAAAACCGCGCCCGGCCAGAACGTCACCCAGAACAGAGCCAAGTAATATCCCGGCGGCGCGCCATGCGCTTCCTGGCCGCTGGTCACCTTGGCCAACATGTCCTGGCCGATCGCCTGGATGAAGAAACTGTCGCCGGACTTGGCAACGATCGCGACGAACCAGGGCAGCACCAGCACGATCAGCCAGGCCAGGCCGGCCAATGGCCGTGACGACCAGATCCAACGTGCCGAGCGATCGGCAATCGACAGCGTGAGCGCCGCGAGCACGACAAACATCAGGATCAAGGGCCCTTTGAGCAGGACGCCGCCCGCAAGCGCGGTCCACAAGATCGCCGGCATCGTCCAGCCAACCGGAACGTCCGGCGTGCGCCGGACGCTGAGATAGATGCGCGCCATCGCGCCCATCGCCGCCACCGAAGTGAACAGCAGCATGGCATCGGTCTTGGCGAGCCGCGCCTCGACGCCGAGCAGGATGGAGCTTGCCATCATCAGCGCGGCCACCAGCGCGGTGCGGCGCGCGACAAAGGCGAGCGCCGCCCAATAGGTCATTAATACCGCGCCGATCGCGCCGGCGAGCGACGGCAGACGATAGAGCCAGATCGTCGTGCGTGCATTCGGTATGCCGAGCGCTTCGCCGGCTTTCACCGCCACTGCCTGCAGCCAATAGACGCCGACCGGCTTCTTGTAGCGGACCTCGTCCTGGAACCGGATATCGACATATTCGCCGCTTTCCACCATCTGCTTGGTGGCCTGCGCGAAGCGCGCTTCGTCGCGGTCGACCGGCGGAATCTGGAAGAAGCCCGGCAGGAACACGATCAGCGAAAAGACAACGAGCAGCGCCGCCGCGCACCGATGCGAGCCGGCAGCATAGTCGAGCACGGCCGACAGGCCCCGCGCCGGGGCGATCGTTTGGCGTGCGTCGTCGGTAGTCGTGCTCATCGGCCTATCGGTTACGGTTGAACTGATTCCAAGGCTCGCGCGGGACAATAGTGACACCGCCGCGATCTGTCATTTACTGGACGCGCACCATGACGCTGTCGGCGGCGCCGCGGGCGTCCATCACCGTCAGCCGCACGAAGCCCGGCCCGTCCGGCTGGAAGAATAATGTCCGGCGGCCGTCTTGCGGGCTAAGCGGCACGCCGTTGACCATGACGGTGAGTGGCGCACGCCCGCCGGCGATCTTGAGCGCGACCGGCTCGCCCGCGCGGCTCCCGGCCAATTCGATGCGCGCGCCGTCTGGTGGGAACATGATGCGCGGCGGCTCGGCCGCCTCGCCCGGCGCTGCGGCGGGGCTGAAGCGTTGCAGCGGCGGCGGCAGCTTGGCGTTGGTGGCATAGATGGCACCCTTTGGCGCGTGTGGCAGCGGCGCCGGCGCAACACCGGAGCGTGCAAAGGCATCGAACAGGATCGGCGCCGCGGCGGCACGGCCGACCAGACCCGGTACTGGCGCACCATCAGGCCGCCCAACCCAGACACCGATGGTCATGCGACCGTCGAAGCCGACCGCCCAAGCGTCGCGATAGCCATAGGATGTGCCGGTCTTGAAGGCGATGCGCCCATGCGGCGCATTGTCCGGCGGCGGCGCGCCGATCAGGATGTTACCGACATACCAGGCGGCGACGGGATCGAGCAGCCGACGCGCGCTGGACGGAGGCGCGCCTTCGCGCTCGATCAGCGGCACTACCGCACCGAGCCGCGCCAGCCCGGTATAGAGCATCACCAGATCGGACAGCCTGATGCCGACGCCGCCGAGGCCCATGGCGAGACCCGGCGCCTCGCCCTTGGGCAGCACCAGCGTGGCGCCGACCTGCGCAAGCCGCGTGCTCAAGCGATTAACGCCGACTTTGCCCAGCACCGCGATGGCGGGAACGTTGAGCGACAATTGCAGCGCGCGGCGCACGGTGACCGTGCCCTGGAAGGTCAGGTCGAAATTCTCCGGCGTGTAGCTTCCGTAACGCGCCGGCCGGTCGTCGATCAGCGTCTCCGGATGCAGAAGACCGTCCTCGAAGCCGAAGCCGTAGATGAACGGCTTCAACGTCGAGCCGGGCGAACGCAGCGCCTGCGTCATATCCACTTGGCCGGCACGGCGCGCATCGAAATAGTCGGCGGATGCAACGCGCGCGCGCACCTCGCCGCTCGCATTGTCGACCGCGAGAATGGCGATCGAATTATCGGACCCCAGCGCGTGTGCGCGCTCGCGCGCGAGCTCCTGCAAAGTCTTCTGCAATGGCGCGTCGATGGTAAGGCGGTGAATACGGCGCGCGGGCTCCGCGCCGACGATCTGATCGGCGGCATGCGGAGCCAGCATCGGCAGGTGCCTGCGCGCGTGCGGCACAGGTTCGGATTTCGCGCGCGCGATTTCATCGTGCGGCACCGCCCCCGCCGCCGCCACGCGATCGAGCACGCGGTCGCGCGCCGCCCACGCCGCGTCTGGATAACGATCCGGCCGGCGCAATTCGGGCGACTGCGGCAGTGCGACCAGCAGCGCCGCCTCGCCCAGCGACAGCCGCCGCGGCTCCTTGCCGAAATAGGACAGGGACGCCGCACGGACTCCTTCGAGATTGCCGCCATAGGGCGCAAGCGTCAGATAAAGCGACAGAATTTCGCCTTTGCTGAGCTTGTATTCGAGTTCGAGCGCCCGCGTGAGCTGGCGCAGCTTGGCGCCCAGGCTGCGATGCCGCCGCGGCTCTAGAAGACGGGCGACCTGCATGGTGAGGGTGGAACCGCCCGAAACGATGTGGCCGCGCTTGGAAAACTGCAGTGCCGCACGCGCCAAGGCCAGCGGGTCGATGCCGTAATGCTCGTAGAAGCGCTTATCCTCGTAGGCGAGCAACAGCCGAACAAACCGAGGATCGACGTCGTTCTCCGTCGCCGGCAGCCGCCAGCGCCCATCGCCGGTGGCATAAGCGCGCAACAGCCGCCCGTCGCGGTCGAGCACGATGTGCGAATAGTCCAGATCCTTGCCGAGCGGCGGGGCCCCCAGCGAATAGACCCATCCGCCACCGGCCAGCGCCATCAGCGCGACGGCGCCGGTCAAGCGCGCGAGGATGCGGCGCCCGCGTGTCATTTCGCAGCCTGGATCTCGATCGTGCCGGTGGCGGTGCGGCCGAAACGGTCCGGACGATACATGTCCTCGACGATCGCCTGCGGCAGCACGTAGCGGCCGGGCGACACCGCGCGCACCACGTAAGCGACCGTGAACACCGGCGCGGAATCCTGCTTGCGCTCGAACGCCGCCGTGAAACGATCGTCGCGGAATTCGCTGTGCACCGGCTCGGCCGCGTCGGCGATCCAGCCGAGCGTGCCGGTCTCGCCCGAGGAGACCAGCCGCGGATTGTCGATCTCGAAGCCGGCCGGCAGATAGTCGGCAACGATCACGCGTCCGAATTGCGGCTGCGGCTCGGTCATCTTCAGCACCACGACGAAACGCTGGTTCTGCCGTGCTTTGGCCGGATCGGCCGGCTCGCCATCAAGCGTGTGATAGCTGCGCTCGATCTTGAAGCCGCGCTCGGCGGCGGGCTCGGGCTCAAGCGGCGCACCGCTCACCGACACCACCGCCTGCACATTGCCGTCGCCGCGGTTGCTCACCGCCAAAGGCTGGCCAAGATCGTCGGCGCGCAGGCTGCGATACAACGCACCCTGCCGCGTTTCGCCTGCGATGGTGAGCGAAATCGCGTTGAGTTGCTTGGCCAGCGCGCGAGCGGCGAGCACCAGCCAGGCGCCCTCTTGCGTCGAGGTTGCGGCCGACAGCGACCGCGCGGCATCGACGCGCACGATGGCGTCGTCGATTGTCTTCTGCGGCGCGCGCCCTTCCGAGGCCAATGTCACTAGGGCCGCGGCGTCGCGCAGCGCCGAGCCGAAATCGGCGCGCCCAAGATCGAGCTTCGGTTGCGGCGCGATAGCGTCGAGCGCGGCAAGATAGACGCGATCCGCACGCGCCTTATCGCCGAGCATGGAGAGTGCCGCGGCGATCTGTGCCTTGCCGATCGGCGTCGCCACATCGGCCAGCTTCACGTCGGCGATATAGCGCAGGTCGCCGACCGGGGCCGCCGCATTGCGCGCCAGCACGTAGAGCGCATAGGCGAGCTCACGTCCGCCGTCCTTGGCCGGCTCCGGCGCGGACGCGACGTAATTGCGCAAGCGGTCGACTGCCAGCGTGAACGCAGCGGGCGGAATCTCGAAACCGCGCTCGCGCGCGCGCGTGAGAAAATCCGTGACGTAAGAATCGAGCCACGCGTCGTCGCCGCCGACTGACCACAGGCCGAACGAGCCGTTAGCGCCTTGCTGCGCCAACAGGCGCGCAATGGCGTCGCGAATGCGCTGATCGATCTCGCCATCGAGGGAGAGCCGCGCTTGTGCCGCCAGCTCGTTGACATAAAGCATGGCCATGGCGCGGCTGGCGACCTGCTCGGAGCAGCCGAACGGATAGCGGTCGAGCGCATTGAGCAGCGTGGCGGCATCGAGCGAGGTGGATACCGCGATCGACAATCCTACCCGCCCAGTTCCGGGCACAAAGTCGGCGAACATGTCGCGCGATAGCGTGAGTGTTTCGCCCTTGGCGAGCGTGCGCACGCTACGGCGGGTGAGAATTTGCGTGGCCGGCCGCACATCGAGCATGAATGCGCGCTCGAGCGCAAAGCCATTCGGCCCGGTCACGCCGACTTTAATCGCGCTCGAGCCCGAGCCCGCGGCGGAAACCGGCACTGAGACCCGGTCGCGCTGCTTGGCGGCAAGCTTCAGCGTTTGCGGCTTATCGCCGTCGATCTTAACGGCCCCATCCGCGCTCACGGCGATGGCATAGTCGCCAGCCGCTCCCTCCACATTGTCGAGTTCAAACTGCACGGCGCCATGGTCGCCGCTACGCAGGAAGCGCTGCAACGTTGCGGTGAGCACCACGGGATCGCGTACCACTACGTCGCTCGTGGCTTTGCCGACTTTATCCTTGCTCCAGGCCACCGCCATCACGCGCACGGTGCCGGCGAAGGCCGGGATATCGAAACGCACCTCGGCGGCGCCATCGGGTCCAACGCGGACGATGCCGGAATAAAGCGCCAGCGGCGCCTGCGTCGGTGGCGAGCCGGACAATTCCGCGCCCGCAATATCGCCGCCGGAGCGGATCTGCCCGCGCGCGCCCTGCATACCGTCGATCAGTTGGCCATAGAGATCGCGGACCTCGGCAGTGAGCCGGCGCTGGCCGAGATAATAGTTGTCGGGCGCCGGAGGCTTGTAATTGGTGAGATTGAGAATGCCGACATCGACGGCGGCAACGACGATGCGCGCCTCCTCGCCGGCGGCCAAGCCTGCCACCCGCAGCGGCACGCTGAGCGTCGTATTGGGCCGCAACGTCGCCGGCACTTTCATGTCGAGCGCGAGCGTGCGCCCGGTGCGATCGATCGAAAACCACTGCACGCCGATTGAGCGCCCCGGCATGCGCTGCGCCGGCGCATCGAGCGGGCGGCGCAAGGTGGCGACCAGATAGGCGCCGGTGCCCCAGTCCTTGCCGACGCTCATCTTAATCTGTGATGTGCCGGCTTTTACATCCTGCGATTGGCTGGCGACCAAACGATCGGTGAACACGTTGACGGTAAGGCGGCCAGCGGTCGTCGCCGTCACCGCAACGTTCATGCTGTCGCCGGACTTGTAATCGGTCTGGTCGAGCGCGACTTCGAGCAGGTCCGGGGTGTCAGCGCTCGACTCCGCATAGAAGCCGGCATCGAAAGTGAGCGAGGTGATCGCACCGTTCGGCTCGGGCGCTGACACTTCCAAGCGATAGCGGCCCCATTTCACCGGCAGCGATAACCGCGCCGGTTTGTCGGCGGCGGCGTCGATGGTGCCGTTGACCACACGCTCGGTGCGCTTGACCGGCTCGAATTCCCACTGCCCGTTCTGGCGATACCATTGATAGCGGGTCTCGACCTTGAGCAACTCATAGCGCAGGCCGTTGCGCGCGATCGGCTTGCCTTCGGCTGAGGCCATCACCACGTCGAAATCGGCATTGGCGCCGTCGGCCAGTGAGCGGCCAGAGAACGCCGGCTTGACGCCGATCATCGGCGCATCCGCTGCAACCGGCAGCGTGAGCTTGCGTTCCACCGCGCGGCCACCCGATTCCGCCATGCTGACGGTGATCTGCGCTTCGAGCGGGCGCGCCGTCGCCGGCAGTTTGTCGAGCGTGACCGGGAATGTCGCCTTGCCGGCGGCGTCAGTTAGCGGCAGATCCTCGAGGTCCTGGCGCACCGCCGTCACCTCGTCGTCGAACAGCCCGAAGGCGTAGCCGGCAAAGCCCGGCCGCTCCTTGGCGGCGGTAATGGTTACGTCGCCGGTGAGTTCGAGATTGGAGGCCGGCGCGCCATAGAGGAAATGCCCGTCCACGCTCACCTGCGCGGGCGCGTTGCGCGCGGTGGCCGTTGCTGTCGACGTAAGATCGAATTCGACGCGGTCAGCCACATAGTCCTCAACCATGAAAGTGGTTTCGCCGACCGGCGGACGCTTGGGATCGGTATAGGCGCGCACCCGCCAGGTGCCGGTCGAGGCGGTCGCGATAATCGGCACGCTCAGTGACCGGCCGCCGAGGCCCTGATCGGGCACCAACGCCCGGCGGTAGTCGACGCCGTCCGGCCGTTCGATCACCAGCGTGAGCGGCACCGCGGGTGCGGCAAACCCGCGCGCATCGCGCAGCAGCGCCGTCACCTCTACGGTTTCGCCGGTGCGATAGACGCCGCGCTCGGTATAGACGAAGGCATCGAGGCCGACGGCGACCTGCCGCCCCGCCACGCCGCGGTCGGACAGATCGAAGGCCGGCGATTTCAGGCTCAGAAATGCGTAATCGGCCTTTTCGCTGGCGACGATCGCCGCCGGGGCCAGACCGCCCTCGCCGCGCGCCAGGCCGGCCTCGAAATGCGCAAAGCCGTTCTTGTCAGTTGGCTTGGTCGCCAGCACCTCGTTGTTGCGCGCGATCAGCCGGACTTCGACAGCCCCACGCGGCTCGGCGCTCGCCAGCGAATGAATGAAAACGTCGATGCCGTCATGGCCGCTATAAGCGGTAAGGCCCAAATCCGAGACGATAAACCATTGGGTGGCGAGCTGGTCGTAGTCGTCGGACACCAGCCCTTTCGGTGCCGCGGTCATGGCGTAAACGCCGGGCGCAAGGTCTTGCAGCGCCTCCCCGATAGGAAACGCGGTGGTGACCTCGGTGTTGAGCTTCTGCTCGACGGAAAGCTCGCCGCTCCACACCTTGGCGCCGCGTTCGCTGCCGATGCGCTCCGCCTCGTAGCGGCTGAGATTGCGCTGGAAGTCGTAGCCGAGCACGGTCTCGATCAGGTTGCGGTCGCCGATACGGTAGACCGACATATCGACGCCGCTCGTGTTCACGCTGAGCACGGGAATGCCGCGCTGGCCGCTGCGCGGCAGCACATAGGCCTTGCCGGAAAAGCGCGCGAACGGCTTGCGGTCGCGCACGAAGATGGTGAACTCGGCCGATTTCGCCAGCGTCTCGCGCACCACCGACGGCAGTCCGGCGCGCAGCGTGACCGTATAGCGCTCGCCGTGTTTGAGGCCTTCTACGCAGAGCTGCTTGTCGTTGGCCGAAATCGCCGGCTTGTCGACGCCGACGAGCGCCACGAACGGCGAGAAATCGGTGCGACGGCCCGGCAATTCCTCGGAGAACTGGAAGCAGGCGCGCGGTGAAATGGCGTCGGAGTCGACGGAATAATCCAGGTAGCGGAAGCCGTGCTCGACGCGCAGCCGTTCGTATTGACCGCGCAGGTCGGCGGCCTCGCGCAGATCGAGCGACAGGCGCAGGGCGTCGAGCGCACCGCGCCATTGCTTGCGGTCGGTGAGCGTGCGGCCGAGCACCGCCAAGCTGTCGGCTTCCAGGTTGCGGTCGCCGGCGCGCTGATAGGCGATATAGGCGGCGGTGGAGGCGCGATCGAGCAGCAGCGCGCGCTCGTTATCGTCGCGCGGCCTGATCTGCAGCACCGTGCGCGACAGCCGCAGCCAGCTTGCCGCATCCTTGGGTTCGGCGGTGACCAGTTGGCCGAGCATCAGCATGCCGGTGCGGAAGTCGTTCTTCTGGAAGGCGCCATCAGCGTCGCGCCGCAGGGTCGCGACCGGCTTCGTCACCGTCCCGGCAACGCTCTTGATCTGGGCCTCGAGTTTGATCGCCGACTCGTCGAGATCCTTGCGTTCGAATGCTTTGTCGGCGGCCAGAGTTGGAATGACGGCAAGGGCGAGCAGCGCAGCAGCAAGGCCGGCGCGGATGACGTTGAGCATGGGCTGTGACCTCCGGAAGCGGCGGGCAACTATCAATCCAGCGCCCGACGCTGTCGAGGGCATGACCGCGTTGCGAATGGTCACAGGGCGGCGCGGCTGCCGGCGTGGTTTTGGGTCGTCTATAAGCTTAACCAAATGACTAGGCGCATCTGCTAAGAAAATGGATGAAATGCTCCAACAGTTACCTCTAACGTATTTATTTATCTAAGGAATATGCAAAGTGAACGCCTCAGCTCAGCCCCGGCGGCCGCGGCATCGGCAGCGCCTGCTCGATCGCTCTGGCGGCCCGCAACACCGTCTGGTCGCCCGCGAGCCGGCCGACGATCTGCACGCCCATCGGCAGGCCATTGCGCGCCAACCCGCAAGGCACCGAGGCGGCCGGCTGTTGCGTCAGGTTGAACGGATAGGTGTAAGGCGACCAGTTCAGCCAGTCGTCGCCGTAGTCGCCAGTCTCCGGCATGTCGCGATCCACTTTAAGCGCGGTGACCGGCATGGTCGGCGTCAGTAGCAGGTCATAGCGCTCGTGGAAGCGCAGCATGGCGTTGTGCAGCTCGGCGCGCGCGGTGTATAGGCGGCAAGATAATCGCCGACCGTGAAATTTCGCCCGCGTTCGGCGATCGCTAACAAGCCCGGATCCATCTCCGCGCGGGCTGCCTTCGGCACCGCATCGACAACCGCCGCCGCCACCGGCCACCACATGGCCCGCGTGCGGGCCAGCGGCGGATCGGCTTCTCGACGATGGCGCCCTGCGCTTGCAAGGCGCGCGCCGCCTGGCGCGCCGCCGCCTCAATCTCGGGATCGAGCGTCTCGACATGGCCGAGCCTCGCTGCGTAGGCGACCCGCAGGCCGCGCACGCCCTCCTCCAAACGGTGCGTGAAATCCGGCGCCGGCGTATTCCAGGCCGCCATATCGCGCGCGTCCGGCTGCGCGACCACCGACAACATCAGCGCGGCATCGGCGACGCTGCGGGTGATCGGTCCCTGGTGCGAGAGCACGTTGAGCAACAGTGCGGGATAGATCGGCACGCAGCCGAAGCTCGGCTTCATGCCGAACACGCCGGTGAACGCCGCCGGGATTCGCAGCGAGCCGGCGCCGTCGGTGCCCAAATGCAGCACGCCCAGACCCAGCAAGGCGGCCACCGCCCCGCCGCCGGTCGAGCCGCCCGGCGTGTGCGCGGGGTTCCACGGATTGCGGGTGATGCCCGTAAGAGGACTATGGCAGACGCCGATCCAGCCATGCTCGGGCATGGTGGTCTTGCCGAGGATGATGGCGCCCTGCTCGCGCAGGCGCGCCACCGCCGGCGAATCGGCCTGCGCCGGGGACGGATCGCTGGTCTTGGAGCCGCGCCGGGTCGGCAGGCCCTTCGCCCAGATATTGTCCTTGATCGAGGCCGGCACGCCGTCGATCGCGCCCAGCGGCGCGGCGGCCCGCCAGCGCGCTTCGGAATCCTTGGCCGCCGCCAGCACAGCGTCTGCTTCGACCGCCAAGAAGGCGTTGAGCGCCGCGTGCCGCTCGATGCGGGCCAGCATGTCGCGCGCCACCTCCACCGGCGACAGCGCGCCGCGCCGGTAGGCATCCGTCAACGCGGCACAGGTCAGATCGGCCATGGCGCTCATCGCGGACCTCGGGCCGGCAAAGTTAGCGGCCATGAGGCCGGCACGCACCTTTCCACGGCGCGCGCACGCGGGTAAACCGGTGGCCGACGACCCCGTAGCTCAGTTGGATAGAGCACCGGCCTTCTAAGCCGGGGGCCGCTGGTTCGAATCCAGCCGGGGTCGCCAGTCGCATGATTGCCTCTCAGCTTTTCAATGACTTAGGTGGATTTTTGGCAAACTGGGTCGCTGGTTTGCCACTCGATGTTCTCGAAATGAGCGCGCCGGCGCTCTGGGCGAGACGCTTGCGGTTTGCCTTGCGGGTGTAACGCTCGGCTTCACGGATGGAGGACCATCCGAACCAGGCCATCAGTTGATGCTCGGTCGCGCCAGCGTTGGCCAATCGTGTGGCAGCGGCCTTTCGCAGACCGTGCGCAGAGCAGTGCGGTAATCCGGCCTCGTCGCAGCGTTCGCGGAACCATCCGCCGAAGCCCGCCGCAGTGAACGGGTTGCCGGCCTCGGTCTGTAGAAAAGCTAACTGGTCAGCCTTTGGCATCGCATCCAGCGCGGCTTGCAGGTCTGGCAGAACTGGAATGTCTACCTGTCCGCCGGTCTTCTGTTGCCGCCACGATAGAAAGCCGTCGCGGATGTGCTCGCGACCCATCCGCACAACGTCCCCTCTCCGCTGCCCGGTGAATACCAGCAAAGCAAGTGCGAGATATGGACGAGTGCCAATCGGGTGCCGCGCCGTGAACTTGGCAACCTCATCGTCTTCCCAGCTGTGATGCCCGTCTGACTTCGCACTAGGTAGCTTAATGCCTACAGACGGATCGGTTTGGCGCTGCTGCACGGAGATCGAGTGCTTAAGAAGACCACGTAGGGCTTTCAGCCAATTGCGCGCGGCTGCTGGTGACTTCTTAGCGAGGATTGCGCTGATGGCACGCTGATCGAGCGTTGCAATGCGCTTGTCGCCGTGCTGCTCGCGAAAGCGTTCGAGGATGGCGCGGCGCATGGCCTGTGTACCGGCTGCGAGCGCCCGAAAGTCGGCAGACAAATTGTAATATGATACGAGCGCGGCGTTTACGGTGCCCGGTACTGTGCGCTTCGATCCGATTTCGGGGCTTCGCCACTCGCGGTTCATCGCCAGCTCATAAGCGGCCATGAACTCTGGCGACCATGGCAGTCCCGGCAAGCGCAGCCCTTTGAAACCGGCGCGTCGGAAATAGAAGCGCGGCTTGCCGTGCCGGTCGAGAAAGCCGTGCACATATTTGGGTGCGCGCTTCATGAGATGCTGTCCCATTCATTGCCATCCTTACAGTCGTCAACAGCCTCTTTCGGCTTGCCGACGAAAACGACGATCTTGCCGTCCTTGCCAATTTCGACCCGTTCAATCTCAATTCCGGCAGCTTCAGTTGCCCGCAGTGCACGTGTCACGTCCTGTTGTCGAAATGTGGAAGGCCCTCGTGACATCACACCGCACCTTTTTAAAACTTGCTGCCCTGACTGCTACCGATCCATTTTTTCTCGAATGGCGGTGCTTTTCGCCCTAAGCCCCCCGGCTGCGTGACGCTCCATCAAAAGTCGGAGCGTATGGGCTATTTCAGCATTTATGGATCGCGAATTGCGTAGCGCCCGGGCCACTACCCATTGTTTGAGGTCCGGCGCTAGGCGCACCTTCAGTTGCTGGTGGTGCTCCTGCATCCCTGCGCCCTTTCATGGTCCGTTATTACCCCATTATGGTTACATCGTATTGAAGTTGCCGTCAAGACCAACGTGGTGTATTGTTGGACCATGAGCATTTTGCAAAATCAAATCAAGGTCCGCCTACCAAGCGGGTTGAAGACTCGCATCGAAAAGGCAGCGCGGTTGAACAAGCGTTCTTTAAATGGCGAAATTCTTGCGAGGCTGGAGCACTCTTTCGAGCCCAGCGACGAAGCTAGCAAAGCCGCAGCCGAGAAACTGCTGCACATGGGATCATATCAAGACAAACGGCTCGACGCCCTGGAGGCGAGAGTCGCCGAGCTAGAGACGACCAGGAAATAAGGTCTATCTTGTCTCACCGCGAGCCGGTGCTGGATTTCCTTACGACGCGGTGCCACTTCCACCGCTCTCGCAGCAAAATCGCCACCAAAAATCCCACCAAATTCTGGCGTCATACAGCGGTGTGTCGCGCTGCAATTCCTCACTGCGTCGTGAATTCATAACTCTTTGAACGCCAATCCGGCGAGCTGCGCCCCGGGTGGTTGGGCGATGGCTGACACGGGTAAAGGTCCAAAATAGCGTTCGTGCGAGGGTGATCTCGCCCTGACTGCCTTGGTTCAAAGGTAGCTGATGGATTTTATACGGGAACAGAATGCTGACTGGCGGGCCTTTGCTGCGCCTGGCTGACATGTACCTGAAATGCATGGAGACCTTCACAGGAGCCTCAAAGCCGTATCAGTCGGCTAAGACGCGGCGACCAAACCTTTCGCCCATTCAAACACTCGACGCTGCTGCTCGCGCAAGAACGCCTCTTCATCAGTGATTGAGAACCCGAGTTCTCTTGCCGCTGCAATAAAGCCCTTCAGAGTCTCCGGTTCCATGCTCCCGGACGCAACGTTCTGTTTATTGACGACAACCGCGCTTAACATCGGCCAACCCTTTCGGTGCGCGTATTCCACGAGAGACCACAGGTGCCCACCAATCGAGTAGTGAACCTGGTTCCAATTCGCGCCGCTGGCATCGGCTAATTCCTTATAGCTAACGAAACGTTCCTCGGCGGCGGGGTATTTAGCGTCGTTGGCTTCGATGCCGCAGGGTTCGCCGGCGTCATAGAGCGCGGCAGCCTTCAGCGTCATCAGGGAAGCGGCTTCGAGTTGCATCCAGCATGTCGGCAGCGGGTGCTGGATGGCCTGGTTCTGGCCGATCTTGCGGTCGAACACGCTGCGCTCAAAACACGGAGTGTCATCAGAAGCTGGCGCGCCCTTGAGCTAGGGCGTGCGGCGGATTTTATAGAGAACAAAGCGCGCGGACCTGTCCAATTCCTCCAGCAGGTTTGGCAGCGGGTTCGCCACGCGAGGCCCGAGCACATAGAGATAGTCGTAATCCCGGTACCAGGTGCGGATGAAAGGCGGAATGTCGGACGGCGTTTGGCCCGCCGCGATCGCGGTAAGCACGCGTATCGGCATCGGCCCGCCATAGGGGATGGCGAGACGGTGGACGGCGGCGCGCGCCTGCACCGGCTGCTTGCCCACCGCGGTGAATACGTTTGGCACAAAGGCGTTGGCGTAATGCACCGCCAGCGTCGGAGCATAAGCCATCGGATACTGCGTGAGGTCGTTGAACGGCGGGTCCTCGCCCTCGCCGCTGCCCCCAACGAGCACCAGCGAACCGCGGTCGATCTTGTGGAACGACTCGATGATAGCCGCATAGTCCGCGCGGTAGGACAGCCAGACCACAAATACGATGGCCAGATTGGCGAGCGTGATGCCGGTGACAGCGGTGAGCGCAGCAATTGTCCATCGTCGGCTGGGCAGCGACAGCGAGCAGAAGGCCGGAAGGATCAAAGCCGCCGCGGGGATCACGCGGAGGTCGACAAACGAGGTGCCGAGCAGCTTCGACGGATCGCAAGATAAAGAAGCGCAAAGCCGACAGCGAGCCAAATGCCGGCCGGCTCGAGCTTTAGAACGCCGCGCTTGGCCGCGAAATATAGCAAGGCCATCAGCGCCAGCGCACTCGCCGCCGACACCGTCAAATTGTAGCCGTTCATAATGAGAAACAGCCAGGGCGGCTTGAATTCAAAAAACCAAGTCGTGCCCTCGCTGCCGATCGAGCCGGCGGTCAATTGCATGACCCTGAACAGCGCCACCACCGGTATTGCGAGCATCACAAGACGCAACGCGGCGTCGCGGTACGACACTTTCCGGTCGTAGGCGCGCCACAGCTCATAGAACCCAAGCGTCGCGCCATAGACGCCCAGCGAAAAGAAATGCGCCGCAAACAGCGCCGTGACGAAAACCGCGTTGACGACGAAACGCACCGGCAATGTGCGCTCCGCCACCATCAGATAAGCGGCGATGCCCCAGAGCGTGACGCCCAGACCGAATTCGAAATTCACGAAGCCCCAAGTAAACGGCAGGCAGTAGAGGAACATGAGCGCCGCGAAGCCGGCGAGATGGACACGCCCCTTCACGACCCGTTCGAGCACAAGCGCGCCGCCGACGATCAATAATTGGCTCAAGAGCAGAAACAGCCGGGTGGCATTTTCGACGCTGATCAGCCGCGCCATCTGCGGGACCAGCAAATCCATCGCCAGATTGGGATAGAGCGCCCAGGCCACCTCGTAATACGGGTTGGCATCGGGCGTGCCGTTCTGGCTCAGAATATACATGCGGGCGAGGTGATTGGGATAATCGACCATCGCCGGAATGGGCGTCAGTAGCACGGGGAGAAGCGAGGCGGCGGCCAGCAGCGCAAAAACAACAATCGCCACGGACCGATCTTGGCCAGGCCGCGCCCAGGCCGTCATGACCTGCCAATCGGAGGACACCATGTCATCGGACCGCTGGATCTGAGCTTGTGCCCCGGCGACTGCACATCGACTCGGGCCACACCACGCAACAGTGCTATCACTAGCAAAATCCAACCCATTATTGACAGTTTTTACCATGCGCCGGTCGAGAAGTTTCTAACAGGCTCAGAGCAATGCCCCAGCTGCGTTGTCAGTGAACAGCTCCCCGTCACGGATATAGCGCGCCAGCATGGCGTCCGAGGCGTGTCGGGTCTGGGCCCTAATCCTCCATGTCGGGACCCCCGCCTGAGCGGCACTGGTGGCTAATCCCGCCCGAAGGCTGTGTCCCGAGTACCGTGTCGGATCAAGACCGGCTGCCGCAACCCGCCCCCTGACCACGAGCGCGATGGCCTCGCCCGAAAGGCGGGCGTCGTGAACGCGGCCATGACGGTCCACCGGCCGGAATATCGCCCCCTCAGCGATCCCAGAAGCGGCCAGCCATGCGTCGAGCGCGGCGACGGGGCACCATCGGCCCCGACCATGCGGGATGCCGATCTTTCGGCCACGACCGTCCTGGTCCGTTTTCGATTTCCTCAGGGTCAAGACGATGCCCTGCCGGACGTGCTCAATGTCGGCCACATCCAGCGCCACCAACTCGGAGCGCCTAAGCGCCGCGCCAAAACCTAAGAGCAAAACGGCTCGATCCCGGATGTCCTTTAGCCTATCGCCCGTCGCGTCGAGCGCCAGTAGGAGATCGTCGCGCAACAACGGTCGGGCTTCTCGCTGACCGCAGCCTTTGGTCCGCCGGATGCCTCGCAACGTCGAGCGGACCAACTCAGACCGGGTTGGATTGGTTAGCCCCCGCGCCTCGTGGGCCTTCGAAATCGAGGCGACATGTCGGACGAGGCTCGCCACAGCGAGCGTATCGGCGCGGGCGGCCAAGTAGGCAGCGACCGTTTCGGCGGAGGCAGGGATAGAGCCGCCCCACCGCTCGAATTCCCCCAGATCGCTCAGGTAGGCGCGGCGGCTGTTCTCGGCGAGGCTGTCGCGAACGTATCGCCCAACATCCGGCGGCAGGTGCTTATTGATATTAATTTCAGGGAAGTGTGACGCACCTTCTGCGCCCATTGTGGGTCTCGATAAGTAAGGATTATGACGAGTTAGAATTTGTTGGTTCATTAGATCGACCCCCCGTTCAGCCGGAGGCGAACCTCATTCAGAGCCGGGATATCGTCGCGCGTCAGCTGCAGGATTTCGGTGGCGTCCGGGCAATGGGGTCCATGACACTCGAAATCGACCAGACGGCGCAGCTCGTCGGCCACTGGCCATCGGAGGCGCTGTAGGCAAAGCTGGCCCTCCACCCGAAACACAACAGTGCCGAGGAAGTTGACCCTGCGTGCTGCAGGAACGTGAGCGCGAACCCAACGAGCGGTTTTGCTGTCTCCTTGCAGAAATGCATGCAGAGCCGCACGCCCAGGGCGCGAATAGACATCTAAAGACCAGCTCGGGACCTCCCCGACCATCACCTCCGGCGGAAACGCATCGTCCTCGATGACGACCGTCTCGTGCTGTCTCAGCGGATGCAACAGCGCCACGAAGGGGCACAACGCATCGCCAACTTTGCGAAAGCCCTCCCGTGCGATCTCGACCACCGTGGGCGGGATGCCTGCCTCGCTTAGGACATCGAACATGGCCATCGGATCGCCCCGCCTCGGTTGTAAGCGGGGTGACGAGCGGCGATCCGTTCCGACGCCAAACCACAGCGCCAGCGACCGAATGGGTAACGGTGCCGAGCCCACCGCGATGCCGATCAGGTCGGCGGTGGTCCTGCAGGCAAAATCGAGCCGCGCCCGCTCATAGGCGGGATGAAGTTCTGCGCCCATGAGCAGATCGTCCGCCCCCCGGCACTTGGGGGCGTGCACCAATTTTGACACGATAAAGCTCGCAACCGCCCATTCGCCGCCTAGGCTCGCCCGGAACCTCTTTCCGGCGAGAGCTGCCGTCACGATGGCAACCGTGTCGAGATCGGCGACGCCGACATCCTCGAATGCGATACAGCCGCACCGCCGCCACAGACGCTCAGGGGACGTGCTGAGGAGCGTGGCGGCAGCCCGTTGCGCCAATCCATCCTGGCCACGCCGGATCGCTTTCTGGAGTGCGCTCATGGCGATCCAGGGCGATACGTTCAGCGGTGTGTTGACTGGTGGTTGATATTGGCAGATCGCGTCGGCGAGTTTTTGTCGAGTGATGCTCAGTGGGTTTGGTCCGTTCATGGTGCTCTCCTCCTTGAGAGTGGAGGGAGCCTGATGATCGTCTGCCCCAGCTAAACGGTGATCCTGTGTACGGTCATGTAAATAGGTTGCGCCAAATAATTTCCGGTGGGGGTGTTTCGCTATGTCCGTTGTTAGTCCAATAGCGACCAAATTTTGCGGCGCAGCGAAATGTCGTTATGTGCCATAAGCGACCTTGCACGCTTGGTTTGAAATCGGCATAGGGGCGTGGAGGTCATGCCCCCACGTCCCCTGCCACACCACCCGGCATGCGGGTCCGCACCGGGCGGTTTGATGGGTTGAGGTTAGCTGGCAATCGGCGGGACTCCCAGCTGGTTGAAGAGAG
>DATBZY010000274.1:0-10075 GCA_036512915.1 Pseudolabrys sp. | reverse complement strand
TTTCAGCCGTTGCCAGCATGGAGCACCTCTTGGCCGCGAATCAGGTGCTCAACAATGAATCACAAGTGATTCCAACAACTCAAGAACTAGCCAAATCCCATCACGCAGCAGAAAAGCCGAATTGTGGGTAATTGAAAGTCGGCGCATGGCATCACGCAGACAGCAATTCGGCGCCGCCGGTGGCGACAACCCTTCCGGCGTCGACGCGCATCACGCGCGTCGCGATGCGCTTCACCTCCGCCGCATCGTGGCTGACATAGATCATCGGCACCCGCGCTTCGTCACGCAGCCGCTCCAGGTACGGCAGGATATCCTGCTTGCGCGCCGCATCGAGCGAGGCCAGCGGCTCATCCAGCAACAGCAGTCGCGGCCGCATCAGCAGGGCGCGGCCGACCGCCACCCGCTGGCGCTCACCGCCCGACAGCTTGCCGGGTCGGCGGTCGAGCAGGTGGCCGATGGCGAGCAACTCGACCACATGCGCGAACGCCGCCGGATCGGCCGCGTGGCCGCCCATCCAGCGGCCGTAGTCGAGATTGTGTTTGATCGACAAATGCGGAAACAGCCGGCCTTCCTGGAACACATAGCCGATGCGCCGGCGCCAGGCCGGCAGGTCGATGCGCGCCGCATCGTCGAACAGGACTTCATCGTCGAGCACGATGCGGCCGCGGTCGGGCCGCAGCAATCCGGCGATCATGTTGATGATGCTGGTCTTGCCGGCGCCGGAGGGGCCGAACAAGACGGTGGCGCCGCTCTCGCTCGCGAACAGGGCGTTCAACGAAAACTCCCCGAGCTTTTTTTCGACCTCGACCACGAGCATGTCAGGCTCCGTGGAGCCGCGCGGCGGCGCGGCGGGCGAACCAGTCCGACGCGATCAGCGCGGCCAGCGAGATGATCACGGCGACGATCACCAGCTGCAGCGCGGCGGCGTCGCCGCCCGGCACCTGCGTGAGCGTGTAGATCGCGGCTGAGATGGTCTGCGTCTCGCCCGGAATGTTGGAAACGAAGGTGATGGTGGCGCCGAATTCGCCGAGCGCGCGGGCAAAGGCCAGCATCATGCCGGCGATGATGCCGGGCAGCGCCAGCGGCAGCGTCACGGTGAGGAACAGCCAAGTGCGGTTAGCGCCGAGCGTCGCCGCGGCATCCTCCAGCCGCCGGTCGATGGCCTCGATCGAGAGCCTAATCGCGCGCACCAGCAGCGGAAACGCCATGATCCCGCAGGCGAGCGCGCCACCGGTCCAGCGGAACGAGAACACGATGCCGAAATGATCGGCGAGGAACGCGCCCACCGGCGCCTTGCGGCCAAACGTGATGAGCAGCAGATAGCCGGTGACCACCGGCGGCAATACCAACGGCAGATGCACGATCGCGTCGAGCAGCGACTTGCCCCAGAACGATTTGCGCGCCAGCACATAGGCGATCGCGATGCCGAACGGCAGCGCGACGAGGGTCGAGACCAGCGCGATTCGCAGCGAGAGCTGAACCGCAATCCAATCCTGGGGGGACAGATCGAGCACGCGCGGCTACGACGTGGGCCGGATCAGGAAGCTGAAGCCGTGGCGCTCGAAGATCGCCTTGGCTGCCGGCGTACGCAAGAAAATAAGATAGCGCGCGACCGCCGGGTTGGCGGTCGCCGCCGTCGCCGCCACCGGATAGGTGATCGGCGGATGCGAGCCTTCCGGAAACACGCCGACGATTCTCACGCCCGGCTCGACCTTGGCGTCGGTCTCATAGACGATGCCGATCGCGGTCTCGCCGCGCGCCACAAAAGCGAGCGTCGCCCGCACGTTCTCGGCCATGGCAAGCTTGGGCTCCGCCGCCGGCCACACGCCGAGCGCTTCCAGCGCTTCCTTGGCGTAGCGCCCGGCCGGCACCGCTTTCACGTCGGCGACCGCGATGCGGCCGGGGCCTGCGAGCTTGGCGATGTCGAAGCCTTTGCCGATGTCGACCTTGTCGAGCTTGGAATCTTTCCGCGCGATCAGCACCAGCCGGTTGCCGAGCAGATTGACGCGGGTGTCCGGCTTGATCAGCTTGTGCTCGGCGGCGTAATCCATCCACCGCAAATCGGCCGAGACGAACACGTCGGCGGGCGCGCCCTGCTCGATCTGTTTCATCAGTGTGGAGCTGGCGGCATAGCTCGCCACCACCTTGATGCCGGTGGCCTTGCTGAAGGCGGCATTGGTGTCGTCGAGCGCGTTGCGCAGCGAGGCGGCGGCGAACACGGTGATGGAGTCCTGCGCGGCGAGCGGCTGCGGCGCGCCGGCAAGCGCAATCGCGACACCGACAATGGTGAAAAGCCGTGCGAACATGGCGGTTTTCCTCAGGCGCCGAACGGGCGCCGGCTTGGCATCAAGATCGGATGGAGAGCGTCGGAACCGCCGTTCCGTCATCGCGGCGCACGCACGGTGTGCCGCAGGTCGAAAGTGAGCCTAGCAAGTCTCGTCGACCTAGGTAAAGTCCGCTCTTGAGATCGCGAGGGAATGGCAATGGTGGACGCGACGCCCATCGAAGGCGAGTTCGACACCATCGTAGTAGGCGCGGGCTCGGCCGGCTGCGTGCTAGCCAATCGGCTGTCGGCGGACCCGACCAAGCGCGTGCTGGTGCTGGAGGCGGGCGGCCGCGACAACTGGATCTGGTTCCACATTCCGGTCGGCTACCTGTTTGCCATCGGCAATCCGCGCGCCGACTGGATGTTCAAGACCGAGCCGGAGCCGGGCCTCAATGGCCGCAGCCTGAATTATCCGCGCGGTAAGGTGATCGGCGGCTGCTCCGCCATCAACGGCATGATCTACATGCTCGGCCAGGCCACCGACTACGACCAGTGGCGCCAGCTCGGCCTGCCCGGCTGGTCGTGGGACGACGTGCGGCCGTTCTTCCGCAAGCACGTCGATCATTTTCTAAAAGACAGCGAACATCACGCCGCCGGCGGCGAATGGCGGGTCGAGCAGCCACGGCTGAGCTGGGAGATTCTCGACGCCTTCCGCGATGCGGCAGTCCAGTACGGCATCCCCGCGGTCAGCGATTTCAACACCGGCGACAACGAAGGCATCTGCTACTTCCACGTCAACCAGAAGCGCGGGCGGCGCTGGTCGGCGGCGCGCGGGTTCCTCAAGCCGGTGCTGCACCGGCGAAATCTTCGGCTCGAATCCGGCTGCCTGGTCGAAAGGCTCGAGTTCACGGGCAAGCGCGCCACCGGCGTGCGCTGGCGGCAGAACGGCGCGCTGCGTAGCGCGCGCTGCCGCGGCGAGGTGGTCCTCGCGGCCGGCGCGATCGGCTCGCCGCATTTGCTGATGCTGTCGGGCGTCGGGCCGGCGGCGCAGCTGTCGCAATTCGGCATTCCGCTCGTACTGGACAAGCCGGGCGTCGGCGCTAACCTGCACGATCACTTGCAGCTGCGCACGATCTTCAAGGTCTCGGGGGTCAAGACTTTGAATGCAACTTATGCGTCGACGATCGGCCGCCTCGGCATGGGGCTCGACTATCTGCTGCGCCGGCGTGGCCCGATGACGATGGCGCCGTCGCAGCTCGGCGCCTTCACGCGCTCCGATCCGACCCAGGACCGCGCCAATATCCAGTATCAGGTGCAGCCGCTCTCGCTCGACAAGTTCGGCGAGCCGCTGCATCCGTTCCCGGCCTTCACCGCCAGCGTCGCCAATATCCGCCCCACCAGCCGCGGCGCGCTCACGCTCAAATCCGCCGACCCAATGCTGCCGCCGGCGATCAAGCCGAATTATCTGGCGACGCCGGAGGACCGCCGCGTCGCCGCCGATTCGATCCGCGTCACGCGCGCAATCGTAGCGCAGCCGGCACTGCAAAAATATGCGCCGATCGAATATCTGCCGGGTGCCTCGGCGCGCAGCGACGATGAAGCGGCCTTGGAAAAAGCCGCCGGCGATATCGGCACCACCATCTTCCATCCGGTCGGCACCGCGCGCATGGGCCGCGCCGACGACGCGCGTGCGGTGGTCGATGCGCGCCTGCGGGTGATCGGGATCGAAGCTTTGCGCGTGGTCGATGCTTCGGTGATGCCGTCGATAACATCTGGCAACACCAATTCGCCGACCATGATGATTGCGGAGAAGGGTGCCGCAATGATTTTGGAAGATCGTATGCGTTAACCGTCAAGCTACAAATCAAAGGAGGGGTGTCATGAATCTTTTCGAGCGAGTCAAAGCGATCCTGCTGCAACCGAAGTCCGAATGGTCGGTGATCGAACGTGAGCCGGGCGATACCGGCCATCTATTTACGAACTATGTTGCGATTCTTGCCGCGATCCCGCCGGTGTGTACGTTCATCGGCACGTCGATCATCGGTTTAGGGCCGTTCCGCCTCGGAATTGTGAGCGGATTGTTGCACGCGGTGTTCGTCTATGTATTGACGCTGATCGGCGTCTTTGTGGTGGCCTACATCATCGACTTCCTCGCCGGAGTGTTCGATGGGCAAAAGAACCTGGGCAACGCCATGAAGGTGTCAGCCTATGCGCCGACCGCGGCCTGGATTGTCGGCGTCTTCAACATCATTCCGGCGCTCGCCATTCTGTCCATTCTGGGGCTCTACAGCCTCTATTTGCTGCACACCGGCATCGCGGCGCTGATGAAACCGCCGGCGAGCAAGGCGCTGGTCTACACGATTGCCGTCGTGGTCTGCGTGATCGTGATCTGGATCGTCATTTTCGGCGCTCTCGCGGCGCTGTTCGGAATCGGCGCGATGATGTGATCCCGAAAGAGCCTGCCCCGGACTTGGATCCCGGGGCGGCAACCGGTTTTCGGAAAAGATCATGCGCAAGGAACTAAGGCAGCGCCTGCAAATGCCTTATCGGCCGGCCGGGCGCGATCGCCTGCGCGGCGGCGACGATGGCGTTGGTGTCGATGCCGTAGTGCCGGTACAGTTCGGCGAGCGATCCGGTCTGGCCGAAATGCTCGACGCCGAGCGCGCGCGTGCGATGGCCGGCGACTGCGCCGAGCCAGGCCAGTGTCGCCGGGTGGCCATCGAGCACGCTGACGATGCCGCAATGCGCCGGCACGTCGGCCAGCAGCCGCTCGATATGCGAGCGTGCATGCACCAGCCCGCGTTCGCGTGCGCGCTGCGCCGCGGTCCAGCCGGCGTTGAGCCGGTCGGCCGAGGTCACTGCGAGCAGGCCGACATCGCGCCGGTCCTCCGCCATCAGGCCGACCGCGGCGATCGCTTCCGGCGCGATCGCGCCGCTATAGGCAACGACCACCTGCGCGTTCGGCCCCGGCTTGCGTAGCCAATAGGCGCCGTCGACGACTTGCTGCCTCAAGTCCGGCGTCATTTCGCGCGCGATCTGCTCGAGCGGCCGCGTCGACAGCCGCAGATAGACCGAGCCACCGGTCTCGTCGCGCAGCCAGTTGCGTTCGGACGGGGCGGCATCGCTGTCTTTCTGAACATAGGAGAACGCCCAGCGCAGAATAACGCCGAGCTCATCGACATAGGCCGGTTCGAATGCCGCTAAGCCATCCTGCGCCAGCCCGATCAGCGGCTCCGCGATCGACTGATGCGCGCCGCCTTCGCCCGCCAGCGTGATGCCAGACGGCGTCGCCACCACGATGAAGCGGGCATCCTGGTAGCAGGCGTAATTGAGCGCATCGAGACCTCTGGCGATGAAGGGATCATACAGCGTGCCGATCGGCAGCAGCCGCTCGCCGTTGATCGAATGCGACAGGCCGAGCGCCGAGAGCAGGATGAACAGATTCATCTCGGCGATGCCGAGCTCGATGTGCTGGCCCTTGGGCGAGAACTCCCAATTGAAGGTCGACGGGATGCGCTCGCTCTTGAAGGTATCGGCCATGATCTCGCGCGCGAACAGGCCGCGCCGGTTCACCCAAGGCCCCAGATTGGTGGACACGGTCACGTCCGGCGAGGTGGTGACGATCCGCCGCGCGAAGTCGTTATCGCCGCGGCCGATCTCGTTGAGGAGGGCGCCGAAGCCGGTCTGCGTCGACATCACCGGCTGGATGGTGACGGTCAAGGTGTCCGGCACATCGACCGGGGGCGCGGTGAGACGACGCGCTTTGTCGGCTGCGAACGGCACGCGGTCGAGGAATATCTGCAATTGCTCGGCCGGCAGCGACAGGCCTTCGAATTTGTCCCACTCGTGGCCGGGCCGCACGCCCATCGCTTTTTGGAAAACCTCCATCTGCGCCGGCGTCATCAGGCCGGCATGATTGTCCTTGTGGCCGGCCATCGGCAGGCCGAAGCCCTTGACCGTGTAGCAGATGAAGCAGGTCGGCTTTTCGTGATCAGCGCCGTGCAATGCCGCGAGCACGGACGGCAGGTCATGCCCGCCGAGATTGTTCATCAGCGCGGCAAGTTCGTCGTCGGACCGCTTTTCGATCAGCCTGCTGACGTCGCCTTGGTCGCCGATTTCATCGATGAGCCGCTTGCGCCAGGCCGCGCCGCCGGCGAACACCAGCGCGGAGTAAAGCTGGTTCGGACAGTTGTCGATCCATTGCCGCAGCCGGTCGCCGCCCGGCTCCTTGAAGGCGGCCTGTTGCAGCGAGCCGTATTTCAGGATCACTACGTCCCAGCCGAAATTCTTGAACAACTGCTCGTAGCGCTCCCACAGCCCTTCGCGCACGACGGCATCGAGGCTCTGCCGGTTGTAGTCGATGATCCACCAGCAATTGCGCAGGCCTTGCTTCCAGCCTTCGAGCAGCGCTTCGAAAATATTGCCCTCGTCGAGCTCGGCATCGCCGACCAGCGCCACCATGCGCCCCTCGGGCCGCTCGAGGCCCCAGCCATGCGCGCGCACGTAGTCCTGCGTGAGCGAGGCGAACAGCGTCTGCGCCACGCCAAGACCGACCGAGCCGGTGGAGAAATCCACGTCGTCGGCATCCTTGGTGCGCGAGGGATAGCTCTGCGCGCCCTTGTAGCCGCGGAAGGTTTCCAGCCGCGCGCGCGTCTGCTTGCCGAGCAGATACTGGATGGCGTGGAAGATCGGGCTGGCATGCGGCTTCACCGCCACGCGATCCTGCGCGCGCAGCACATCGAAATAGAGCGCGGTCATGATGGTGGCGAGCGACGCGCTGGAGGCCTGATGGCCGCCGACTTTCAAGCCGTCGCTGTTGTCGCGCAGATGATTGGCGTTGTGGATCGTCCAGCTCGCAAGCCAAAGCACCTTGCGTTCAAGCGCGGCAAGGGTGTCCAGCGTGGCGTCGGTCAGGTGCGGATTCATCGACGGATTCTTGGCGGATTCATGGGCGTTCGGCCTGCGCGCGCTGGTGCGGCCTCGATTATCTGCCGGGGGGCGTGGCGATACTTGCCAATTTGCGTTATAAATAGCACCAACTTTAGCGTATTCTATCAATAATACGCGATAATGAGGCGGAATATGCCAGAACACGCTCGACGCAGTGGACCTGAAAATCCTGCGCTATCTGCAGAACGACGGCCGCATGAGCCTGGCCGACCTCGCCACCAAAGTGGGGTTGTCGTCGTCGCCTTGTCTGCGGCGCGTGCGCATGCTCGAGAAGGCCGGCGTGATCGCCCGCTATGTCGCGGTGCTCGACCAGCGCGCGGTCGGGCTGCCGGTCAGCGTGTTCGTCTCGGTCAAGCTGGAGAAGCAGCGGGAAGAGTTGCTCGAGCGTTTTGCCAAGACCATTGCGCGCTGGCCGGAAGTGCTCGAATGCTACCTGATGACCGGACCGCGCGATTACTGGCTGCGCGTCGTGGTTCCGGATCTGGCGGCCTATGAGCGGTTTCTGAAGCAGAAGCTCACGCGCATCGAAGGCATCGCCTCGATCGAATCGAGCTTCGCGCTCGAGCAGGTGAAATACACCAACGTGCTTCCGGTCGCTTAGGAATGATCGACGTCAGTGCCCGCTGGTCTGAGCCGACTGCCGTTCCGGCGCGCCGAGCACGGTTTTACAGGCCGGCGGCAGATCGGCGAGCGTCAGCGCCTTGGGCGGCTTCGACGGCGTCGTTATTTTCGGATGCAGCACCTTGTCGGAGAACCAATAGTCGAGCGCCTTGCCACACCCTTCGTCGCCCGGCACTGGCGGCTGGGCGCGGCAATTCGGCGAGCCTTCCGGGCATTTCAGCCGCACATGGATGTGATCGTGGTGCCCGTACCAGGGCCGCACCTTCGCCATCCAGTCGTTATGCTTGCCCTCGACGCGGCATAGCTCCTGCTTGATCGCGGCGTTGACCAGCACGCGCTCGACGTCGGGCTGCTCGGCGGCGGTCTTGATGAAGGCGATGTGCTGCGGCGTCCAGGTCTTCGGATTGATGTGCTTCCAGTCGTCGGCGACAAGATTGATCGCCGAGGTGTCCTCACGCTCGTCCTTGCTCAGAACGTGGTTGGGCATCGGCATGAACCAGATGTCGACGTCAAGGCCGATCTGGTGGCTCATGTGGCCGAATGGCAGCGGGCCGCCGCGCGGTTGCGCCATGTCGCCGACCAGGATGCCTTTCCAGCCGGTAGACTTGGCGGCGAGCGGCGCAAATTTTTCGAGAAATTTTACCAGGCTGGGGTGGCCCCAATTGCGGTTGCGCGACAAGCGCATCACCTGCCAGGTCGGTCCGGTGGTGGGTAATGCCACGCCGCCGGCAAGACAGCCGCGCGGGTAGTAGCCGATCGCCATGGCCTTGCCGATGGTCGGAAGCTGCTTGGCCGCGAACAGCAGCTTGGCGGGCAGCGATTCTTTCTTGTCCTCCGCGATCGCCGGTTTCTCCGGCGGCATCGGCGCCGGCACGGTGACGACGGGAGCCGGTGCTTGCGCCGGGGGCTCGGTCACTACGACTGGCGGCGTCTGCGCCGGCGGCGCGGCCTCGACCGGCGGCGGCGCGGCGGTCTGCGGCGCGGGCTCGGCCGGCTGCGGGGCGGCCGGATTAGGCTGGACTTGGGCAGCCGGCTCGCCGGCGGCGGGCGGCGCGGGCGCCTGCGCAATGCTGACGCGTTCGGCGACGGCGAGGCTGCCGACGACGAACACAAGCGACAAACCGAACAGAGCCACGACCCGGGTGAACATGCTGCTTCCGATGTAGCGATTCCGGCTTCGCCTGTCAGGTTAATTACGCACGATGGTTTAAACCGCTGCAGCCCGGTTCCGTTCGCCGCGATCACGAAAATGCGAACGCCGCCAAGGGCTTTTATGGTTAACAGGCCCTTTACAACGGCGCCGCTGGCAAGCGATGCTGGCCCACCGCACCCCCTGCGCGGGACGTTTTGAGGGGCAAGTCATGCGTTGCATCGGCGTTGTGGTCTTTTGCGCGCTGCTTTGTCTGGCGGCCCCTGCCAAGGCCGATGTCCTGGTCAGCATCAACAAATCGCAGCAGCAAATGACCGTCTCGATCGACGGCGCCAGGACCTATCACTGGGCAGTCTCGACCGGCCGGTCGGGCTACGACACGCCGAGCGGCGGCTTCCGCGCGATCCGGCTCGAGCGGGTTTATTACTCCAAAAAATTCGATGACGCGCCGATGCCGAATTCGGTGTTCTTTTATGGCGGCTACGCCATTCACGGCACCTACGAGGAATCCAAGCTCGGCAATCCGGTCTCGCACGGCTGTGTGCGCCTGGCGCGGGTGAATGCCGAAACGCTGTACGCGCTGGTGCGGGCGCGCGGCATGAGCAATACGCGCGTGGTCATCAGCGATGGCCCGCTGCGTGACTGGCCCGGCCCAGGGCCAATGGCGCGCGCGCAATCGCGGGTTCGAACAATTCGGCACGTCCGCGCCGCGCGACATCCGGTCGGCGCCGCGCCATGTCACTCAGAATTACGAAACGCCGCGCCTCCTCCGCGCCAGCGAGCGCGGTCAATCGCGCGGCGAACAGTCATCGCGCGAGGCCTGGCTGCGCAGCCTCGACCGCAAATACGGTATCAACACGCGGTAGCGGCGCGCAGCACGGCCATTGTTGTGAAGTCGTAAAATTCGTCCGTCGTGTCTTATGCTTGGGAGCTACCGATGCCACGCTTTGTATACCCTGACTCATTGAAGAGCCGATAGAAATTTCTTGCAATTTTCGATCGGGCGGATTCTGTTGCGCGCATGATTCAGTCTGGGTTCCTCAGCGAAGAAGATCGCAAGGCGCTTACGGCGCTGGCGCGCGACGGGT
>DATBZY010000273.1:0-12733 GCA_036512915.1 Pseudolabrys sp. | reverse complement strand
GGCCTCATCACCTATATGCGCACCGACGGCATCGATATAGCGCCGGAGGCGATTGCCGATATCCGCTCCATGATCGGCAAGAATTTCGGCGCACAATATGTTCCGGGCTCGCCGCGCACCTATCAAAACAAGTCGAAGAACGCGCAAGAGGCGCACGAAGCGGTGCGCCCGACCGACCCCCACCGCACGCCCGATCAGGTCGCGAAATATGTCGACCGCGATCAGGCGCGTCTGTACGAGCTGATCTGGAATCGCGCGGTCGCGAGCCAGATGGAATCCGCGGAACTTGAGCGCACCACTGTCGATATCGCCGCCAAATCGGGTGCGCGCGTCATCGACCTGCGCGCCACCGGCCAGGTGGTGAAGTTCGACGGCTTCCTCACGCTCTATCAGGAAGGCCAGGACGAGACGCCCGAGGACGAAGAGTCGCGCCGCCTGCCCGCGATGTCGGAAAACGAGACGCTGACCAAGCAGGCGATCGACGCCGCGCAGCATTTCACCGAGCCGCCGCCGCGCTTTTCGGAAGCGGCTTTGGTCAAGCGCATGGAAGAGCTCGGCATCGGCCGGCCTTCAACTTACGCCTCGATCCTGCAAGTTCTGCAAGACCGCGGCTATGTGCGCATCGACAAGAAGCGGCTCATTCCGGAAGACAAAGGCCGCGTCGTCGTCGGCTTCCTGGAAAGCTTCTTCCAGCGTTACGTCGAATACGATTTCACCGCCTCGCTCGAAGAGCAGCTCGACCGTGTTTCCAACAACGAGTTGAACTGGAAGAAGGTGCTGGAGGATTTCTGGGGCGACTTCATCGGCGCCGTCAACGACATCAAGGAAGTGCGCATCACCCAGGTGCTCGACGCGCTCAACGATCTGCTCGAGCCGCACATTTTCCCGGTGCGCGCCGACGGCGGCGAGGTGCGGCAATGCCCGACCTGCGGCACCGGAAACCTGTCGCTCAAGGTCGGCCGTTTCGGCGCCTTCATCGGCTGTTCGAATTATCCGGAATGTCGCTTCACCCGGCAGATGACGCCGGGGGCCGGCGGCGTCCAGAGCACGAAAGTGCTTGGTGTCGACCCGGTCAGCAATCTCGAAGTGACAATTCGCGGCGGACGTTTCGGGACTTATCTGCAACTGGGCGAACAGGCGCCGGTCGAAAAGCGTCCCAAAGGTTCGAAGGGCCCAAAGCCCCCGCCACCCGAGAAGCCCAAGCGCACCAGCCTGCCGAAAGGCGTCGCACCCGAAGATATCGATCTCGAAAACGCGCTGGCGCTGCTGTCGCTGCCGCGCGAAGTCGGCCTATCGCCGGAAGACAACGAGCCGATTTTGGCCGGCGTCGGCCGCTTCGGACCCTACGTCAAGCACGGCAAAGTCTATGCGAGCCTGGAAGAAGGCGACGACGTTCTCACCGTCGGCCTCAACCGCGCCATGCATCTGATCGCCGACAAGATCGCCAATCCGAAAAAGGGCCGCCGCTTCGGTGCCGATCCCGGCAAGACGCTAGGCGAGCATCCTGACAAGGGCGGCCCAATCGAGGTCAAGAACGGCCGCTACGGCCCCTATGTCAGCCACAATGGCGTCAACGCCACACTAACGGGCGACAAGACGCCCGATACGGTGACGCTCGACGAAGCGGTGGTCTTGCTCGATGCCCGTACCGCCGCGGTCGGCAATACCCCGAAGGGTCGTCGCGCGGCCGGACGCAAGCAGGGCTCCGGTAAGAAGGCGGCCGCGAAACCCGCCGCCAAGCCGAAGAAGCCGGCTGCCGCCGCCGCTGCCGCTGCCGCCAAATCTAAGCCCGCGCGCCGCACCAAGGCCGCCGAGTAGCTAGCGAACACTGCGCCCGATCATTACATTCATTTACAACAGCGCCTCGATTTTCTGCGCATGATCTTGTCCGGAAACCGGTTCCCACTTTCCGGGATCATGCGCTTGGCGCAGGACCATCTATTTTGAACAAGCAATGCAAAAAGACGCCTTCCCTCCCCTCCAAGGCCGACCTTCTTGCCTTCATCGGCAACCAGCGCGGCAAAGTCGGCACCCGCGAAATCGCCCGCGCCTTCGGCCTCAAGAACGCCATGCGCGCCGAGCTCAAGCGTATGCTGCGTGAACTCGCCGACGAAGGCGCGGTCGAGCGCAAGCGCAAGAAGCTCCACCACCCGGGCACCTTGCCCGCCACCGTGCTCGCCGACGTGATCGCGCGCGACAGCGACGGCGAGTTGCTCGCCACGCCCGACGAATGGGACGTGGAAGCGCACGGGCAAGCACCGAAAATCCGCATCCACGTTCCGCGCAAGACGCGACCCGGCGAAGCCGCCGGCATCGGCGACCGCGTTCTGTTGCACATCGAGGAAATCGAGGAAGACGGCGGCATCCGCCACCGCGGCCGCGTCATCAAGATCATCGACCGTCCCAAACATCGCGTACTGGGGATTTTTCGAAAAAGTCCGCATGGCGGCGGCCGGCTGGAGCCGGTCGACAAGAAGATGCTTGGCAAGGAACTTAGCATCCCGGCGGGCGCCACCGGGCAAGCAGAGGACGGCGATCTGGTCGCGGTCGAAACCACCCGCGCGCCGCGATTGGGGTTGCCCACCGGGCGCGTCGTGGAGCGACTGGGCTCGCTCGCGAGCGAAAAGGCGGTGAGCCTGATCGCCATTCATGCGCACGCGATTCCCCACGTCTTCCACCGCGAGACGCTCCACGAAGCGGACGCCGCCAAAGCCACAACACTCGCCGGCCGCGAAGACTGGCGGCGCGTGCCGTTCGTGACCATCGATCCGCCGGACGCCAAAGATCACGACGACGCCGTGCACGCCGAGCCGGATACGGCGTCGGGAAATTCGGGCGGCTTCATCGTCAGCGTCGCCATCGCCGACGTCGCCCATTACGTCACGCCCGGCTCCGCGCTCGATCGCGAAGCGCTGGTGCGCGGCAATTCGGTCTACTTCCCCGACCGCGTGGTGCCAATGCTGCCCGAGCGCATTTCCAACGACCTGTGTTCGTTGCGTCCGCGCGAGGATCGCGCCGCCTTGGCCGTGCGCATGGTGATCGGCGCCGATGGGCGCAAGCGTTCGCACACATTCCACCGCATCATGATGCGGTCGGCCGCGCGGCTCTCCTATGCGCAGACGCAAGTGGCGATCGGCGGACGCACCGATGAGGACACCGCGCCGCTGATCGCGCCGGTGCTGGAGCCGCTCTACGCCGCCTATGAAGTGCTCAAGCGGGCGCGCGGCGAGCGTCAGCCGCTCGATCTCGACTTGCCGGAACGGAAAATCCTGCTGCAGGCCGACGGCACCGTCGATCGCGTGGTCACGCCGGAACGGCTGGAAGCCAACCGGCTGATCGAGGAGTACATGATCCTCGCCAATGTCGCCGCCGCCGAGACGCTCGAGCGCGCGCACATTCCGCTGATCTACCGCGTGCATGACGAGCCTTCGATCGAGAAAGTCAACGCGTTGCGCGAATTCCTCGCCACACTTGATATCCCGTTCGCGAAAGCCGGCGCGTTGCGCCCGGAAGCCTTCAACCGCATCCTCGCGCAGGCGAAGGGCCGCGATGCCGAGCAACTGACAAACGACGTGGTGCTGCGCACGCAGGCGCAGGCCGAATATGCGGCGGAGAATTACGGCCATTTCGGCCTCAATCTGCGCCGCTACGCGCATTTCACCTCGCCCATTCGACGCTATGCCGACCTGATCGTGCATCGCGGACTGATCCGCGCGCTCAAGCTTGGGCCCGACGGATTGCCCGAGGCCGCCGACGTGAAGGCGCTGTCCGAGGTCTCCGCGCAGATTTCAGCCACCGAGCGCCGCGCCATGCTGGCCGAGCGCGAAACCAAAGACCGGCTGATCGCGCATTTCCTCGCCGACCGTATCGGCGCAACCTTCGATGGCCGCATTTCCGGCGTCCACCGCGCCGGCCTGTTCGTGAAGTTGCACGACACCGGCGCCGACGGCTTCGTGCCCGCGCGCACCATCGGCGATGAATATTTCCGCCATGACGAGGCCGGCCACGCCATGGTCGGCAGCCGCAGCGGCGAAACCTACCGGCTCGGCGACCGCGTCACCGTCAAACTGGTGGAAGCCGCACCCGTTGCCGGCGCGCTGCGTTTCGAGCTTCTCTCCGAGGGACGCGCCGGTAGACCGCAACGCCGCCCGCAACACGCGCCGCGACGGCAGGAGCGCGGCAAATCGAACCGGCAGCGCCGGCAACAACGGAAGACCTGATGACGATTGATCTGGGAAGACTCTGGGCCGAACGGATGACGGTGGCGGAACGCGACCAATCGTTCCCCGACAGTGAGCCGCGCGATGCGGCAACCCTGATGCTGATCGACCGCGCCGGGCCGAAGCCGAAAGTGTTGCTTGGGCGCCGCCACCAGAGCCACAAATTCATGCCGGGCAAGTTCGTATTCCCGGGCGGGCGTATCGAGCCGCTCGACCGTCTGATGTCGGCGGTGAGTGAGCTGCATCCGGATATGGAAAAGAAGCTCATGGAGCGGGTCGCCAACCCAAGCGCGGAACTGGCGCGCGCCATTGCGCTGGCGGCGGTGCGCGAAATGGCGGAAGAGACCGGCCTGCTGCTCGGCGTCAAGCGCGACGTGTCCCCGGCATCACCGGGCGAGATCTGGACCGAGTTTGCCAAGGCGCGTGTGCATCCCGACCTCGGCCAAATCCATTTGATCGCCCGCGCGGTGACGCCGCCGCGGCGGCCGCGGCGCTTCGACACGCGTTTCTTCACGGCTGACGCCACCTCGATCGCCCACAAGATCGAGGGCGTGGTGGGGCCGGATTCCGAGTTGGTCGAACTCACCTGGGTGCCGATCGAGGAAGCCACCCATCTCGACATTTCGACCATCACGGGCGTCGTGCTGGAAGAATTGGCGGCCCGGGTCGCGGCCGGCATGGGCCACCACCTGCCGGTGCCGTATTATTTCATGATCGAGCAGCAATTCTTCCGGGAACTGCTGTAGAGGCCGCAAAATCGAGGTTTCTTGACATTTGCCGCGCGCCCGCTAGGTTCCGCGCCAACAACTCAAGACCGCCACCACCGTTCCGTTTCGAGGGCAATTCCATGGCCAAGGCCATCAGTCTAAAGATCAAGCTCGTGTCGAGCGCCGATACCGGCCACTATTATGTGACCAAGAAGAACTCGCGCACGCAGACCGACAAATTGACGAAGAAGAAATACGATCCGATCGCCAAGAAGCACGTCGAGTATCGCGAATCCAAGATCAAGTGATCGCCGCGTCGCTTCGACGCTAGGCGGCGTCCGGCACGACCCGGTTGCGGCCGCCGCGTTTGGCGCGATAGAGCGCCTGGTCGGCACGCTTCAGGATCGCCGCGGCGTTGTCGCCCGGCGCCCCAATCGCGGCGATGCCGATCGAGATCGTCACCTCCAGATTGCGCGCGCCCTGTTGGATCGCGAACGGCTCGCTGGCGATGCGGCGGCGCAACCGCTCGGCCACCATGGCCGCCACCGCCATGTCGGTTTCCGGCATCACGATGACGAACTCCTCGCCGCCGTAGCGGCAGGCGAGATCGATATTGCGGATCGACTTGCGGATACGCAGCGCGAATTCGCGCAACACGTCATCGCCAGCATCGTGGCCGTGGCCGTCGTTGATTGATTTGAAAAAGTCGATGTCGATTACCATCACCGCAATCGGCTTACCGCGTGCGGCCGTTTGTTCGACCAGGGCCGCGAAGTGCGTTTCCATGTAGCGGCGGTTGAACAAGCCGGTGAGCGCGTCGGTGATCGCCATTTCGATCGACAGCTGCACGTTGTCGCGCAGCCGCTCGGTGTAGCGCTTCTTCTTGATCTGGGTGCGCACCCGCGCCAGCATCTCGTTCTTGTCGATCGGGCGGATCAGATAATCGTTCACCCCGATTTCCAGGCCGCGCACCAGCCGCGCATTGTTGTCGGCTTCGGCGATCGCCAGGATCGGCACGTTGCGGGTGCGCTCGAGCGAGCGCAGCTGGCTGCACAGGCGCAGGCCGTCGAAATCCTTCAGGCCGAGCGAAACGATCAGCAGCTCGTAGTTGCCTTCGGCGGCGTGGAATAGCGCCTCTTTGGGGTCGGCTTCCACGTCCACCGTGTGCTCGGTCGACAACGTCGCCACGATGCGCTCATAGGAAGTCTGCCGGTCATCGACGATGAGAATACGACTGTTGCGGCCGGTCTCCGCCACTGCTTCCCGTTCCGGGCTCTGGATGCCGATTTCCTTGGAGGTAAGCGCGCGCATGCGCAGCTCGTCGGTCACCATCTTGAGCCGCGCCAGCGAGCGCACGCGCGAGACCAGCGCTACGTCGGTGACTGGCTTGGTGAGGAAATCGTCGGCGCCGGCTTCCAGCCCGCGCACGCGGTCGGACGGCTGATCGAGCGCGGTGACCATCACTACCGGAATATGGTGGGTCGCGGGATTCGACTTGAGCTTGCGGCAGACCTCGAAGCCGTCCAGATCCGGCATCATCACGTCGAGCAGGACGATGTCGCATTCGGCGCGCTCGCACAGCGCCAGCGCCTCGGCCCCGCTATAGGCGGTGGTGACGTCGAAATATTCCGCCGACAGCCGCGCTTCCAGCAGCCGCACATTGGCCGGAACATCGTCGACGACAAGAACACGGGCGGTCATCGATGCACCATCAGGCGTTGCCGAGGAAATGACGGATGGTCTCGATGAACTTCCCCACCGAGATCGGCTTGGACAGATAGGCCTCGCAGCCGCCCTCGCGGATGCGCTCCTCGTCGCCCTTCATGGCAAAGGCGGTGACCGCGACGACCGGAATAGCCTTGAGCTCGGGATCGTCCTTGAGCCATTTGGTCACTTCGAGGCCGGAGACTTCCGGCAGTTGAATATCCATCAGGATCAGATCGGGCCGGTGCTTGCGCGCGAGATCGAGCGCCTCGATCCCATTGCGGGTGCCGACGGTTTGGTAGCCATGCGCTTCCAGGAGGTCGTGGAAGAGCTTCATATTCAGCTCGTTGTCCTCCACGATCAGGACGGTCTTCGGCATTTCCCCCGCCCCATTTGTCCCCAAAGCACCGCAGCCCACGTCTGCGGCGTCGCCAGGCCGCGCGCGGTCGGGCATGATTAGGCACGGTAGTGCCGAAATCTTACGGAAAGGCAAATTTGATCGATGAAACCCCGGGGTTCGATCACCGTTGAGGCGGCAGAAGGGCTTGCAATTCAGGCGCTTACCTTCATCGCCGGGGATGGCGAGCGGCTCGGTCGTTTCCTCGCCGTGACCGGCATCGGCCCGGCCGAGATTCGCGTCGCCGCCCGCGAACCGGGGTTCCTGGCCGGCGTCCTCGCTTACCTCGCCTCCGATGAACGGCTGGCCGCCACGTTTGCCGCCGAGGCCGGCTGCCAGCCAGCCGACATCGCCAAGGCCCATGTCACGCTCGGCGGCGAGCCCTGGGAGCGGGAAATACCGTGAGCTTCTGCCGCGATTGCCTGGCCGATGCGCCGGACAAGGCGACGCGTTGCCCCAATTGCGGCTCGCCGCGGCTCGCGCGCCACCGCGAACTCGACACGCTCACGATCGCGCATATCGACTGCGATGCCTTTTACGCCACCATCGAAAAACGCGACGATCCGTCGCTGACCGATAAGCCGGTGATCGTCGGCGGCGGCAAGCGCGGCGTGGTTGCCGCCGCCTGCTATGTGGCCCGCACCTACGGCATTCACTCCGCGATGCCGATGTTCGAGGCGCTGCGCCGTTGCCCATCGGCCGTCGTGGTGCGGCCGAACATGGCAAAATATGTCAAGGCCGGCCGCGAGGTGCGTCGCGCCATGTTTGCTCTCACGCCGCTGGTCGAGCCATTGTCGATCGACGAAGCCTTTCTCGATCTCACCGGCACCGAGCGGCTGCATGGCATGAGCGCCGCCAAGGTGCTGGCCCGCTTCGCAGTCCAGATCGAGCGCGAGCTGGGCATCACGGTCTCGATCGGGCTTTCCGCCAACAAATTCCTCGCCAAGATCGCCTCCGACATGGACAAGCCGCGCGGCTTCGCCGTCCTCGGGCAAGCGGACGCTGCGGAATTTCTCGCGCCCAAGCCGGTCGGCTTCATCTACGGTGTCGGCGCGGTAAGCGCCGCCAAGCTTTCCTCCGACGGATTTCGCCTGATTGCCGACCTGCAGCGGGCCGACGAGCACGACCTCATACGCCGCTATGGCGAGGAAGGTGCAAGACTCTGGCGCTTGGCGCGCGGGCTCGACCAGCGGACCGTCAGCCCCGACCGCGAGACCAAAAGCATTTCGGCGGAAACCACTTTCGAGCGCGACATCGGCGATTTCCGCCCGCTCGAGCAGCATCTATGGGATCTGACGGAGCGGGTTTCGGCCCGGCTAAAGGCCAGTGCCCTCGCCGGCTCTACCGTGACGCTTAAGCTCAAGAGCGCCGATTTCAAACTACGCACACGGGCGCGGGCGCTAGGGCATCCGACCCAACTCGCCGCCCGCATCTTTGCCGCTGGTCGCGACCTCCTGAGCCACGAAGTCGGCACCACGCACTTCCGCCTGATCGGGATCGGCGTCAGCAACCTGGAGGACGCGGAAGGCTGCGACTTCGCCGACCTGCTCGACCGGCGCGCGGCCGAGGCCGAGCACGCGGTCGACAAGCTGCGCTCGAAATTCGGCAAGGATGCGGTGGTGAAAGGCCTGACGCTGGACGACGATTAGAGTCTGCGCATGATCTTTTCCGAAAACAGGTTCCCACCCCGGATCAAGTCCGGGGCAGGCTTTTTCGGGATCATGCGCGCGCGCTCAGCTCACGGGCACGGCTTTTCTTTCTTCATCTCCAACGATGTCATCTCGCCGGTGATGGTGAAATCTGTGTAATCGAGGATGAGCGCGCGTGAAATGCCATTCTCATAGAGTTCGAACGAAATTGAGTAGACCGGCGTCTGCTCGCCGGCGTGCTCGGCTTTGTCGCCCTGCTGCTCGAAATAGCTGATGGTCACCGGCCAACGCGTGAGCTTGGCAAGCTCGGGGATTTTCGTCGCGGCGTCACTCGGCAGCTTTTCGCCCGGCGCGATCGCGCGTCCAATCACGGTGAGCGTATTGTAGAGTTTCTCGCCGGTTTCCGAGCCGTCATAAACCGGAAATTCCAGGATGCTCTTGCCTTCGCGCGCGGCGACAATGATGCGCCGCATGTGCTCTGTCGGAAACACCGCGCCGAGCGGAACGGTGAAGGTCTTGTCTTTCGGCTTGCTCAAATTCACCGCAACGGCCTTGGGATTGCGTTCCGCATGACCGTTAACCGTGTCGGTGCGCTGGTCGTTGAGCGAATTTTCCGAGTTGAAGCGAAACTTCTTTGCCGCGCCGTCTTCCCAGGTGGTGGAGCGCAAGTCGCTGAGTGCGGCCTTCCCCTCACCGGAATCGAGCTCCGATACCTGACGGAATTGCAGCTCGTAGCCCTCGCAGGCATTGCCGGAAAAGTCATACAGAATGCGCCCGCGCACGGCCTGGATGCCGCGGCTGCCGTGCGACTTGGAAAGTTTGAGGTCGTAGACCGCCCGATGCGGCGCCAAAATCACCGTGTCGGCAGGCGGTGCGGCCACCGCCGGATGGTGGGCCACGCCGGCAGCAAGCCCCATGGCCAGGACCAACGGAACCAGCCGTTTGGCGTTCACGAGCAGGTTCATGGATGCGGGCCTCTCCTCGGTAACGTTTGAGCCGTGTTCGGGAGAAGAAAGCTGCAAGATAAGGGCAAGATAGAGGCCGCTACAGCTTCCGGCAACCGCCCGCTAGGTGTGCTTGCGCATCGCCGCCCGATCGGCCAATAGAACGCATAAGACAATGCGCCGCACCGTGGAGGAATTTATGGCCGGAATGGCTGAAAAGACGCTCGCAAATCTAGGCATCACGCTGCCAAGCCCTGCAAGCCCGGTCGCCAACTATGTCGCGTGCGTGCGTAGCGGCAACCTGCTCGTCGTGTCCGGTCAACTGTGCTTCGGTGCCGAGGGCAAGCTGATCGCCAAAGGTCAGCTTGGCGGCGGCGTTTCGATCGAGGATGGGCAGAAGGCCGCGCGCGCCTGCGCCATCAATCTACTCGCCCAGATTAAGGCGGTGCTCGGCGATCTCGACAAAGTGAGCCGCGTCGTGCGGCTGGGCGGCTTCATCAATTCCGCACCCGGCTTCGCCGACGGACCGAAGGTGATGAACGGCGCTTCCGATCTGATGGTGGAAGTGTTCGGCGACAAGGGCCGCCATGCCCGTTCCACGGTCGGCGTCTCGGCGCTGCCGGTGGATGCGGCGGTCGAAGTCGAAGGTCTGTTCGAGGTGACGTAATATTTCATGCCGAAACTCGATTGGCTCACCGCACGGCCGATTGCGCATCGAGGACTGCATATCGCCGCCGCCGGCGTAATCGAGAATACCGCATCGGCATTTGCGGCCGCCATCGCCGGCAACTACGGCATCGAAACCGATCTCCAGCTCAGCGCCGATGGCGAGGCCATGGTGCATCACGATGATGCGCTCGGCCGCTTGACCGAAGGCCACGGCCGGCTCGCCGACATGAGTGCGGCCGAGATCAAGGCGGTCCGCTTCAAGGCCAGCGCCGACCGCATCCTCACGCTCGGGGAACTGTGCGACTTGCTGGGCGGCCGCGCGACGCTGGTGCTGGAACTCAAAAGCCATTTCGACGGCGATCGGCGGCTGCTGCAGCGTACCGCCGACGTGCTCGCCAGCTATGCCGGACCCGTGGCGGTGATGTCGTTCGATCCGGCGCTGATCGAAGCGGCGAGGCAAATCGCGCCTGCCCTGCCGCGCGGCATTGTCGCCGAGCGCCATTACACGCACCCCGAATGGGACCGGCTGCCGCCATACGAGAAGTGGCGAATGGCGTATCTGCTGCACTTCCCTCGCACGCGCCCGCATTTCATTGCCTACGCGATCAAGGATTTGCCGGCGGCGGCGCCGCTGATTGCGCGTATGATGTGCAAGCTGCCGCTGCTGACCTGGACCGTGCGCCGCGAGCAAGACCGCCGGCGTGCCGCTCGCTGGGCCGACCAGATGATTTTTGAAGGAATCCGCCCGTAACAATCGCCGCCGCTCAGGAACAATCGCGCGGCGCCTGCGGTTATCGGACTGCAGTTCCCGATTTCATGCAGGCACAAATGCTGTACCGCCACCTTCCGCTCGCGATTGCCATGGCCGCGCTCGCGATCGGCGTAGCCCCCGCGCCGGCGCAACCGCGCGTCGATACGTTGTCGTTATCCGCGGCGACCAAAAAGGCCACAGCCGACCGGCGCGTCAGCAAGAAACGCCGGCCAACGCATCAGGTCGCCTGCACGATCTACGGCTGCCACCCGATTCCGAGCCGTTGCCACCCGCAACAGGGTTATGATTGGGACGGCATCCCAACCGGCTTTGACATCGTCGTCTGCCGATAACGGCCGCCGTGCCACCCGCAAACGGGTGATCAACTTCGGACGATTTCGGGCATAAAGTCAGGGTAGAAGACCTTTACCCCCGATGACCGACATCAAACTCCGGATTCGTATCGTGCAATCGCTCGCCGAGGTTCCGGCCGCGGCGTGGAATGCTTGCGCCCTCGGCACAGCGAGCGCCGGCGAGGCGATAGCGCCGACAATTAAACTAACACATGAGGATAACTTGTCCCCGCAGTTATCAACACGAGGACAACTCAATAACCCATTTGTTTCACACGATTTTCTGTCATCTCTAGAGGCATCAGATTCGGTTGGCGGCCGCACCGGGTGGCAGCCGCGCCACCTGCTGGCGGAGGCCGCCAATGGCACGCTACTGGGCGCCGCGCCTTGCTACGTGAAAACCCATTCGCGCGGCGAATACGTCTTCGACCAAGGCTGGGCCGAGGCCTTCGAGCGCGCCGGCGGCGACTATTACCCCAAGCTCCAGGTGGCCGTGCCGTTCACACCGGTGACCGGCCCTCGCCTTCTGGCGCGCCCGGGTCCGCTCGCCCACGCAGTGCGCGGCGACCTCGCCGACGCGCTGGCCGAGATCACCACCGCCAGCGAGCTGTCCTCGGCCCATGTCACCTTTCTGCCCGAGGAGGAATGGCGCACCCTCGGGGAGCGCGGCTTCCTGCAACGCACCGACCAGCAATTCCATTGGGAGAATGCCGGCTACGCGACGTTCGACGACTTCCTCGCAGCCCTTGCCTCCCGTAAGCGCAAAACCATCCGCCGCGAGCGCAAGGACGCGCTCGCCCCCGGCATCGAGGTGAGCTGGCTCACCGGCTCGAAGCTGACGGAGGCGGTCTGGGATGCCTTCTTTGCGTTCTACATGGACACCGGCTCGCGCAAATGGGGCCGGCCCTATCTGACCCGCGAATTCTTCTCCATCGTCAGCGAAAAAATGCGCGACCGCATTCTGCTGGTGATGGCCAAACGCGCCGGCCGCTGGATCGCCGGAGCGATCAACTTTATCGGCGCCGACACGCTCTATGGCCGTAACTGGGGAGCGATCGAGCAGCATCCGTTTCTGCATTTCGAGCTGTGCTACTATCAAGCGATCGACTATGCGATCGCCCACAAGCTTAAGCGGGTCGAAGCCGGCGCCCAGGGCGAGCACAAACTGGCGCGCGGCTATCTGCCGTACACCACCTATTCCGCCCATTTCATCGCCAATCCGGGCTTGCGACGGGCGGTGGCCGAGTATCTGGCGCGCGAACGCGCTTATGTACAGGCGGCCGGTGAGGAACTTGCGGCAGCCGCGCCGTTCCGCAAGGATTTCCTCGAGCAGGACTAG
>DATBZY010000272.1:0-17575 GCA_036512915.1 Pseudolabrys sp. | reverse complement strand
GGCCTCGCCGGCGCGCGCGGCCTCGATCGTGGCATTGAGCGCGAGCAGGTTGGTCTGGCCGGCAATGGTGCGGATCAGCTTGACCACGTCGCCGATCTTCTGCGCGGCCTGCGACAGCGTGGTGATCTGCGCATTGGTCCCTTGTGCCTCGCTTACCGCCGCGCGCACGATATCGGTGGTCATGGCGAGCTGGCGGCTTATTTCCCCGATCGAACTGCTCAATTCGTCGGCGGCGACCGCGGCGGTCTCCACATTGGTGCTGGCTTCGTTGGAGGCCGATACCGCGCTCTCCGCGCGCTGCGAGGTTTGGCCGGAACTCGCCAGCAGTGTGCTGGCGGTGGAACGCATGGCCATCGCGCCGTCGGTCACCGTGCGCAGGTGATCCTCGACGCGCTGGCGGAACGCGGCGATCGCCTGCTCGATGATGGAGCGGCGCTGCTGCTGCTCCTGCATCGAGGCGCGTTCGCGCTCGGCATCGCGCCGTTCGGTGATGTCCTCGTGCGTCGCCACCCAGCCGCCCTCGGCCATCGGCCGGTTGATGACGCAGATCGTCCGACCGTCGAAGGATTTCACTTCGGTGGTGATCGTGGTGCCTTGCGCCATGGCGGTCAGCAAGTCGTGCCGGTATTGCTGCGGATCGCGCGAGAAGGTGCCGTTGGCGATGCGGAATTCGAGCAGGCTCGCGAGCGTGCAGCCGGGCTTGGCGATGTCGGCGGGGAGTTGGTACATCTCCCTGTAACGGCGGTTGCAGACGACCAGCCGCTCGTTGCCGTCGAACATGCACAGGCCCTGCGACATGTTGTTGAGCGCGACGCGCATGCGCTGATTGTGCACCTGCGTTCGCCGGGCGAGGACAGCGCCGGCAAGCGCCATCGCCAGCACTGCCGCAAGCGCGGCGAAGAAGGCCGATACCGCGAGCGCGGGCGCGGAGGCGACCCACGCGCCCACTGGCACGACATAATGAAACAGCGCGAAGCTTGCCGCGAAAACGGCAAGCCCGATCGGCGCGACTAGCCGCCGATCATGCCAGGTGGCGAGTGCAGGTTCAGCTTTGGCCATCGCGAGGTCCGTATTCGCCCGCACGGTATTCCCCAACCGGTTGTTTTGCGGTTAATGTCGGGTGACCGAATTGTTAACAAAATCTGAAGATGGGGCGGATGCGGTGCGGATGATGCGGGCTTTTGGGATTTGCTGCGGCTTGCTCGCCGTTTTGCCTGCCGCGGCGCAGGCGCAAAGTGACTATCCGTCCCGTCCGGTCCACATCGTGGCTGGCTTCGGACCCGGCTCCGCCGCAGACCTCACGGCGCGCGTGCTGGCGCAACGGCTGTCGAAGACGCTCGGCCAGTCATTCGTGGTGGAAAATAAGCCGGGCGGTGGCAGCACAGTCGCCGCTGAGCAGGTCGCGCGCGCACCGAAGGATGGCTACACGCTGTTCATGGGATCGGTGGCCGTCATTATCAACGGCTTGCTGCAACCCAACTTGAAGGTCAATTTCGCCAACGACTTCGCGCCGATTACATTGGCGACCTCATCGCCGAATATCCTGGTGGTGCATCCCTCCATCGGCGTGACTAACGTGAAGGAATTGATTGCGTTGGCGAAGTCGAAGCCCGGAGAGCTGAACTTCGGCTCATCTGGATTTGGCACCTCGCCGCATCTGACGGGTGAGCTGTTCAACATCATGGCCGGCACCAAGATCGTGTCCGTGCATTATCCGGGTAGCGCTCAGGCGCTGACCGATCTGCTCGCCGGCCGCATCCAGATCATGTTCTCGCCCGCGTCGACCGTGCTGTCACATGCGGAGGCCGGTGAGATCCGTGCGCTCGCCACCTCGGAGCTCACCCACACCTCGGCGGCGCCCAAGCTGCCGACGGTTGCCGAATCCGGCCTGCCCGGTTTCAACACCAGCCTGTGGTTCGGTGTCGTGGCGCCGGCCAGAACGCCGCGCCCCATCATCGACAAGCTCGCGGGCGCGATCAACGAGGCGCTCAAGAACGAGGATGTCGCGAAGCCGCTGATCGGCGCCGGGCTCGACGTCAAAGGCGGCACGCCGGACGAATTTGCCGCCACCATCGCAAGCGAAACGAAAAAATGGGATGAGGTCGTCACCAAAGCTGGACTGCGCAAATGACGTCCGGTTTCTCAGTTGCGATGTGTGACTGACCGAAAGGATAAGCAGCATGGCGAAGTTGCGGGCGGTCGAGTGCCGCGAATTCATCAAGGCGGTGGTCGAAAAGGCCGAGGACATGGGCGTGCCGGTCTCGATCGCCGTGGTCGGTCCGGAAGGGCATTTGATCGCGGTCGAGCGCATGGACGAGGCCGGCTTCATCACCCCCGATACCGCGATCGCCAAGGCCTATACGATGGCGGCGTTCCGCTCGATGAGCCCGCGCTTTCCCGACGGGCTGGTGATCCAGCAGTGGTTCAAGGAGCGCAATCCGCAATTGCTGACCAACCTGGCGGCGCTGACCAACGGCAAGATCGCGGCCTCCGGCGGCACCGCGCCGGTGTTCAAGGGCAACGAAATGGTCGGCGCCTACGGCGTGAGCGGGGCCACCTCCGACCAGGACGAAGAGATCGCGCAATATGCCCGCGCCAAGGTCGGCTGGGCGCAGGTGCCCGAAAACGACGAGCCGAAGGCGAGCGTGAAGGAGCACATCAACGAGCTCTACGCCAAGGCCGGCATCACGAATCGCAAGCTGTAATTCTTTTTCCCGCCGCCGGAGCGTTTCATGGACCGATTAACCGCCGCTCGCCGAGCCGACCCATCCGCCTGGGCCGGCCGCATCGAGGATGACGCGCTGCTGCGCGGGCAGGGGCGCTTCGGCGACGACGTCAAGCCTGCGGGCGCTTTGGCGGCCCATTTCGTGCGCTCGCCGCATGCCTTCGCCAAGATCGAACGCATCGACACCGCGGCCGCGAAAAACGCGCCGGGCGTCGTTGCGGTGCTGACCGCCGCCGATCTGGAAGCGTCGCATTATCATTCGCTTTCGCATCCGCATCCGATCCCGGGCCGCGGCGGCAAGGTGGCGGCCTCGCCGCATCGCCCGGCGCTCGCGGGGACGCGCGTGATGCATGTCGGCGAACCGGTGGCGATGGTGGTCGCGACTAGTGCGGCGGCGGCGCAGGATGCCGCCGAAAAGATCATGGTCGATTATGAGCCGTTGACGCCGGTCACCGACGCGCGCGCCGCCATTGCGTCCGGCGCGCCGCAGCTGTGGCCGGAGGCGCCCGGCAATATCGGCTTCGACTGGACCGCGCCGGCCGACCAAGACGGCAAGAAGCAGGCCGCGCTCGAGCGCGCCTTCAACGACGCCGCCCATGTGGTGCGCGTCGAGCTGGTCAACCAGCGCCTGGTGGTCGCCTCGCTCGAGCCGCGCACCGCGTCGGCGAGCTACGATGCCGATAAGAAGCAGTTCACGTTGCGCTGCGGTACGCAAGGCGTTGCCAGCGTGCGCGGCCAAGTCGCCGGCGCCATGAACATCAAGCCCGAGGAGCTGCGCGTCGTCACCGACGATCTCGGCGGCGCCTTCGGCATGAAGGGCTGGTGCTATCCCGAATACGTCGCGATGCTGCATGCCGCGCGCGCGCTCAAGCGGCCGATTCATTGGGTGTCGACCCGCTCGGAAGCCTTCGTCACCGACAATCAGGGCCGCGATTCATTCTGGACCGTGCAGCTTGCGCTCAACAAGCGCGGCCGCTTCCTTGGCCTGCGCGTGGATTGCCTCGGCAATGTCGGCGCCTATATCACCGGCGTCGCGCATTTCGTCTTCACGACGCACATCTCCGGCTGCCTGCCGACGGTCTACGACATTCCGCACGCGCAGCTGAATACGCGTTGCGTGTTTACCAATACGCTGCCGACCGGTCCCTATCGCGGCGCCGGGCGCCCGGAGGCGAGCTATCTGATCGAGCGCGTCATCGATGCCGCCGCCGACCAGACCGGCATCGATGCCGCGGAATTGCGCCGGCGCAATCTGATTGCGGCCGACAAAATTCCCTACACCACCGCCTTCGGCAACACCTATGACAGCGGCGACTTCCCGGCGATCTTCGAGCGCGCGCTTAGCGTTGCCGATTACGCGGGTTTCGCCGCGCGCAAGAAGGCGGCGAAGAAGGCCGGCAAGCTCCGCGGCATCGGCATCGGCTGTTATCTCGAGATTGCCGGCGCGTTCCCGGAAGAGGCCGCGCGCATCACGTTTCCCGGGGCTCAGAGGGTGCAGGTGAGCATCGGCGCCGGCGGCAGCGGGCAAGGGCATCCGACCGTGTTCAGCCGCGTCGCCGCGCGCCGTTTGGGCATTGCGCCGGAGGCGGTGACGTTGCTGTCCGGCGATTCCGCGCGCGACGTGCCGGGCTTTGGCGCCGTCGCCTCGCGCTCGGCGATGATGACGGGCGGCGCCATCGCGCGCACCGCCGACGTGGTGCTGGAGAAGGGCAAGCGGGTGGCGGCGATGCTGCTGCAAGCGGCCGAGGGCGACGTCGATTACCGCGACGGAAAGTTCAGCGTACGCGGCTCGGTGCGCGAAGTGTCGCTGTTTGACGTGGCCGAGCGCGCCGCCGAACTCTCGCGCCAGGGCGTGATCCCGGAAAGTCTCGACACGCAAGCCAGCATCAAAGTGCCGCCGTCATTCCCGAATGGCTGCCATATCGCCGAAGTCGAGATCGACCCCGACACCGGGGCATTGGAAATTGTGTCCTATGTGGCGGTCGGCGACTGCGGCAATGTGCTCGACGAGACCATCGTCGAGGGTCAGATCCACGGCGGGGTGGCGCAGGGGCTCGGCCAGGCGCTGACCGAGAATACGATCTACGATGCCGGCGGCCAGCTGGTGTCGGGCTCGTTCATGGACTACGCCATGCCGCGCGCGGAGTTGATGCCCGCGATGACGGTCGAGCATCACGCCATCGCCTGCCGCACCAATCCGCTCGGCGTGAAGGGCACCGGCGAGGCCGGCACCACCGCGGCGCCGCCGGCGGTGATCAATGCGATCCTCGACGCGCTGCCGCAAGGTGCGGCGCTCGACATGCCGGCGACGCCGGACCGGATCTGGCAAGCGCTGCAGGCGGGGAAATAATGGTGCTTGTTTCACCTCTCCCCGCGTAGCGGGGAGAGGGAAACAAAAAGATTACTGCGCGACGTCGATCTTCACCGCGCTGGTGATGGTTTGCCAATGCTTCATTTCACCGGCGAGCCAGCTCTTGGCGTCGGCGAGCGACTTGTTCGCTGCCACATTGAAATTCTGCTTCTTTAATTTTTCCACCGTCTCGGGCGACTGCAGGGCTTTGGTCACGGCCGTGAACAGCGCTTCCAGCACCGGCTTCGGCGTGGCCGCCGGCGCGAACAAGCCGTTCCAAGCCACGGTGCCCACGTCGGGGAAGCCGACTTCCTGCATGGTCGGAATGTTCGGATATTCCGGCAGCCGCGCGTGGCTGACGACCGCAAGCGCGCGGAACTTGCCCGCTTGCACCATGCCGGCGGAGCTGGCGGCGTTGAGGAATGCGGTCTGCACGTCGCCGCGCAACATGTCCTGGATGACGCCGGAGGCCCCGTTCTTGTTCGGCAGGCCGACCATATCGAGATCGCCGGCGCGCTTGGCGAAGTAGGCCATGTCGTAATGCGGATATGACCCGATGCCGACGGTGCCGTAGCTGATCTTGCCCGGATTTTTCTTGGCGTAATCGATGAACTCCGCGACCGTCTTGGGCGGAAAATTGTTGGCCGTTGTCACCAGCAGGAACGCCGGCACGTCGATGAGGTTTGTCACCGCGACCACATCCTTCTCGTAATTGATGCTGAGTTTCTTGGCGTAGAGGATCGGCGTGATGGCGTTGGTCGAGACATTGCCGAGCATCAGGGTGTAGCCGTCGGGCGCCGACTTCGCCATTTCGTCGATCGCAATCAGGCCGAAGGCGCCGGGTTTGTTGAGCACGACAAATGCCTGACCGGTGATTTTCTGGAATTCGTCGCCGACAATGCGCGCGACGATATCGGTGGCGCCGCCCGGCGCATAAGGAACAATGACCTTGACCGGCCGGCTCGGATATTTGTCCTGCGCCGAGGCCGGTGCCATGCCGAGCGCAAGAAAGGCAGAAAGCCAGGCGGCGGACAGCAGGATCAGGCTTAGACGTTTCATCGGTATCCTCCGTGGAGTTGAAGGCCGGGGGTTCTGTTGCCCCCGCACTTTATGTCACGTGGCTTTGATTCCGTGCAGGCTATGCGAGGCATCCTTGACCGTGAAGAACAGCACGTCGGCGTCCGCCGTCGCCTTGCCGGCATGCACCGTATTGGCCGGAATGTAGACGACCGAGCCGGGCTTGGCGTCGATCTGCTTGCCGTCGATGGTGGCGCGGAAGGTTCCCTCCAGCACGTAGATCCATTGCTCGTTCGGGTGCGAATGCGGCTCGGCGCCGGTGCCGGCGGTCATGCGCATCAGGCCGACGATCATGCGGTCGCCTTCCACGCACGGCCCGTGCGCGGTCGAATAGGCGGGGCCGCCCATGATCTTCTGCACGCTGCCGAGGTCAAAGAGATATTCGCCCGGAGCGGCGCGCTGGGCGCCCGGCGTTCGCGCGGCTGGCGGGTTGGACATGATGTTCTCCCTGAGGCCGTCGTGAACGGCTTGGTCGTTGCGATGTTAGTTGACTGGCGAAGCCCGCGCCAGTAGATGCGGGGCCTCTCCTGTACCGCTATCCAGTACGAAAGTGCGTCGGATTCGCGTCAACACCGTCCGGCCACGGTCGGCCGTCAGGCTCTCCAAAGCTTTATCGATTCGGAGATCGTTGTAGATGAAGCCGGTTCGTCTCGCTGTGCCGATCCTCGCATTGTTCGCGCTCGCCGGCTGCGCGGGCGATAATTATGTGCAGAAGAGCGAGCCGAGCTTCTACCGCAACCTCGCGCAGCCCGGCGCCCAGCTCGACACCGCCGCTGCGGCGTCGATGATCTCCGGCTATCGCGCCAACAACGGCCTGCCGGCGGTGACGCTCGATCCCGAACTCACGCGGCTCGCGCAGGCGCAGGCCGCGGTCATGGCCCAGCGCGACAAGCTCGACCACGGCGCGGCCAAGCCGTTCGTGGCGCGGCTGAAGGCGTCGGGCTACGACGCCAAGACGGCGGCGGAAAACATCGGCGCTGGCTACCACACGCTGGCCGAAGCCTTCTCCGGCTGGCGCGATTCGCCCCCGCACCGCGCCAACATGCTGCTCAAGGGCGCCACCCGCATCGGCATCGCCGCGGTCTACACGCCGACCTCCAAGTACAAGGTGTACTGGGCGCTGATCCTGGCGGAGCCGGAGGATGGGAAGAGGTGAGTGACAAAGAGGGGTCACAGCGAGCGCCACATACTCAGTCGTGATGCCCGGGTATGACCCGGGCATCCATGATGAGCGCCCACACCGGAGAGCCTTAAGTAAGTTTGCCGTTGCCGAACGGCCTCACGGATTGCCGGGTCAAGCCCGGCAATGACGGTGGAGAGGTCGAGCGCGCGCAGCGACTCGCTGCCTGTGGCGGCGGCGACACACAACGCGCAACTTCGACAAAAAACTTATCCCCGCACGCTTTGGCGCGATTATTATCAGCGCGTCTGGCTCGGCTGAGGGCGTCTTCGCGAGACGTTTCGACGACGGAGCAAGGTGTGGCGCCTGCGGGCGTGGGCAAACGTAACCCACGCACTCGGGCGGCGTCGGGACCCCGCCCCCCGGGCATGACGACCCGGGTGCGAGGAGCTCGCTGACGGTCGGGGCTTGAGCCCCGGCAGAAAGCGCGGCCCCGCGCCGAAATAAACGCCGCGATGGAGCGCCGAGAGGCGCCCGCGTTCTCCAAAAGAGGACGCGGCAAACTTGAGAAAGGTAGCGCCACTCGGCGCTCCATCCCCTCGGCTTATCGAGGGGGAAGGAAGGGACGACGGCGTACCCGGCGCCGTAAAGAATACGGCCGGCGGAGCGTTGGCTGTTTGAAATTTGGATCGATGTTTACGCGGAACAAGCCGCGATTTTGTTTCCCTCTCCCACAAGGGGAGAGGGGAAGAAAAACGCGCCGCCCTGGACCTCGCGCCGCCGGCTGACTAGCTTGGCGCCCCATGTCGGTGCTGCCTTCCGTCCGCGATTACGACACGCTCTACCGCCAATTCCGCTGGCAGGTGCCGGCGCGCTACAATATTGGCGTCGATGTCTGCGATCGCTGGGCGGCGAGCGAGCCCGACCGGCTCGCTATCCTGCATGTGCGGCCGGACGGCGCTGAGGACGCCATCACCTACGGCTGGCTGCGCCAGACTTCCAACCGGCTCGCCAATGTGCTGCGCGCGCACGGCATCGCGCGCGGCGACCGCGTCGCCATCCTGCTGCCGCAGGCGCCGGAAGTGGCGGCGAGCCATATCGCGATCTACAAGCTCGGCGGCGTCGCGCTGCCGCTGGCGGTGCTGTTCGGCTCCGACGCCTTGTCCTATCGCCTACAGAATTCCGGCGCGACGGCGCTGATCAGCAATGCGCAGGGGATCGCGCGCATTGCCGAAATCCGCAAAGACCTGCCCGATCTCAAGCTGGCGCTCTCGCTCGATGGCCAAGCCGACGGCGCGCTCGATTTCGGAGCGACCTTGGCGCGCGCCGCGTCGGATTTTACACCGGTCGATACCGCCGCCGACGATCCGGCCATGATGGTGTACACCTCGGGCACCACCGGCCAGCCGAAAGGCGCGCTGCACGGCCATCGTGTATTGATTGGACACTTTCCCGGCGTCGAGACCCATCACGACTTCTTCCCGCAACCGGGCGACCGCATCTGGACGCCGGCCGACTGGGCCTGGGCCGGCGGGTTGCTCAATGTGCTGCTGCCGGGCTTGCATTACGGCGTGCCGGTGGTGGCGCGGCGGGCTGAGAAGTTCGATCCGGAGGAAGCCTTCGCGCTGATGGCACGCGCCAAGATCCGCAACGCCTTCATCCCGCCGACCGCATTGCGCATGTTGCGTGCGGCGCGCAATCCGCAAGGCCGCCACGACATCAAGATGCGTTCGATCGGCTCGGGCGGCGAATCGCTCGGCGCCGAAACCTACGAATGGGGCAAGTCCGCCTTCGGCCTCTTGATCAACGAATTCTACGGCCAGACCGAATGCAACATCGTGCTGTCGGCCTGCGGCGCGCTCGGCGTGTCGAAGCCGGGCGCGATCGGCAAGCCGGTCGCCGGCCATACCGTGGCGGTGATCGATAGCGCGGGCCATCCGCTCAAAGCCGGCGAGCCCGGCCAGATCGCGGTGAAGCGCCCGGATCCAGTGATGTTCCTGGAATACTGGGGCAATCCGGAGGCCACGCGCGCCAAGTTCATCGGTGACTGGATGACCACCGGCGACCAGGGCGTGATGGACGAGGAAGGCTATATCAGCTTCGTCGGCCGCGACGACGACGTCATCACCTCGTCCGGATTTCGCATCGGGCCGGGCGAGATCGAGGATTGCCTGATCCGCCATCCGGCGGTGGCGCTGGCCGCCGCGATCGGCAAGCCCGATGCGCTGCGCACCGAGATCGTGAAGGCCTTCATCGTACTCAAGAAGAACTACGTGCCGTCGGATGCGCTCGCCAGCGAAATCCAGAGCTTCGTCAAGACGCGGCTGTCGGGCCACGAATATCCGCGCGAGGTCGCCTTCATCGACGAGATGCCGATGACCACGACCGGCAAGGTGATCCGCCGCCTGCTGCGCGAGCGAACTTAAGATCCCTGATTGCCGAGGATGAAGACGTGGAAGCCGAGCCGCCGCTTGGCCACGAGATAGAGCATGATCGACTCGGCTATGATCGCGGTCGAGGTCGCTATCGCCGCGCCCTCGATGCCGATGCCCGGAATCAAGATCACGCAGAGCACGAGGTTGATGGCGAAAGCGATGGCATAGACGATGGCGCAATGCTTGTGCTCGCCCAGCATATTGAGCAGCCGCTCGGCCGGGCCCACTGCGGCGCGCGCCAGCATGCCGACCGAAAGAATGAACATCACGGTGTAGCCGCTCTCGAAATTCGCGCCGAACAGTGCGAGCAGCGGCCGCCCGAAGGCGAGGATCAACGCGCAGGCTGACAGCGAGGGCCAGAACGTCCAGCGGATGGTTTCGCGAAAGAAAGAGGCGAGCCGCTCCTTGTTGCCGGCCACGTGATATTCGGTAAACTTGTGGGTGGTGGCGCCGGCGATGGCGAAATAGACGAAGGCGACGATCGCGAGCAGGCGCGCGGCGGCATAGTAGACCGCGACTTCGTCGGGCGAGCGGAAGTGCCGAGCGCGAGGATGTCCACGTAAGTGAGCAGCAAATAGAAGCCTTCGACGATGAAGATCGGGAACGAAGTGGCGAACCAGGTCCTCACCTCGTGGCGCTTCGGTCCGGGCGGCACCTTGTTCTTGAGGCGGCGATCGAGCACGAAGAGCTGGCCGACGGTCACCGCCCAGGTGGTGACGACGGCGACGATCATCGCCGTCACCGCATCGGTCGGCGCGCCGAAGAGGTAGGCCGCGCCCATCACGATTGCGATGGCGAGCTGGCGAATGATGAAGAACGGCATCAGCGCGAGATTGGGCCAGTCGTAGGATTGCGCGATACCGGCCTGCACCTGCACCAGGCCGTAGATCGGGATGATGACGCAGGCGAGATAGAGCGGCACCACCGCGAAGTGATCGAGGTAAGGCGCGAGCCACGTCACGCCGATCGCGCCGAGCAAGCCGATTGCCGTGGCGATGCCGAAGGCGAGCCAGCGCGAGCCTGCGAGAAATCCGCGCAGCAGATCGGGCTCCTTGAGTTCGGTATATTCCGGAATGAAGCGCCGCGCCGACGACGACAAGCCGACATCGGAAAGCGCGCCGATCATCAGCACCCAGGTCCAGACATAGACGTAGATGCCGAACTCGAAGCTGCCCATCCAGCGCGCCAGCAGCACCTGCGTGGCGAGCGCGAGCACCGCGTTGGCGACGCGCACCAGGAAGACTTTTCCGGCGACCAGTTGCGCCAGCCGGCTGTCGCTGCGCTCGGCGAGGAATGCTCGAATGCGCGCGCCCGCGCCCGCCAGCGACGACGGCGGGCAGGCGCAATGTTCTCGGAACCGATCAACGCCACGGGTTCCCTCAGCGCCGGCGGCGGCCGGGATGCGAGCGACGGCAAGGCCATCGCGCCTAATTAGCAAGGAACCGTTAAGAATCGGTTGGGTGGGGCCATTTGTGCCGACAAATCAGGCATTTTCGAGCTTGGCCACGTCGGCCAAAATCCCCTCGACCACCTTGCGGTCATCCGCGCTCAACGCGGCCTGCGGCGGCACCGGATCGCCGACCGCATAGCCCTGGATCTGCAAGCCGGCCTTGATGCAGGCGGCGAGATTAAAGCGCGCGAACGCCTCGTTGATGCGCCAGAGATCGCGCTGCAGCCGCAATGCCTCCGGCCATTTGGCGGCGCGGCACAGATCGTAAAGCCGCACGCTCTGGCGCGGCACGATGCAGGCCGGGCCCGCCATCCAGCCGACGCCGCCGATCAGCATCACCGCCGCCGGAATGTGTGCCGACGCCGAGAATACTTTCATCGACGGGCAGCGGTTCATGATCGACAACAGCCGCCCGGTATTGGTCGAGGCATCCTTGATGTAGCGGATGCGCGGATGTTCGCTCAGCCGCGCGATCACGTCAAGCGTCAGGTCGCTGCGCTGGAATTGCGGATTGGTGTAGAGCACGACCGGAATGTCGACCGCATCGGCGATGGCGCGAAAGTAGGCTTCGATCTGTGCGTCCTTGAGCGGGAAATAGGCTTCCAGAATGGCCAGGATGCCGTCGGCGCCGAGCTTCTGGTAAAGCTTCGCCTGCTCAACCGCGTCGGCGGTGGATGTGGATGCGACGCCCGCGACTACCGGCACGCGTTTATCGGCTGCCTCGATGGTCGCCTGCACCACTGTCTGGCGCTGCTCACGTGTGAGGTAGGCGAACTCGCCGGTGGAGCCGAGCGGGGTCAGCCCGTGCACGCCGGCCTTGATGAGGTCGGATGCCAGCCGGCCCAGCACGTCGGTGACAATGCGGCCGGATGAGTCGATTGGCGAGACCAGATAGGGAAAGACGCCGTGGAATTCTGTCATGCAATATTCGTAGCACGCGTTGTTTAAAACACCCACAGCGCCTCAGGCGGGAATTCGACGAAGTGCTCGCCTGGCTTGAGCGGCGCCGAGGCATAAGCGCGCACGGTGAGATGCTCGCGCGCGAACACCAACTCCCAGCGCTCGCCGAGATACATCGGCGCCTTGAGCTCCATCTTCAGCCGGTTGGGGCCCGGGCTCGCCGCGCAGCGCACGCGCTCGAGCCGGATGATGCCGACGGCCTTAGCCCCGACGGCGGCTTTCGTGCGCGCCATGCCGGTGATGCGCTCGCCGAACACCTGCAGGGTCGCGCGCCCCCCGGAATTCTCCAGCAGCGGGCCGTCGAGCCGGTTGTTGCTGCCCATGAATTCCGCCGCGAACAGCGTCGCCGGGTCGTTGTAGAGCTCGGTCGGCGGACCTTCCTGCGCGATGGTGCCGGCATCGAGCAGCACGATGCGGTCGGCGATCGCCATCGCCTCCACCTGGTCATGGGTGACATGCACCGCCGATAAGCCGAGCGTCACGATCAGCGTGCGCAGCCAGGCGCGCGCTTCCTCGCGCAGCTTGGCGTCGAGATTGGACAACGGCTCGTCCAGCAGGATCACCGGCGGCTCGTAGACCAGCGCGCGCGCGATGGCGACGCGCTGCTGTTGCCCGCCGGAAAGCTGATGCGGGTAGCGTTCGGCGAGATCGCCAAGGCCGATCTGCCCGAGCGTCTTCTCGACGCGCGCTTTGATTTCGGCGGCGGGCGTGCCGCGCAGTTTCAGGCCATAGGCCACGTTGTCGAACACGGTGCGGTGCGGCCACAGTGCGTAGGACTGGAACACCAGCCCGAGCCCGCGCTTTTCGGCCGGCAGTTCGATGTTGCGCGTGGCATCGTAGAACACGTTGCTGCCGATCGCGATCGAGCCGCCATGCGGCCGCTCAAGCCCAGCGATCGCGCGCAACAGCGTGGTCTTGCCGCTTCCCGAAGGCCCGAGCAGCGCCACCACTTGGCCGGGCACAACGGTCAGCGAGGCAGCTTTGAGAATCTCATTGTCGCCGAGACGCAGACTGAGATTCTTCACCACCAGATCAGCCATGCAGGCGCACTCCGAGCCGGACCGCGACGGCAAGGCCGACGCCGATCATCACCACATTGACGACGGAAAGGGCGGACACCAGATCGATCGCGCCGGTGCCCCACAGCGACACCAGCAGCGAGCCGATCACCTCGGTGCCGGGCCCGAGCAGATAGATGCCGGTAGAATATTCGCGCACGAAGATCAGGAAAATCAGAAGCCAGCTCGCCAGCATGCCGTATTTGATCAGCGGTATGGTGACATCGCGCTTGACGCGCAGATCGCTGGCGCCGGATACGCGCGCGGCTTCCTCCAGCTCGGGTGCGACTTGCAGCAGCGTGCCGGAGACGAGCCGCATGCCGTAGGCGAGCCAGACGATGGAGTAGGCGAGCCAGATCGAGAACATGGTCGATCGCAGCGGCGACAGCGGCGGGAAGAACAAGAACACCCATAACAGCGCGAGACCGGCGACCAGGCCGGGCATGGCGCGCGGCACCATCACCATGTAATCGACCAGCCGCGTCCAGCCTGAGTTCCAGCGATGCACCGCGAGCGCAATCGCAGTGTAGCAAGCCACCGACACGGCGCCGCCGATCACGCCGATGCCGAGCGTATTGAGAATGCCGCGCACCACGTTGGGATAATCGACGAGCTCGCGATAATGGTCGAGCGTGAGCACTTCCGACAGTTTGACGCCTTCGCCCCAGGTGACCACGAACGAGCGCAGCGTGATGCCGAACAGCGGCACAACGACCGTCACGAACAACCAGAATACGATGGCGGCAAAGGCCGCCCAGCGCCAGGAGCCGAGCCGCAAGGCTTGCGTCTTCAGGCCCTTGCCGCGCACCGAAACATAGCGCTGCGCCTGGCGCAGCAATAACCGTTGCATGAACACCAGCGGCGCGGTGATCGCGATGATCGCCACCACCACCACCGCCATGAGCTGGTAGGACGGTACGCCCAGCTTGTTGGTGAGCTTGAACAGATAGGTCGAGAGCACCAGTACGTCCTGCGGATCGCCCAGCACCAGCGGCAGGCCGAACAGTTCGAAGCCGAGGAAGAACACCAGCACGCCGGCGAACAGGATCGCCGGCAGGATCATCGGCAGACTGACATTGAACGCGACTTGCAACGGATTGGCGCCAGAGACGCGCGCGGCTTCCTCCAGGTCGGTGCTCAAGCCCCGCAAGGCCGCCGCGCTGTAGAGATAGACGTGCGGCACGTGGGTGAGCCCGGCGATCACGATCAGCGAGAACAGCGAATACAGGTTCCACGGCACGAAGCCGAGCACGTCCTTGGCGAGCGTGGAAAATATCCCGACCGGACCGACCGCCACCACGTAACCGAAGGCGATCACCACCGCCGAAACGAAGATCGGGATCAGGATCAGCGGCTCGAGATAGCGCCGGCCCGGCACGTCGGTGCGCACCATCAGGAAGGCGAGCATGGCGCCGAGCGGCACCGCGATCGCCGCCATGCCGCCGGCGATCACGACGGTGGTCCAGAACGCCTGCCAGAAATCCTCCTCCGCGAAGACGAAGGCATAGGCGAAGAGGCTCAAGCGCGCCGAATGGTCGAAAAACGGCGCGGTGAGGAAGCTCTGGTAGACGACCAGCGACAGCGGCGCCACCACAGCAAGCGTGGTGATGCCGAGCACGACGAAGCGGTACACGACAATGGGCATGGCCGCCCTCTCTACGCCGTGCCTAGCGCATGATCCCGAAAACTGGGAACCGGTTTTCGGAAAAGATCATGTGCGATATAAAAGCCGGGCAGGGCGAAGCGCTTACTGTCCCTTTTTCGCCGCCTGCCACTTGGAGAGAAAGGCGAGCCGCTTGGTCTGGTCCAGATTTTCGAGCAGCTCCGGCCCGATCGGAACCGGCCGCGCCTTGTCGTCAATCAGCTGGGTGACGCGCTTGAGCGTGGCTTCACCTTCGACGTCCGAGCGCAGCGAATAGAGATCGGCCTTGTTGGCGACGATCTCCTGCCCGCGCCTCGACAGCAGGTAGTCGAGGAACAGCTTGCCGGCGTTCGGGTTCTTTGCCTGCTTGGAGATGAAGGCCACGCGCGAGGTCACCATGGTGTAGTCCGTCGGCAGCACGATGCCGAGATTGGGGTCCTTCTTCGAGCGGCCGAGCGCGTAGGAGCCGAAAATGCCGTAGGCGATCAGGTGCTCGCCGGAGGTGACGCGCTCCATCATGGCGCCGGCGCTGGTGTAGAGTTTGGCCTGCACCTTGCCGAAGGCCTTGAACAGGTCCCAGGCGGCCGGGAAGTTCTTCACATCCTCGTTGCAGAACAGAAAGCCGACGCCCGAGCGCTCGGGATCGTAGGCGGTGATCTTGCCCTTGTAGAAATCGGGCTTGGCGTTGAGCAGCTTCAACAGATCGCTGTGGTCCTTTGGCACGTCGGCTTCCGGCACCAAACGCTTGTTGTAGACGAAGGCGATCGGCTCATAGGTCGTGCCATAGGCGGCGTCTTTCCACACCGCCCATTTCGGCAGCGCCGCGATTTCCGGTGAGGCATAAGTCAGGGCCTGGCCGTCGGCGACCAGCTTCACCTGCAGATCCATGGCCGACGACCAAATCACATCGCCGGTGCCGTTGTTGGCGGCGGCTTCGGCGATGAACCGGTTGTACAGCTCGGTGGAATTGAGATCGGAATACTCGACCTTGATGCCCGGATAGAGCGCCTCGAAATCCTTGATCAGCGGATTGGCGGCCACCGCGTCGGTGGTCGAATAGATCACCACTTTGCCTTCCTTCTTGGCGGCATCGACCAGCTTGCTGTAGTCGGCCGGATAGCCTTGCGGGGCTTGCGCCTGGGCTGGGAATTGGGCGGCACCGATGGTGATGAGTGCGGCTGCGAGAGCCGCGGGCATGATTTTCAACATTGTTTTGTTTCCTCCTGCGCCGGCCCCCGACGGCAATTGAAGGGCGGATGCTAGCCCAGGCAGCGTCTGGTCGCTAGGGGAGCGGTTCGTCGGAGCAAAAGGCCCCGCCGCTTGCGGGCGGCGGGGCTGTTTGCGTCACTTGGCGCCGATCGTCAGTGCGCCAGCGGATCGGGCCGCAGCTGGATGTGCACGGCGCGCGGCTTGCTGCCCTTGCCGGTCTCCATCAGCCATGGCGTGCGGTCGCCGTTGGTGCTCCACAGCCCGCGGCCCTTCCAGCCGGCGTTCGGATCGTCGATGCGCCCGTCGAAGCCCTTGGCGTAGAAGCCGATCGGGTACGGGATGCGGATCGTGACCATCTTGCCGTCCTTCAGCGCAACGAAGCCGTCATTGAGATTGGCGGTGGACATCGGGATGTTCTCGCCTAGCCCGAACGTGTTGTGCTGGTCGACCCAGGTGTAATAGCTCGACTCGGCACTGTTCTCGCCCAGCCCTTCGAAGCCGGGGCCCGGGTACTGGTAGAACGACCAGCCCTCCGGACAATGGTTGCCGGTCGCATTCGGCCCGTTGAGCGGACCCTTGCACTTGCGCCGGTCGAAGCTGCCGAGATGGCCGCTCGACAGCGAAGCCCAGACGACGCCGTTCTTGTCGATGTCGCCGCCGCGGATGCCGAAACCGGGCGCGGGCACGTTATAGACTTCCGACAGCCCCGTTGCGGGATCAAAGCGCAGGAATCCCGGCGGGCCGCCGAAGACGCCGACGGTGTACCAGACCGAGCCGTCGATCGGATGCGGCATGACCGCGTAGGGTCCCGAACCTGGCACGATCCGCTTGTCCTTGGCCGGATCGATCGGCTCGTTGGGCTCGACGTAGTCGTCGCGCTTGCCGTTGCCGTTGGTGTCGAGGATGAACGGCGACCAGCCCTGCGACTTCGCCGCGTCGCCGGTTTCGTCGAACATCTTGGTGTTGACCCAGCCGGCGACGGGGCCGGTGCCACTGAGCCACAGCGTGTCGTTGGCGTCATAGCCGAGCTGCGGGTGATGGGTGCCGAAGCAGGTGTCGACGAAGGTGTACTTCATGGTCTTGGGATCGAGCATCGCCACCTGCCGCGGAGACTTGTCGAGCGGGAACACCTTGGCTGACGGATGATCCGAGCCCTTCTTGCAGAAGGCCGGGTTATCCATGCCGCGCACGGTCGCCGCCATCCACACACGGCCCTTCTTGTCGAACATGGCGTTGTGGTTGTTGGCTCTGGTGTCCCAAACCTTCTCGTCGCTCCAGTAGGCCGAAGCCTGTAATGGTTTGATGCTGGCGGCATGTCCGGGCCCGAGCGATTCCGGCATGGCCGGATCGCGGACGGGCATCTTGAAGGTCGTGACCTTGTTGGTCTTGGGATCGAGAATCGGCATCATGTCCGTGCTGTATTCGGGCGAACCATAGAGTGGCCCGTAGGCATTGACGGTCGGATTGCGCCGATCCGAGGCGATCAGGTCATGCAGATATTGTTTTTCGGTGTGCCACTCCCACGAGGTGACGACGATGTTGCGCTCGA
>DATBZY010000271.1:0-2066 GCA_036512915.1 Pseudolabrys sp. | reverse complement strand
AAATCGCCGCTTAGGCCGCCCATCAGCTGCGGCCTCTTTTTTTGAACTTCCGCTGCCGGCGCGGGACTTGTTGGGATTTCCGGTAGTTTTTCCGTGAGCCAGACCTGCTCATAACGGGTGCGTTGCGGACTTCGAGAATGGGCCCAGTCGAACCCAGCAAGCCGGAGGCTAAGAGCGAATCCCGAACCACTGCTTAAAAAGCCCATAAAAAAATACAAGAACAATGGCCCCATATGCAAAAACTGGAATTCCAAAGTCCCATATGCTCAGTCCGGAATTAGTGAAGTAGCTCGCCAGCAGCGAGGCCAGCGTGTTGCGTTGCAAATAGGCGGCCCCGGCGAGACCAGCGACAATCAGAAGCAGCAGCACAATCTTGATCAGGAGGTCGTAGGAGCGCACCGGCGGGGCATAGGCGTGATGCTCGTCATCTTTGGACGGCGCCGACGGCTCGAGCGCCGAATTTCTGGCACCGGCCACGGAGGGCTCGTCCTGCGGCGGACGATCCGCGGCCTCATCGGCGGCGCCCGAACGCGAGCGTTGCGTTGCCTCCGCCTCGATTTTTTGGATTGCTTCCTCCAGCACTGACAGCTCGCGGGCGATGTCGGATTCATTGAGCGGGGGATCGAAACTGCGTAACTGGTTGACCAGCGCAAACCGCGCGCGCGTAGAGCGCACGGCGCATATCGCCTGTCTTGTTGTCCAGGCCGCTGACCGCTCGGGCGATCAGGGGATAATAGTCAGCCATTGCGAATCAATGTGGGCTAAATTTTTCCCTGACGTCAACCCGACGATGTCCCGATCTATTTGTGGCCAGAAGACCAGCGTTCAAGATGTTCAAAAGCGCACCGGCGTTGACCACAGCCCGGACGTACCAAAGTCATATCCAGATTCAGCATTACGCCGGACATCGGGGACTGGCAAAGCGCTTCGCGTGCCGCGCTGCGCACCAGCCGTATCGTGCTGCGCGATGTCAATTGGATCGGGGAGGGCAGTATCGAAGAAGCGCTCGCCGACGACCGGCGCGAGGTGTTCGTGAAGGTACGTTCGACGCGGCCGCCGCAAGCCGGCTGGCTCATGGCCACCAACGGCGGCTACGAGGTCGAACTGGTGGACGGCGAGGACGGCGTTTCGCCCGGCCAAGCCTGCGTCTTTTATGATGCCGGCGAGGGCCAGGCGCGCGTACTCGGCGGCGGCTTCATCAAGAGCGCGGTGGCGGCGACCGACGGGGTGCATACTGCCGATGAACCCATGGCGGCGGCAGCCGCGCGCAATTAGACTGTCGCGCATGATCTCGAAAAGTGGGAACCGGTTTTCGGAAAAGATCATACGCGGACGCTAAAAGCATGGGGGCCGATTTCGACAACGCAAACGTCGAGCGTGCTTATGCGCGCTGGGCGCCGATCTACGATCTAGTGTTCGGCGCGATCTTCGAGCGCGGGCGACATGCCGCGATCGTTGCGGCCGAGCGGATCGGTGGACGCATTCTCGAAGTCGGCGTCGGCACCGGGATTTCGCTGCCGGATTATACGCGCTCCAACCGCCTGGTTGGCGTGGATCTGTCCGAGCCGATGCTGCGCAAGGCGCAGGCGCGTGTCGCCGAGCACGCCCTGAGCAACGTGGAAGCTTTGGCGGTGATGGATGCCGAGCATTTGGCGCTGCCCGACAAATCCTTCGATATGGTGGTGGCGCAATATGTCATCACCGCGGTGCCGCATCCGGAAGCGACGCTTGATGAATTCGCGCGCGTCATCAGGCCCGGCGGCGAGATCGTGCTGATCAATCATATCGGCACCGAATCCGGCCCGCGCCGCCTGTTCGAAACTTGTTTCGCGCCGCTGGCGCGCCGGCTCGGCTGGCGACCGGAATTTCGCTTCGGCCGCTTGGCCTCCTGGGCCACCCGCCACGGCGGCGTGCGCGTGATCGAGCGGCGCGCCATGCCGCCGCTCGGGCATTTTTCGCTGATCCGTTTCGAGCGCCTGGCCGATGGCGAGCGCCGCAACGCGGCCTGAACGGCGGCGCAATGCCGGCGATCGCGCCGCCAGGCGACCCCGGATATGACCTGGAAT
>DATBZY010000270.1:0-11279 GCA_036512915.1 Pseudolabrys sp. | reverse complement strand
TTGCGGTCGAGGTGATCCGGCTCTTTGTCGGCGCCAGCATCCCGCAAGCCGATCTCGCGCGCATGGCGCAAGAGGCCTACGGCACCTTCCGCCATCCGGCGACCGCGCCGCTGGTGCAGCTCGGCGCCAGCCTGTTCGTGCTCGAGCTGTTCCACGGGCCGACGCTCGCCTTCAAGGATCTGGCGATGCAGCTGGTAGCCCGGCTGATGGACCATGTCCTGCACAGCCGCGGCGAACGCACGACCATCGTGGTGGCGACCTCGGGCGACACCGGCGGCGCCGCGGTCGAAGCATTCCGCGGCCGCTCGCAGGTGGATGTGGTGGCGCTGTTCCCGCATGGCCGCATCTCCGAGGTGCAGCGGCGGATGATGACCACCGTGCCGGATGCCAACGTGCACGCGCTCGCGATCGAAGGCACCTTCGACGACTGTCAGGCGTTGGTGAAGGCGATGTTCAATCATCATGCCTTCCGCGACCGTGTACGGCTGTCCGGCGTCAATTCCATCAACTGGGCGCGCATCGTGGCGCAGACGGTCTACTATTTCACCGCGGCGGTCGCACTCGGTGCGCCGCATCGCAAGGTCGCCTTCACCGTGCCTACGGGGAATTTCGGCGACGCCTATGCCGGCTATGTCGCCTCCCGCATGGGGTTGCCGATCGACCGGCTGGTGGTGGCGACCAATGTCAACGATATCCTCGCCCGCACCTTCGCGACCGGTGCCTACGAGCTGCGCGACGTGGTGGCGACCACCTCGCCGTCGATGGACATTCAGATCTCGTCCAATTTCGAACGGTTGCTGTTCGAGACCAGCCGCCGCGACGCCGTGGCCGTGCGGGCCATGATGGCATCGCTGGCGCAGTCGCGTCGTTTCTCCGTCCCGGCGCACGCGCTCAAGGAGATGCGCGCGCTGTTCACCGCCGACCGCGCCGACGAGCAGGAAAGCGCCGCCACCATGCGCGCCTGGATGCGCGAGGCCGGCTATTGCGCCGATCCGCACACCGCGGTCGGTCTGGCGGTGGCCGAGAAGGAGACGCGCGACCCCTCGGTGCCGATGGTGGTGCTGTCGACCGCGCACCCGGCGAAATTTCCGGACGCGGTTGCGGCCGCCTGCGGCATCACACCGGCGCTGCCGGATTGGCTCGCCGATCTGCCCAAGCGGCCGGAGCGCGTGCGCGTGCTGCCCGCCGATCAGGCGGCGGTGGAACGTTTCGTATCGTCGGCGTCGCGTGCGGCGCGTGAAGGAGCAGCTGCATGAGCGTCGAAGTGACCCGTCTTGCCTCCGGTCTGTCGGTGGTGACCGACCGTATGCCGCATCTGGAATCCGCCTCGCTCGGGGTCTGGATCGGCGCCGGCAGCCGCGACGAAAAGCCCGACGAACATGGCATTTCGCACTTGCTCGAACACATGGCGTTCAAAGGCACCAAGCGGCGCACCGCGCGCCAGATCGCCGAGGCGATCGAGGCGGTCGGCGGCGATCTCAACGCCGCCACCAGTGTGGAGAACACCGCCTACTACGCCCGCGTGCTCAAGGCCGACGTGCCGCTGGCGCTCGACGTTCTGTCCGACATCCTGTCCGAGCCGGCCTTCGATGTGGAGGAATTGCGCCGCGAGCAGAACGTGATCGTGCAGGAGATCGGCGCCACCGAAGACGCGCCCGACGACCTGGTGTTCGACCGTCTGCAGGAAACCGCGTTTCCCAAGCAATCGGTCGGCCGCTCCATTCTCGGCACGCCGGCCACCGTGCGCTCGTTCAATTCGGCGCGCCTGCGCGGCTACCTCACGCGCAATTATCGCGCCCCCGACATGCTGGTGGCCGCCGCCGGCGCCGTCGAGCACGGGCGAATCGTCGAGGAGGCTGAGAAGCGCTTCGCGAGTTTTGCCGGACCGGCCGCGCCGGTGCCGGAGCCGGCCTATTTCAGCGGCGGCACCAGGGTCGAGACCCGCGATCTCGAGCAGGTGCACATCGCGCTGGCACTGCAGGGCCTGCCGGTCAGCGACGACCAGCTCTACAGCTTGCAGGTGTTCACCAGCGTGCTGGGCGGCGGCATGTCGTCGCGCCTGTTCCAGGAGGCACGCGAGAACCGCGGGCTCTGCTACGCGATCCATTCCTTCCATATGCCCTATGCCGACATCGGGCTGTTCGGGCTCTATGCCGGCACCGACGAGATCGACGCGCCGGAGCTGATGCGCGTGGTGATCGACCAGATCGGCAACGCCACCGAGACGCTCAACGAGGCCGAGATCGCCCGCGCCAAGGCGCAGATGAAGGCCGGCCTGCTGATGGCGCTGGAAAGCTCCGAAGCGCGCCTCGGCCAGATCGCGCGGCAGATGCTGGCCTATGGCCGGCCGATCCCGCTTGAAGAAATCGTCGCCAAGGTCGACGCGGTGACGGTCGAAAGCGCGCGCGCCGCCGGCCGTGCGCTGATCGGACGCAGCAGACCAGCAATCGCCGCACTCGGACCCGGCAACGGGCTTGAAAGCACGGCCGCGATCGCTGAAAGTCTCGTGCGCCGGGCGGCCTGACCGGGGAGCGCAGGAGCATGATCCCGAAAAGTGGGAACCGGTTTCCCGCCTTCGCGAAGCCCGCTTCGGCGGGCGAAGGAAGGTCGGAAAAGATCATGCTCAAGCAAAATGTCAGGGCTGTGCTCTGAATCGATCCAAAACGATAGGGCGCTAACCCGACATAGCCCATGGCGTTTTTCCGCACCGTCAGCTTCAACGAAACCATGCCGGCCATCGCCGGCGCCGGGGTCATGCTGCGCGCGCCGCAAAGCAGCGACCACGCCGCGTGGGCCGCCTTGCGCGAGGCCAGCCGCAGCTTCCTCACGCCCTGGGAGCCGACCTGGCCGGACGACGATCTCACGCGCGGCGCATTCCGTCGCCGCATCAAGCGCTATGCCGAGGATCAGCGCAGCGATCTCGCCTATGCGTTCCTGATTTTTCGCAGCGACGACAATGCGCTGGTGGGGGGCTTAACGCTCGCCAATATTCGCCGCGGCGTCGCGCAAGCCGGCAGCATCGGCTACTGGGTCGGTGCGCCGTTCGCCCGCAAAGGTTATATGACTGCGGCGGTGCGCGCCCTGCTCCCGTTCAGCTTCCGGACGCTGCGGCTGCACCGGCTGGAGGCGGCCTGCATCCCGGCCAATACCGTCTCGATCGCCCTGCTGGAGAAGACCGGCTTTACGCGCGAGGGTTATGCCCGCAGCTATTTGTGCATCAATGGGGCCTGGCAGGACCACCTGTTGTATGCGCGGCTCAACGACGATCCGGACTGAACCCCGCCGCCTTGGGGTTGCCATGCTTGCCTTGCTATAAGATCGGGCGGCGCATGATCCCGAAAAGTGGCAACCGGTTTTCGGACAAGATCAGGCGCCAACAAAATACGGCGGCATCCAAAAACGTGAGTTAGAAAATGCGTGGGGAGCGAAGCGGACACATGATGCGAACCGGCACCGGCGTGGCCGCGCTACTGAGCCTGGCGCTGGCGTTAGGCGGCTGCGGCACCAACCTGCTCGGCTCGTCCTCGAACATCTTCAGCTCGTCGAAGGCGACGACCGGCGATGGCGGCGCGGCCGGCGCCGGCGGCGATGCCAACGCATCCGCCACCAACATCGAGTGTCCCAGCGTCGACGTGCGCACCGGTGCGGCAACATTGATGATCGGTAGCAAGCCGGGCGAGGGCGAGCCCGCGGCGCTCGACGTGCGCTATCAGGGCAGCATCATCCGCACCGCGCGCGAATGCCACGTGAATGCCGGCGTCATGACCATGAAGATCGGCATCGAGGGCCGCGTCATCACCGGTCCGGCCGGCGGCCCCGGCACGGTCGAGGTGCCGCTGCGCATCGCGGTGGTGCACGAAGGCATCAATCCGAAGGCCATCGTGTCAAAACTCGCGCGCATTCCGGTGACCGTGACCGGCACGGTCGACCGCGTCACCTTTACCCATGTCGAACCCGACGTCACTTTCCCGTTGCCGCAGCCGCTGGCGAATATCGATTCCTACGTGGTCTATGTCGGCTTCGATCCGGTCGGCGCGCCGCCGGTCAAGAAGAAGCCCGCCGTCAAGCCGAAGCGCGCCGCCAAGCCGAAGCAGAGTTGAAAATTTAATCGGTCATTGCGGGACGCGCCACCGATCTCGGGTTTACCCGAGATCGGCAAACCATAACGCCCAAGTCGGCTATAGCCGACTTGGGTGGCGCCCGCCCGGAATCCATACTCCCGGTTTGTGCTTATGGATTCCGGGCTCGCGGGCTGACGCCCGCGCCCCGGAATGACAGAGAAAATTACCAGCCGCGCAGGTCGATGATCGTGCTCTTGAGCGCGCGCATGTCGGAGATCACGGCGTTGGCGCCGGCCGTGCGCAGATGATTGCCGAGCCGGCTTCCGGCGTGGCTGCCGCCGACAAAGCCGATCACCGTCATGCCGGCGGCGACGCCGACCGGCGAATCCTCCACCACGATGCACTCAGCTGGGCTAACACGCATCTTGCCGGCGGCATGCAGGAACAGGTCGGGCGCCGGCTTGCCGTTGCGCACTTCGCTTGCCGAAAACAGATTGGGCTCGAAAAAGCGGATCAGGTCGGTGCTTTCCAGACTCACGCGAATACGGTCGATCGAGGAGGACGAGGCCACGCATTTCGGCCTGCGCAGCCAGGACAGCGCGTAGGCCGCGTGCTTGGTCGCGCGCAGCTCGGCACGAAACCGGTCCAAGGTCGCGCTGGCGACGGTAGCGGCAAAATCCGCAGGCAGCTTGCGCCCGGCGGCGATCTCCACCTCGGCGAACATGTCGGCGGGCCGGCGGCCGGTGAAATAGCGGGCGACAATATCCGACGTCAGCGGGAAGCCGGCCCGCATGAACTCTTGCGATACAATGGCAGTTGCCAACGGCTCACTATCCACGAGTACGCCGTTGCAATCGAAGATGACCACGGGTCCACCGATGCCTCGACCGGTTCTTCCGGCCAGCACGCAAACAACAACGCGGACGAATCAGTAATGGCCAGGATAGAGGGGGTGCGGTGGCAGGCAAAGGGCCGTGCGCCGCCACTCTAAGTTAATAGCGGGGACAACACTGGCGCCGATGGGCGTGGCCTGGATTCGCGGGGCGCGTCACGCTGTCGCGCCGGGGGTAGCAAGCCGGCCTTAAGCCCGCCCGCTAGTTCAGTTTTTTGCGAACGTCCTCGATGCCCTTGGCGATCAGCTCGTTGGCGAGCTTGCCCTTGGTCTCCTGGCTGAGGATTTTCTCGGCGGCGGCGACGGCGGCTTCGGCGGCGGCGCTGCGCACGTCGGCGGTCGCCTGCGCCTCGGCCTGGGCGATCTTGGTCTCGGCCATTTTGGTGCGGCGGGCCACGAATTCCTCGATCTTGGTCTTGGCCTCGACGGCGAGCCGCTCAGCCTCGGCCTTGGCGCCGGCGATGATCTCCTGCGCCTCGCCTTCGGCCTCCTGCCGCTTGCGCTGGTAGTCGGCCAGCAGCTTGGCCGCCTCGTCCTTGAGTTTGCGCGCCTCGTCGAGCTCGGCCTTGATGCGGGCGGAGCGCTCGTCGAGGGACTTGGCCACCATCCGGTGGACGCCGAGATAGCCAAGGCCGGCCACGAAGGCCACGAACGCCAGCGCCACCCAGGTTTCCGGTTCCATCAGCATCGGAGCTTCCCGTTAGTTCTTTAGCGCGTCGGCGACCGCTTTTTCGCTCGGCGCTAAGCCGATCAGCCGCTCGACGATGGCGCGGGTGGCGTCCTCGGCGATGGCGCGGACATTCGACATGGCCGCCTGCTTGGTGGTGGCGATGGTTTTTTCGGCCTCCACCAACTTGCTGTTGAGTTCGGCCTCGAGCGTCTTGCGGCGGGCGTCCGCCGCGGCCGCCTGCCGGTCGCGCGTTTCGTTGGCGATGACCTGCGCGCGGGCGCGGGCATCGGCCAGCGCTTTTTCGTAAGCCGTCACCGCCTCGTCGGATTGCTGCTTGAGCCGTCCGGCATCGGCGATGTCGTCGGCGATGCGCTTTTGCCGGCTCTCGATAATCGCGCCGACGCGCGGCAGCGCCACTTTCGCCATCAGCACGTAGAGCAGGACGAAGGCGATCGCGAGCCAGACCAGCTGCGAGGCGAAGGTCTGCGACTGGAACGGCGGAAACGCGCCTTTATGCTCGCCAGCCGGAACGTGCTCCGTGCTCGTGGTGTGTGGTTCTGCCATTGCCAACTCCCGCTAACCGGTGCGGGCTGTCCTTAGAGCGCGAACAGCAGCAGCAGCGCGATCAGCAGCGAGAAGATGCCGAGCGCTTCGGTGATGGCGAACCCGAAGATCAGATTGCCGAACTGCCCTTGCGCGGCCGACGGGTTGCGCAGAGCGGCGGCCAGATAATTGCCGAAGATGATGCCGACGCCGACGCCGGCGCCGCCCATGCCGATACAGGCAATGCCCGCACCGATGTATTTTGCTGCCACTGGATCCATAACCGACTCCTTCTGGTTCTACTCGTCCGGTCGGGCCTTAGTGGCCCGGGTGAATCGCATCGTTGAGATAGATGCAGGTGAGGATGGCGAACACGTAAGCTTGCAGGAATGCCACCAGCGTCTCGAGCGCGGTGAGAATGATGATCATGGCGAACGGAAGTACCCCGCCCACCCAGCCGATGGCGCCCAGGCTGCCGCCCATCAGGACGATGAAGCCGGCGAACACTTTGAGCGTAATGTGCCCGGCCAGCATGTTGGCGAACAGACGCACGCTGTGCGAGATCGGCCGCGAGATGAACGACAGGATCTCGATAAAAATGATCAGCGGCAGGATGTAGATCGGCACGCCCTTCGGCACGAACAGATTGAAGAAGTGAAAGCCGTGCCGCCACAACCCATAGCCCAGCACGGTCAGGAACACCGTGAACGCCAGGGCGGCGGTGACGATGATGTGGCTGGTGACGGTGAAAGTGTAGGGGATAAGGCCGATCATGTTCACGGTCAGGATGAACATGAAAATCGTGAACACGAACGGGAAGAACTTCATCCCTTCGGAGCCGGCGGTGCTGCGCACCGTGCTGGCGACGAATTCGTAGGACAGTTCCGCGGCCGATTGCAGGCGCGAGGGCACCAGACTGCGGCTAGCAGTGCCGATGACCAGGAAGGCGGTGATGCCAATCACCGCCGCCAGCATGAAGGCGGCGGAATTGGTGAAGGCAATCTCGGTATTTCCGATCTTGGCGATCGGAAAGAGATTGACGATCTGGAATTGGTGGATGGGATCGGTAGCCATGAGCTCTAATCGGTCAGGTTATTGTCGCGAACGACGCCAGCCGCCCGCATCACGTTAAGAACGCCGGCGGCAAAGCCGAGCAACAGAAACACAATGAGCCCCCACGGCGAAATTCCCAGCCAGCGATCGAGCAGCCAGCCGATCAACGCACCGACGACGACACCCGCCACCAGCTCGGTCGAAAGCCGGAAACCGCGGGCGAACGCCGAAGCATCGGCGGTCTGACGAGGGCCGGAGTCGTTTTCGGATGGTCGGTTCGCAGTTGCGAGCCGTTCGCCGAGACGCTGGAGCCTCGCGGAGAGAGCAGCCTCGTCGTCCGGCGGTTCTTTGCGTTCGCCCTTGGTGCCGCGCGTGCCGTCAGCCATGCTTTCGACCCGCGTGGATTTAAAGGCCTCGCTTACGTCCCGCCGCCCTAAAAGCCGCGCGGACCATACTGATCGGGTCATGCTGAGTCAAGAAACGCGCCCTGCGGCATAAGTGTTTGAAATCAGAGACTAAACACAGAATTTTTCGGCGCCTGTGAAGACCACCGCGTGCACTGCGGCATGCTCATCAACAGGCCAGTGGCGCGCTTAGGTTCAGCCACCGCCTGCCGGGTGATAGGCTGCCCATCCCCAGCGCCGGAATGGGAGGATATCGCCGTGAGAATCTCGAGGCTCGCCATCGCCGTGGCCATGGGCTTGCCTTTGGCCTGCGCCGCATCGCCCGCGTTGGCGCAAGCCCAAGTCCAAGCGCAAGACAGCCCGCAGTCGAACGCGCCTACCCGCTACAGCTTCAACCGCGTTGACGACGGCTTCCTGCGTCTCGACAATCAATCCGGGCAGATCGCGTTCTGCAGTCCGCATAGCGTGGGCTGGGCGTGCCAGGCAGTACCGGAAGACCGCGCCGCGCTGGAGAAGGAGATCGCGCGGCTGCAGGACGAGGTCGCCAGCCTGAAGACGGAGAACGCGACGCTGCGCGCGCCGCCGCCGCCACCGCGGCCGCCGGCGGACCTCACACCGCCGTCTGACAAGCACGACGACGCGGCCAAACTGCGCGCGGACATCGAGCGTGCCCGCGCCATCATCGAAGACGCCTGGCGGCGGCTGGTCGAGATGATCGCAAATTTCCAAAAGGACATGATGCGCAAGGGCTAATTTCTGTCATTCCGGGCTCGCCGCTTCGCGGCGCCCCGGAATGACGAGGAAGAAAAACAATGCCCAGCAAATTATCCGCCATCACCAAAATCACTCCGCAACTGATCGCGAGCGCGACCCTGCGCGTGGACACAGCCGGCGCGGGCTTCACCGAGATCACCAGTAACGCCGCCAGCTTCATCGCGCAGATCGGCGCGGGCGAGGGGGTGTTGCTGGTCTATCTGCGCCACACCTCGGCCTCGCTCACCATCCAGGAGAATGCCGACCCCGACGTGCAGCACGATCTGATCACGGCGCTCGACCGTCTGGCGCCGGAACACGCGCCCTGGATCCATGACGTGGAAGGGCCGGACGACATGCCGGCGCATGTGAAGGCCATGCTCAACGGCGTGTCGCTGCATGTGCCGGTGACCCAAGGCCAGCTCGATCTCGGCACCTGGCAGGGCATCTATCTGGTCGAGCATCGGCGCCGGCCGCACAGCCGCGACGTGATTTTGCAATTCATCGGCAGCCGGAAGTGAAAACGCCCCGCAGGGCGGGGCGTTTCCTTGTCTGGTTGTTGAGCGATCAGCCCTATTGGATCGAAACGCCCGATCCGGTCGATATATCCACGCCCTTGGTATCGCGCAGGAACAGCAGGCCGATGACGAGGGTCATCACCGCCACAATGATCGGGTACCAGAGACCGTTGTAGATGTTGCCGGTTGCGGCCACGATTGCGGTCGCCAGCAGGGGCAGGATGCCGCCAAACCAGCCGTTGCCGATGTGATACGGCAGCGACATCGAGGTGTAGCGGATCTTGGTCGGGAACATCTCAACCAGGAACGCGGCGATCGGGCCGTACACCATGGTCACGTAGATCACAAAGATAACCAGGATCAGCTCCGTCATGAACCAGTTGACCTTGGCCAGATCCGCTTTCGCGGGGTAACCGGCCTGGGTCAGCGCGGCCGTCCAGGCTGCCGCATTGTAGCCTTGGACTATTTTGCTGTCGGTGGCGGTCTTGAGGGTCAAGATCGGCGCCGATCCAGCCGCCCCGTCCGCGGTCGTAAACGAGTTACCGCTCTTGGTGACGAAGTCGCGGGCGCTGTCACACGGCGTCGGGATATTCCAGGGTGCGATGGCCTGACACGTCTTCTGATCGACGGTCACGGTCAGTTGGGTGCTCTGCTGGAATTTCTCGAGATCGGGATTCACATAGTGCGTCAAGCCCGCGAACAGCGGGAAGTAGGTCACCGCCGCGATGGCGCAACCAGCCAGGATGATCTTGAGACGCCCGATACGATCCGACAACCAGCCGAACACGATGAAGAACGGCGTGCCGATCAACAGTGACAGGCCGATCAGTCCGTAGGCGTAGAGATAATCCAGCTTCAGCGTGAGCGTGAGGAAAAACAGGACGTAGAATTGTCCCGTGTACCAGACCACGCCTTGGCCGGCGGTGGCGCCGAGCAGCGCCAGCAGCACGTACTTGTTGTTCGGATAGCGGAGGAAGCTCTCGGTGAGCGGCGCCTTCGAGCCTTTGCCCTCCTCCTTCATTTTCAGGAACACCGGCGTCTCAGAGAGCCTGAGCCGGATATAGACCGAGAACACCAGCAGGATGAGGGACACCAGGAACGGAATGCGCCAGCCCCAGTCGGCGAACACCTTGGCATCGATGTAGATGCGGCAGAGGCCGATGATGCCCAGCGCCATGAAAAAACCGAGCGTCGCGGTCGTCTGAATCCAGCTCGTGGTGTAACCACGCTCATGCGGCCGCGAATGCTCGGCGACATAGGTCGCAGCGCCGCCATATTCGCCGCCGAGGGCGAGACCTTGGCACAGACGCAGCGTCACCAGCAGGATCGGCGCCAGCCAGCCGATCGTTGCGAAGGTAGGCAGGAGGCCGACCAGGAAGGTCGCCGAGCCCATGACGACAATGGTCACGAGGAAGGTGTATTTGCGGCCGACCAAGTCGCCGATGCGGCCGAACAGGAGCGCGCCGAACGGGCGCACCAGGAAGCCCGCCGCGTAGGTGGCGAAGGCCGACAGAAGTGCCGCGGTATCGTTGCCCGGTGGAAAGAACAGCGTGGCGAAGAATGGCGCCAGCGTCGCGTAGAGATAGAAGTCGTACCACTCGAACGTGGTGCCGAGCGAGGAGGCGAAGATGACGAATTTCTCGTCGCTCGTCATGCCCCTCGCCCGATCGGACGTAGTCGCCATCGTAGCCATTTTGATTCCCCCCGTTTTTGACGGTTTTCCAAACTTTGCTTTGCCCGGCCGTTGGCGGTCATGCGCCTGCCCTCCGAGTTTTGGCTGGCAGATGCGTTTCCGCATGCGGGCGGTGGGGAACCTTAGCCGGGCGGCGGCGGGCGCCCTATACGACTTTTGGCCACCTGTATGTGTATAATCCACTGAATTAGTTGATGTTTTTTGCACTGCAGCGAAACGTGGTGCAGGGCCGATTTATGACGCGCGGCGAAGCACTTGCGCAGGAAACAAGCGGGGTGGAACATACTCATGAGCGCATCCGACGCTGAGGTTTACACAGGCTATCGTCGCCGCAGTCGCCAAAGAAAGTTCGCTAAGTGGAGCAGCTAGAGCAATATCGCTTGGTGATTGCCGACGACCACCCGCTGTTCCGCGGCGCGATGCGCGAGGCGGTGTCGGGTTTGTTGGAGCAGGTCGACATCGCGGAAGCCGGCACGTTCGACGATTTGGTTGCACTGCTCGAGCGCGGCGGCGACGTCGATCTCGTTCTGCTGGATCTGACGATGCCGGGCGTGCGCGGCTTTTCCGGCCTCATGTATATGCGCGCGCAATATCCGAGCGTGCCGGTGATCGTGGTGTCGGCCAATGACGATCCCGCCGCCATCCGCCGCTGCATGGAGTTCGGCGCCTCCGGATTTATCCCGAAGACGCTC
>DATBZY010000269.1:0-5618 GCA_036512915.1 Pseudolabrys sp. | reverse complement strand
GCCAGCAGCAACTGTTCGACATGGCCGGCGCCATGGCCTGGACGCTGCAGCTCGTGCTGTTCGTGCTGGTCGTGCAGCAGACCATCAACGCGATCGAGACCTGGGCCTTGCGCTATCGCGCGGTGTCCGAGCGGGCGATGTGAATCAATGTTGAGCGCCGACCCGGTCATCCGCTTCAAGGACGTGAGCAAGACGTTCCGCCGCCCTGACGGGCGCGGCGATTTCGTCGCGGTCGACAAGTTGTCGTTCGAGATCGCCAAGGGCGAGATCGTCGCGGTGGTGGGCAAGACCGGCTGCGGCAAGTCGACGATGTTCAACATCGTCGCCGGCCTGATCAAGCCGAGCGCCGGCGAGGCCAAGGTGGTCGGCCACGATCCATTCCGCGAGTTCGCTTTTTTCCGCGGCAAGATCGGCATCGTGTTCCAGAACGACCGGCTGATGCCGTGGCGCAGCGCGCTCGACAATGTGCGACTCGGATTGCAGATTCTTAACGTCGATCCCAAGCAGGCGAACGAGACCGCGCGCGGCTGGCTGGCGCGGCTCGGACTTTCCGGGCACGAGAACGACTATCCGCACGCACTGTCGGGCGGCATGCGCCAGCGCGTGTCGATCGCGCGCGCCTTCGCGGTCGATCCCGAAATCCTGCTCTGCGACGAGCCGTTTTCCGCGCTCGACGAGATGACCGCGCGCGACCTACGCGCCGAATTCGTGCGCCTGGTGCGCCAGAGCAACAAGACCGCCGTGTTCATCACCCATCAGATCAACGAGGCGATGGAGATCGGCGACCGCGTGCTCGTGTTCCACCGTCCGGCCCGCATCGCTTACGAGGCGCGTCTCAACGCCAGCACCAGCGAAGACGACCGGCGCAAGATGCACGACGACATCATGCGCGTGCTGTCGGTCGATCAGGCGGCGGCGGAGGCCAGCGCCTGAGGGCGTGCGCGGCTGGCCGGGGCCGCATTGCACATGCCCCCCAGTAACCCATATACGGTGGCCCGACCCGGCGGCATGACAAGGCGACATTACAAGACGACACGACAAGGCGACATGGCTCCTCCCCTCCTTCAACTCAAAGACATCGCGCTGACCTTCGGCGGCACGCCGCTTCTTACGGGCGCCGAGCTATCCGTCAGCACCGGTGAGCGTGTATCCCTGGTCGGGCGCAACGGATCGGGCAAATCGACCCTGCTGAAAATCGCGGCCGGCCTGGTCGAACCGGACCACGGTTCGATTTTCGTACAGCCGGGGGCCTTGGTGCGCTATTTGCCGCAGGAGCCGGATTTCTCCGGCTTTTCCTCCACGCTGGCCTATGTCGAGGCGGGTTTGCGGCCGCACGACGACACCCATACCGCGCGCAATCTGCTGGAGCAGCTCGGACTCACCGGCCAAGAAGATCCCGCACATCTCTCCGGCGGCGAAGCCCGCCGCGCCTCGCTGGCACGCGTGCTGGCGCCCTCACCCGATATCCTGCTGCTCGACGAGCCGACCAATCATCTCGACGTGACCACGATCGAATGGCTGGAGCGCGACCTCAATTCCCGCCGCACCGCGCTGGTGATCATCAGCCACGACCGGCGCTTTCTCTCCACGCTCTCGCGCAGCACGGTCTGGCTCGATCGCGGATGCACGCGCCGCATCGAACGGGGCTTTGCCCATTTCGAGGAATGGCGCGACATGTTGCTGGCGGAGGAAGAACGCGAACAGCACAAGCTCGACCGCAAAATTGTCGCCGAAGAGCATTGGATGCGCTACGGCGTCACCGGCCGACGCAAGCGGAACATGCGCCGGGTCGGCCATTTGCAGGCGATCCGCGAGCAGCGCCGCAGCTACAGCGCCACCGCCGGCAACGCCACCATCACCGCCGGTTCGGCGGCGCCGTCCGGCGTGCTGGTCATCGAGGCCACCGGCATCAGCAAGAGCTACGACGGCCGCCCGGTCGTCAGCAATTTCTCGATCCGCCTCCAGCGCGGCGATCGCATCGGCATCGTCGGGCCGAACGGCAGCGGCAAGACCACATTGATCGGCATGCTGACCGGAACGCTGCCGCCCGATACCGGCGCGGTGCGGCTCGGCTCCAATCTTGCCGTCGCGACGCTCGATCAGCATCGCGACAGCCTCGATCCCAATGTCACAGTCACGCAAGCACTCACCGGCGGCAGCGGCGATACCGTGATGGTCAACGGAAGCCCTAAGCATGTCGTCAGCTACATGAAGGATTTTCTGTTTGCTAGCGAACAGGCCCGCACGCCGCTCGGCAAGCTGTCGGGCGGCGAACGCGGCCGCCTGATGCTGGCGCAAGCGCTCGCCAAGCCGTCAAACCTGCTGGTCCTCGATGAGCCGACTAACGATCTCGATATGGAGACGCTGGATGTGCTCGAAGACATGCTGGCCGAATATCCCGGCACGGTTCTGCTCATCAGCCACGACCGCGATTTTCTCGATCGGCTGGTGAGCGGCGTGATTGTGCCGGAGGGAGGCGGCCGCTGGATCGAATATGCCGGCGGCTATAGCGACATGCTGGCGCAACGCGGCGCCGATTTGACGCGCGAGCGCCGCCAGCAGGAACCGCCGAAAGCCGCCAGAGAATCCGTTTCGGCCGTTGCAGAACCGCGGCCCGCGAAGCGGCGGATGAGTTTCAAGGACAAGCACGCGCTTGAAACCCTGCCGAAGACCATCGCCGCGCGCCAGGCCGAAGCCAATGCGCTGCAGGCAAAGCTCGCCGATCCCCAATTCTATGCGCGCGACCGGGCTGGCTTTGAAAAGGTCACCGCCGCCCTCGGAGAACTGCAGCGGAAAATTGCCGCGGCGGAGGAACAATGGCTGGAGCTCGAAGTCCTGCGCGAGGAACTCGCCGGCAGTTGACATCTTGGCACGGCGCCGCAAACCGTGAATAGGCTTACGACCGCAATTCCAGACACGCCGATCCGCTCAATGACTGATCGGCCGCACGCTCAACCCGGATTGCCTCGGCGTCTTTCTCGTTTTGGCGCGCTCTTATTGGCTGAGCAGCGGAATGGTCTTGTAGTCCGGCGCCTTCGGGATCGACGAGAGATAGGCGTGGATGTCGGCGAGATCCTCATTCGACAGCACTTTCTCCGAATAAGGCGGCATCGGACCGTTCGACGAGCGGGTGAATGCCGACAGGGCTTCAAGCGGCAGCGGATCGGGCGCGAGCTTCGGACCCGTGATACCGCCCTGTCCCAAGAAGCCGTGGCACTGCCAGCAGCCGTTTTTGACGAAGGCATCCTTGCCCTTCTCCGCCGACGCCGCGAGCGCGGCGCCGCCACCCATCACCGTGCCGGCGGCAAGCACCGCCAGTGACAACTTCAATACCCAACGCATTTCCAATTCTCCCCGGCTAGCTTTTTGTTTTGAGTATGATCTTTTCCGAAAACCGGTTTCCACTTTTCGGGATCATGCCCTAACGCGGTTGCGTCCAGACGTTGAGCAATGCCGGTTGTCCGGATTTCACCACTTCGACCGCTTCCTTGAGCGCCGGCCCAAGCAGCGCCGGATCCTTGATCGGTCCCTTCGCCCACCAGCCCATCGACTCCGCGAGCTTGTGGTACTCGATGTCCGGGTTCTGGATGCTGGTGCCGATCGGCCCCATGTCGTTACCCAGGCTCGCCACGCGATTGCGGAAGTTGGACAGCCGCTGCACGTGCATGAGTTCCTGGTGATAGCCGCGGTTGTTGTGCATCACCGAGAGCAGCGGAATCTTGTGCCTCGCCGCGGTCCACAGCACACCCGGGGCGTACATCAGGTCGCCGTCGGACTGGATGCTGACCGAGAAGCGGCCGCCGATGTCGCGGTTTGCCAGCGCCGCGCCGACCGATGCCGGCGCGCCGTAGCCGACACCGTACCCGCCCGAGCGGCCGATGAACTGGTAGTGCTTTTCAAACGGCCAGAGCCGGTTCGGCCAGTTGCTCACGTTGCCTTCGGAGGCAACGAGCGACCAGTCGAGATCCTTGATGGCGCCGTACAGCTCCATGCAGAGGCGCGCGGTGCTGATCGGGCTTGCATCCCACGCGACCGCCGCCATCTGGCGCTGGCGCGCCTTCCCGTCGGCATAGCTCTTGCGGGCGGCTTCGCCGCGCTTCTCGATCGCCGCCTTGCGATCGTTCGCGATCGCCGACTTCACCGCTTCGATGAGCGCCGGCAATGTCGACTCGGCGTCGCCCGGCATCGCGACGTCGATGGTCTGGAAGCGCTGGAAGTCCTGGTAGTTCGCCTTGGTGATCAGATCTATCGAGCTGATGCTGATCAGCTTGGTGGTTGGTTTGATGCGGGTGCCGTTCTTGCCGATGCCGTCGTTCTCGCCATTGTCGGTATAGGAATTGACCGTGGCCCAGAAATCGGAGAGCTCCAGGCCGATAATCACGTCGGCATTGTTCACCGCGGTGGGCGGCGCGCTCAGATAATGCGTTTTTGGGAAGTTCATCCGCCCCTGCTGGTCGATGACGCGCGCCTGCAGCAGTTCGGCGAGCTGCACGAGGAGCGTAATGCCGTTTGGGGTGCGCGCCGCGCGATCGGCGACGATCACCGGATTCTGCGCGTTGGCGAGAAGCTGGGCCGCCTCCTTCACCGCACCGGCATCGCCTTGCGGCGGCGACGAAGCGACGAAGCGCGGGATATAGAGCGGCGCGCCGTGTGCCTTGACCGGCTCCTGCTGCAATCCGGCGTCGAGCGAGATCGCGACCGGCCCGAACGGCGGCGTCGTCGAAATCCTGTAGGCACGCACGAAGGACTGCGCGAAGTGCTGCAACGAGACCGGCGTATCGTCCCACTTGGTGAAGTCGCGCACCAGCGCGTTGATGTCCTGCGCGGAGTGGTAGGTCGGCACGCCCGGCGGGCGGTGGGCGGCATCGAGATCGTTGCCGCCGACGACAATCACCGGTACGCGATCGCACCAGGCATTGTAGATCGCCATCGCGGCGTGCTGCAGGCCGACCGTGCCGTGAACCAGGGTCATCAGCGGCTTGCCGGCGATCTTGTAATAGCCGTGCGCCAAGCCGACCGCAGATTCCTCGTGCGTGCAGGTGAGGAACTCCGGCATCTTGTTGCCGCCGTAGTTGATCAGCGACTCATGGATGGCGCGGAAGCTCGAGGCGCAATTCGACGGCAGGTACTTGATGTCGAGCGTCTTGATGACGTCGACCATGAAGTCGGAGCCCGGCTTGCCCGGCACACGCGCCATTTCCGCCGGCGTCCCGGTTTCGGCGACGATGACCTGCGCCGTCGGCGGCAGGGCGGATGGCAGTCTCGCGGGAGCAGCACCCGCCGCCGCTGCGGCGGTCGCGGCCTGCGGCGTCACGACACTCGCCGCGCCGGCCACCGCCACTCCGGTCAGAAACTTGCGACGATCCACCGTCGGACCCGAACCCTTGCACGTCATCATGACCTCCCTAGCAGCTAAATTCGCGGCGACTCGTGTCGCTTGCGCGATTGGAACTGACCGAGTCTAGGATCCAGACTCAATTAATCCGACATTCCCCATATGTGGACGGCCCCGTCCTCGCAAGGTGTTTTTGCAGTGCTTTGATCAGATCGCTTGCGTCCATATGTCCGGCCTGTTTGTGCGTTCACACATGAACGCTGGCCAAGATGGTTTCCGCGAC
>DATBZY010000268.1:0-10930 GCA_036512915.1 Pseudolabrys sp. | reverse complement strand
GCTGGTTTCGAGAGCCTTGATGATCCGGCTGTCACTCCACCCTTCACCAGCTTCCGAGACATCGGCCTTCAACAATATCCGCGCCTTCAGCAGCCGTTGCGCTGGGCTCTTTCCTTTCCGAATCAGCGTTTCAAGTCGTTCACGTTCCTCGCGGCTCAGCCTCACAACATATTTCTTTACCGAAATCTCCTTCGCCGCCATGATTGCCTCCCTCGCCAGTAGTGGCGATGAAAGCGAATCACCAAATCCTTTCAAATTGGTTGAAGCGAGCGACTAGTGCGGTAAATGTCCGGTTAGCGGGTGCGCCATAACGGCGGCGTGCTGACGGATCGGCAAATGAAATAGGGCGCAATCGACTTACTTGCGCGTCGGCAGCACTGTTTGCGCATGATCTATTCCGAGAACCGGTTCCCACTTTTCGGGATCATGCGCTTAAAAATAGCGCCACCACACATAGACGTGGCAGATCGCCACCGACACCACCATCATCGGAAAAGCATAGAGCGTATAGGTGATGAAGCTGAACGGCACTTCGTTGCGCTCGCCGATGCCGGCCACCGTCAGGTTGGCGGAGGCGCCGATCAGGGTGCCGTTGCCGCCGAGACAGGCGCCGAGCGACAGGCACCACCACAGCGGCTGGATGTGGTCGGCGCCGCCGAATGCCGGCGCCATGTTCTTGATCAGCGGGATCATGGTGGCGACGAACGGGATGTTGTCGACGATCGCCGACAGGACCGCCGACGCCCACAGGATGGCGTAGCCGGCATGCGCCATGTTGCCGCCGGTCGCCGCCACCAGCTTGTTGGCCAGCAGATTGAGCAGGCCGCCGACATCGACACCGTGCACCACGATGAACAGGCCGATGAAGAAGAAGATGGTGATCCACTCCACGTCGCCGAAGGTCTGGTGGATATTTTTTGCGGCCTTCTCGGAATGGTGCGCCCAGTTGTCGAGCAGCATCAAAATGGCGGCGCCGAGCATGGCGATGGTGGCCGGCTCCAGATGCAGCGGCCGCGCCAGCACGAAGGCGATCATCACAATGGTGAGGACGACAAGCGACTGTTTGAGTAGCAGCCAGTCCTCGATCGTATCCGCCGGATTCATCGCCAGCACCCGCGCCTCGGCATCGTGCGAGGCTTTCAGATCCTTGCCCCAGAGGAAGTGGATGATCACCGCCTGCACCACCATCACAATGATGATCACCGGCGTGAGGTGATAGACGAATTCGTTGAACGACAGGCCGGCCTGCGAGCCGATCAGGATGTTGGGCGGATCGCCGATCAAGGTGGCGGTGCCGCCAATATTGGAAGCGAAGATTTCGGCGAACAGATAAGGGTAGGCCGGCACTTTCAACGTGTTGCAGATCGCCAGCGTGACCGGAACGATCAGCAGAACGGTGGTCACGTTGTCGAGAAAGGCCGACAGCACGGCGGTGGTGATCTGCAGGATGAACAGAATGCCGGCGGGATGCGCCTTGGCCGCTTTCGCCGACCAGATCGCCAGATACTGGAACATGCCGGAGCGGCGCGAGATCGACACCAGGATCATCATGCCGGTGAGCAGGCCAATGGTGTTCCAGTCGATGCCCTTGATCGCCTCGTCCTGGTCGAGCACGCCGACCACGATCATCACGCTGGCGCCGACCAGCGCGACGATCGCGCGGTTGACCTTTTCCGACATGATGGTGGCGTAGGTAATGGCCAGGACGCAGGTGGACACCCAGATCAGATTGAGGCCGAAATAGACGTGAGACACCGCGTGTGCGGTCATGGCCAAGCTCCCCCCAAATCACTGGCGCCCGGCCTTGAGCGGCCTTTCGCACCCTTATTCGAATCCGCGCAAAGGTCTGGCAGTCGCCGCGGGGAGTCAAGTTGAGCCTTTAGGAAACGCGCAGGCCCGCGCATACTCCGAAGGCCCATACGATGGGGCCGAACAACAGGGAGGACCACATGGCTGCCAATGTCCGATTTCTCAATCCCAAAACCATGGCCAAGCCGCCGGGCTACACCTACGTGGTCGAGGCGACCGGGCCGAACCGGCTGATCTTCATTGCCGGCCAGCTCGGCCTCGACCTCGACAACAAGCTGGTCGGCGGCCCCGGCGATTTCCGCGCGCAGGCTTTCAAGGCGTTCGAGAATCTCAAGTTCGCGCTCGCGGCGGTCGGCGCCAGCTTCAAGGACGTGGTCAAGATCAACAATTATCTGGTCGACATGTCGCACATCGCGATCTTGCGCGAAGTGCGCGACGAGTTCGTCAACACCGCGACGCCGCCGGCGAGCACCACGGTGGCGATTTCGCAACTGGCGCGCCCGGGTGCGCTGTTCGAGATCGAGGCGATCGCGGTGCTGCCGGCCGCGGCGAATAGCAAGGCGAAGGCATCGAAATCCAAAAAGAAGAAACGCTAAGCATGCGTATTACCGGCATTGCCGACATCGTCGTCCCGATCTCGTCCTCGATCCGCAACGCCTATATCGACTTTTCGCAGATGACGGCGAGCGTGGTCGCCATCTTCACCGACGTCGTGCACGACGGGCGGCCGGTGGTCGGCTTCGGCTTCAATTCGAACGGCCGCTATGCGCCGCAAGGGTTGCTGCGCGAGCGCTTCATCCCGCGGCTGCAAGCTGCCAAGCCGGAGGAGATCATCGACGCCCGCGGCATCATCGATCCCGCCAAGGCGTGGGACGTGATGATGCGCAACGAGAAGCCGGGCGGCCACGGCGAGCGCTCGGTCGCGGTCGGCGTGCTCGACATGGCGTTGTGGGACGCCGTCTCAAAGGCAGAAGGCGTGCCGCTGTGGCGGCTGCTCGCCGACCGCTACAACAACGGCCAAGCGGAGAAGACCGCCTGGGTTTATGCCGCCGGCGGCTATTATTATCCCGACAAGGACATCGCCGGCTTGCAGGACGAGATGAAGCGCTATCTCGACCTCGGCTATCGATGCGTGAAAATGAAGATCGGCGGCGTCGATCTCGCCGCCGACATCAAGCGCATCGAAGCGGCGCTCAAGGTGGTCGGCGGCAAGGGCGAGAATCTATGCGTCGACGTCAATGGCCGCTACGACCTGGACCAGGCGCTGGCCTGCGGCGACGCCATCGCGCCTTACGGCTTGCGCTGGTACGAGGAGCCGCTCGACCCGCTCGATTATCTGCTGCACGCCGCGCTGGCGACGCGCTATGCGCCGCCGCTCGCCACCGGCGAGAATCTGTTTTCGATGCAGGACGCGCGCAATCTGATCCGCCACGGCGGCCTGCGCCCCGACCGCGACATTCTGCAATTCGATCCGGCGCTGTCCTATGGGCTGGTGGAATATCTCCGCACGCTCGACATGCTGGCGGCGCACGGCTGGTCGCGGCGGCAGTGCGTGCCGCATGGCGGCCATCAGTTCGCGCTCAACATCGCGGTCGGCTTGGGGCTGGGCGGCAACGAATCTTATCCGCAGGTGTTCGCGCCGTTCGGCGGCTTCGCCGACACGTGTGCGGTGGCCGACAGCCGCGTGCCAATGCCGGACATTCCCGGAGTAGGCTTCGAGGCCAAGAATGCGTTGTATGCGGTGATGAAGCCGCTGATGGATTCAGCGCCGCACTAATCTGCGATTAATGCGCCTCGTCCCAGTTGTCGGCGGCGCGGGCGTCGACCTGCAACGGTACATGCAGCGACACCGCTGGGTGCGGAGCTTCCTGCATCACGCTTTTGACGATCGGAATGGTCTTCGCCACTTCGCCGTCCGGCACCTCGAAGATCAGCTCGTCGTGCACCTGCAGCAGCATCTGCGCCTTGAGCTTCGCGGCCTTAAGCTCCGGCTCGATGCGGATCATGGCGCGGCGGATGATGTCGGCCGCGCTCCCCTGCAATCGCGCATTGATCGCGGCGCGTTCGTTGAACGAGCGGATCGACGCATTGCTGGCCTTGATGTCGGGGTAGTGGCACTTGCGGCCGAACAGCGTGAGCACATAGCCGTTAGTGCGGCAGAACTCGCGGGTCTCGTCCATGTAGGCGCGGATGCCGGGAAAGCGCTCGAAATATTTTTTGATATAGGCGCCGGCTTCCTCGCGCTCGATGCCGAGTTGTGCGGCCAGGCCGAAGGCCGAGATGCCGTAGATGATGCCGAAATTGATCGCCTTGGCGCGCCGGCGCACTTCGCTCGGCATGTCCTTCACCGGCACGCCGAACATTTCCGACGCCGTCATGGCGTGGATGTCGACGCCGTCCTGGAACGCCTTGCGCAGCGCCGGCACTTCGGCCACTTCCGACAGCAGCCGCAATTCGATCTGCGAATAGTCGGCCGACACCAGCTTCATGCCGGGCGCGGCGACGAAGGCGCGGCGAATCTTGCGGCCGTCCTCTGTGCGCACCGGAATGTTCTGCAAATTTGGCTCCGACGACGACAGCCGGCCGGTGCTGGTGGCGGCAAGCGAGTAGCTGGTGTGCACGCGGTGGGTGTCGGGATTGACGTAATTGGGCAGCGCCTCGGTGTAGGTCGAGCGCAGCTTCGAGACCTGCCGCCAGTCGAGAATCTTGCGCGGCAGCTGGTGGCCTTGCTCGGCCAACTCTTCGAGCTCGCGCGCGCCGGTCGACCATTGGCCGGTCTTGGTCTTGCTACCGCCCGGCAGGCCCATCTTGCCGAACAGGATGTCGCCGAGTTGTTTCGGTGAGCCGGGATTGAGCGGCTCGCCGGCGAGCGTCTTGATCTCGTCTTCGAGCGCGCCCTGCTTCTGCGCGAATTCGCCGGACAGCAGCGACAGCACCTGGCGGTCGATGGAGATGCCGCGCCGCTCCATGCGTGCCAGCACTTCCGGCATCGCGCGCTCCAGCGTCTCGTAGACGGTGGCGACATGCTCGGCGGCGAGCCGCGGTTTCAGCGCGTTCCACAGCCGCAGCGTCACGTCGGCGTCCTCGGCGGCATATTCGGTCGCCTTGTCGATCGACACGCAATCGAAGGTGACCTGCGCTTTGCCGGAGCCGGCGACGTGATGGAAATGGATGGTGTCGTGATTGAGCCAGCGCTGGGCGAGATCGTCCATGCCGTGGGAGCCCTTGCCGGCGTCGAGCACGTAGGACAGCAGCATGGTGTCGTCGAAGCCCGCGATCTCGATGCCGCACTGCGCGAACACCAGCCAGTCGTATTTCATGTTCTGCGCGACCTTGAGGATGCTCTTGTCCTCGAGCAGCGGCTTGAGCGCGGCAAGCGCGTCGGCTTCCGTAATCTGGTCGGGCGCCAGGCCAGCGGCGAACAACCCGTCGCCGCCGCCTTCTTTTTGGTGGCCGATCGGCACGTAGCAGGCTTCGTTCGGCGCTACCGCCAGCGAGAAGCCGCAAAGTTGCGCCTGCATCGGATCGAGGCTGGTGGTCTCGGTGTCGACCGCGACCACGCCGCTCTCATGCGCGCGCTTGATCCAGTCGTTCAGCCGGGGAAGCGTGCGCACGCATTCGTATTTCGAGCGATCGATCTTGGTGTTGCGCGCGGCGTTGGCACGCGCGGCGGCGAGTGAAATCGGCGTGAGGGCGCCGTTCGTTTCGCCCTTGCCGCTCGGTTTAGCGTCCGTGCCTGCAGTGGGCGCAAACAGATCCCCCGCAGGCGGGGAAGAAGATGAAGAGGAAGTTGCAGGGGAGGGGCCGCCCGACGCCAGCTTGGCATCCGCCTCGATCTGCGCGGCATCGATGTCGGCCTTCTCGGCGACGCGGCGGGTGATGGTGTTGAATTCCATCGCCTTGAGGAAGGCGATCAGGTGCTTGTAATCGGGCTCGTGCACGGCAAGCTCGTCCACCGGCACATCCAGCGGCACGTTCTGGTCGAGCGTCACCAGGCGCTTCGACAGCCGCGCCAGCTCGGCGTTATCGATCAACGTTTGCCGGCGCTTGTCCTGCTTGATCTCGCTGGCGCGCTTGAGCAGCGTCTCCAGGTCGCCATATTCGCCGATCAATTGCGCCGCGGTCTTCACGCCGATGCCGGGAACGCCCGGCACGTTGTCGCTGGAATCGCCGATCAGCGCCTGCACCTCGATGACCTTCTCGGGGCCCACGCCGAATTTCTCGATCACCTCATCGCGCCCGATGCGGCGGTCCTTCATGGTGTCGTACATGGTCACGCCATTGCCGACGAGCTGCATCAGGTCCTTGTCGGACGACACGATGGTGGTGGTCGCCTTGGCCTCGCAGGCCAGCCGCGCATAGGTCGCGATCAAATCGTCGGCCTCGAAGCCGGCCTGCTCCAGGCAGGGGATTTCGAAGGCGTGCACTGCCGCGCGGATCAGCGGGAACTGCGGGATGAGGTCTTCCGGCGCGTCCGGTCGGTGCGCCTTGTACTCGGGATAGAATTCGGTGCGGAAGGTCTTCTCGGATTTGTCGAACACCACCGCCAGATGGGTCGGCTTGTCGTCGGCCTTCATCTCGGCCAGCAGCTTCCACAGCATGTTGCAGAAGCCGAGCACGGCATTGACCTGCAAGCCGTCGGATTTGCGGGTGAGCGGCGGCAGCGCGTGATAGGCGCGGAAGATGTAGCCGGAGCCGTCGACCAGGAACAGGTGGTCGCCCTTCTTGAGCGGGCGGGCCGCTGGGTTCGACGGGGTGGGGGCGGCGGCGGCGGCTTTGGATTTTGCGGTGGCTGGCATGGGCCGAATGTGGGCCCGGACGCAGCGATTATCAATCTGCGTCGAGACACGACCACAGGAAATGCGGCCGCTTTCGCGGCTCTCGCTACTGCGAACGGCCTCTGCTATGGAAACGGCGCCGGCCTCGGTCGGAATTGGCTAACCATTTTTACGGCGGAATCGAAATGCGCGTTGCCATGATCGGCACCGGCTATGTCGGCCTCGTTTCCGGGGCCTGCTTCGCCGACTTCGGCCACGATGTGACCTGTGTCGACAAGGATAAGGCCAAGATCGCCGCGCTCGCGCGCGGCGAGGTGCCGATCTACGAGCCCGGGTTGAACGACCTGATCGCCGTCAACACGCGCGCCGGCCGTCTCAAATTCAGTACCGATTTGCCGGGCGCGGTCGCGGCCGCCGACGCGGTTTTCATCGCGGTGGGCACGCCGTCGCGCCGCGGCGACGGCCATGCCGATCTCACTTACGTGTTCGACGCCACCCGCGAAATCGCCAGTGCCCTCGACGGCTTCACCGTGGTCATCACCAAGTCCACCGTGCCGGTCGGCACCGGCGACGAAGTCGAGCGCATCATCCGTGAAGCGCGCCCGGACGCGCAATGCGCCGTGGTATCAAATCCGGAGTTCCTGCGCGAAGGCGCCGCCATCCAGGACTTCAAGCATCCCGACCGCATCGTGGTCGGCACCGCCGATGCGCGCGCGCGCGAGGCGATGACCGAGCTCTATCGCCCGCTCTTTCTCAATCGTTCGGCGATCCTGTTCACCGACCGGCGCACCGCCGAGCTCATCAAATACGCCGCCAACGCATTCCTCGCCACCAAGATCACCTTTATCAACGAGATCGCCGATCTGGCCGAGAAGGTCGGCGCCGACGTGCAGGAGATCGCGCGCGGCATCGGGCTCGACAACCGCATCGGCTCGAAATTCCTGCATGCCGGTCCGGGTTTCGGCGGTTCGTGCTTTCCCAAGGATGCGGTGGCGCTGATTAAGACCGGCCAGGATCACGGCTCGCCGCTGCGCATCGTCGAGGCGGTGGTGGCGGTCAACGACGTGCGCAAGCGCGCGATGGCGCGCAAGGTCGCGGCCGCGCTCGGCGGCGAGTTGCGCGGCAAGACGATCGCCGTGCTCGGCCTCACCTTCAAGCCGAACACCGACGACATGCGCGACGCGCCGTCGATCCCGCTGGTCACCGCACTGCAGGACATGGGCGCCAAGGTGCGAGCTTTTGATCCGGTCGGCATGGAGCAGGCGAAGGCGTTCATGGGAAACGTCACCTTTTGCGCCGACGCCTATTCCTGCGCCGAGGGCGCCTCCGCGCTGGTGATCGTCACCGAATGGGAGCAATTCCGCGCGCTCGATTTCGAGCGGCTCAAGGCGGTCATGGCGCACCCGGTGCTGGTCGACCTGCGCAACATCTACCTGTCCGAGGAAGTCGCTCGCCTCGGCTTCGTTTATGAGAGCGTCGGACGGGCGCGGACGTAGCTGGGTCATGCCCCGCTAAAGCGAGGCATCCAGTAATCTCGGCGGCATATTGAAACGAGACGGCGGTGGATACTGGATCATCCGCCTTCGCGGATGATGACAGCACCATGCGCGAATTTCCTGACCCGCTTCCCATCGACGATGCGCTTGGGCGTCTCACCGCGGCGCTGCGCGCGAACAATGCCGCCGTGCTGGTGGCGCCGCCCGGCGCCGGCAAGACCACGCGCGTGCCGCTGGTGCTGCTCGACGAGCCGTGGGCTGTATCCAAGAAAATCCTCGTGCTGGAGCCGCGCCGGCTCGCCGCCCGCGCCGCCGCCGCGCGCATGGCGGCGACGCTGGGCGAGCAGGTCGGCGACACCGTGGGTCTGCGGGTGCGCTTCGGCTCGAAAATATCGAAGCGCACCCGCATCGAGGTGATCACCGAAGGCGTCTTCACGCGGCTGGTGCTTGACGATCCCTCGCTCGAGGGTATCGCCGCCGTGCTGTTCGACGAATTCCACGAGCGTTCGCTCGATGCCGATCTCGGCCTTGCGTTGGCGCGCGAGGTGCAACTGGCGTTGCGCGAGGACCTTAAAATTCTGGTGATGTCGGCGACGCTCGATGGTGCCCGCGTGGCCGCGCTGCTCGGCAACGCGCCGGCGATCGGGAGCGCCGGCCGCGCCTTTGCCGTGGAGACGCGCTATCTCGGCCGCGATCCGCGCATGCCGATTGAGCGACAAGTGGCGGATGCGGTCGCTCGCGGCTTGCGCGCCGAGGGCGGCTCAGTGCTGGTGTTCCTGCCGGGCACCGCCGAAATCCGCCGCACCGAAACGCTGCTCAAGGAGCGCATCGCGGACGCCAACGTCGATATCGTGGCGCTGTTTGGCGCGCTCGACGCGCGCGAGCAGGATCGCGCCATTTCTCCTGCGCCGGCCGGACGCCGCAAGGTGGTGCTGGCAACCTCGATCGCGGAAACCTCGCTCACCATCGAAGGCGTGCGCGTGGTGATCGACAGCGGCTTGTCGCGGGTGCCGCGCTACGAGCCCGATGTCGGCCTGACCAGGCTGGAAACCGTGCGGGTGTCGCGCGCCGCCGCCGACCAGCGCCGCGGCCGCGCCGGGCGCACCGAACCGGGCGTTTGCTACCGGCTGTGGGACGAGCCGCAGACCGGATCGCTCGAGCCCTATACGCGGCCCGAGATTCTCTCCGCCGACTTGTCGTCGTTCGTGCTCGATCTCGCGCAATGGGGCGCGGGTGACTCGGGCCAACTGGCGTTTCTCGATCCCCCGCCGCAGGCCGCGCTCAGCGAAGCGCGGACGTTGCTCGGTGAGCTGGGCGCCATCGATATACAAGGCCGCATCACCGAGGAAGGCCGCCGGCTGCGGCGGCTGCCGTTGCCGCCGCGGCTGGCGCGCATGGTGGTCGATGCCGCCGCGGAAGGCGCCGGCGAGCAGGCGGCCGCGATCGCCGCGGTGCTCACCGAACGCGGCCTCGGCGGCGACGATGTCGATCTGCGCCATCGGCTCGATCAATTCCGCCGCGACCGCTCGCGCCGCGCCGAGGACGCGCGCGCGATGGTGAGGCGGTGGGTGGACACGCTCGCCGCGGAGCGACGGAACGGCAACGATGTGTCACCCGGCTCCCTGCTCGCACTCGCTTATCCCGATCGCGTGGCCAAGAGCCGCGGCAGCGGTGCTGGCTCCTTCCTGCTCGCCAATGGCCGCGGCGGCATGGTCGATCCGGCGTCAGCGCTGGCGCGCGAGCCGTTCCTGGCGGTGGCCGAGCTCACCGGCGCGGCGGGTGCCAGCCGCATCGTGCTGGCGGCGCCGATGACGCTTCCCGAAATCGAGGCGCGCTTTGCCGGCAAGATCGAAGACCGCGAGGCGGTGACCTTCGATGCCGCCTCCGCCTCGCTGCGCGCGCGGCGCAGCCGCCGGCTCGGCGCGCTGGTGCTGGCCGAGCAGACCAAGCCGGTGACGCCCCATCCAGAGACTGCGCGCATCCTCGCGCACGGCATCGTCAGTCTCGGCCTCGACCGCCTGCCGTGGAGCAAGGCGGCGCTGCAATTTCGCAACCGCGTGCTGTTCCTGCGCCGCGCGGAAGGTGAGGAATGGCCCGATCTGTCCAACGACGGGCTGGCGCGCAACGCGGCCGACTGGCTGGAGCCGCTTGTCGCCGACAAGAGCGCGCGCAGCGAGATATCTGCCGAGCAGCTGTCCGATGCCGTCACCTCGCTGTTGCCGTGGAATTTGCGGCGCCGGCTCGACGCCGAGGCGCCGACCCATTTCACCGCGCCGTCCGGCTCGCATGTGCCGATCGACTATGAGGCAGAGGAGGGGCCGAAGCTGTCGATCCGCGTGCAGGAATTGTTCGGACTAGCCAAGCATCCGGCGATCGCCGGCGGCCGGGTGCCGCTGGTGATCGAGCTGCTGTCGCCGGCACACCGGCCGGTGCAGGTGACGCGCGATCTGCCCGGCTTCTGGCGCGGCAGCTATGCCGACGTGAAGGCGGATATGCGCGGACGCTACCCGAGGCATCCCTGGCCCGACGATCCGCTCTCGGCCCCGGCCACCCGCCGCGCCAAGCGCCGCGGGGAATAGCTCGAATTGCCGCAAATCGCTTAAGCGGCCGCTCACCATCCGCAAAAGCGCGCCGCCCGGTGCGCCCCCGCGTTAAGGCCGCCTTGGGCCTGCGCATGCGAATGTCGACAGGAACTAACGGGCTTTATCGGTCATGCGTCAGATCCTCATCCTTGCCGCCGCCGTGCTGCTGGTCGGCGGCTATGTCGCGCGCTTCGCCGACCAGGCGGTGGTGCATCCGGCGGCGCAGGCGGCCGCGGTGCAGCCCGCGTACGAGCCCCGCCCGCCG
>DATBZY010000267.1:0-3025 GCA_036512915.1 Pseudolabrys sp. | reverse complement strand
GAGCAGGCGCTGCAGCGCGAGGGCTATGTCATGGCGCTGACCTCGCGCGAATTCTTGCGGGCGCTGCGCGAGGGCGCGAACGGCAAGATCGCCGTCACCTATTTCGAATGGGCCGGCCAGTCCGACCAGAAAATCATCATGCCGTGGCGGCTGATCGACGGGCCGGAAGCGGCCGATGCGGTCGCCGCCGAGATCGCGCGCGCACCCTACCGGCGCGCCTCGCGCACCTCGATTTCCAGCGCGCTGCATTTTGCCAAGCCGCTGTTCGACAATAGCGGCTATCGCGGCCTGCGCCGGGTAATTGATGTCTCCGGCGACGGCGCCAACAATGCCGGGCCACTGGTGGAGCCGGCCCGCGATGGCGTGCTCGCCGCCGGCATCACCATCAACGGCCTGCCGATCATGCTCAAGCGGCCCACTCCCGGTTCGATGGATATCGAGGACCTCGATATCTACTACGAAGATTGTGTGATCGGCGGCGCCGGCGCCTTCGTGGTGCCGATCCGCGAGCGCGAGAAATTCGTCGAGGCGACGCGTACCAAGCTGGTGCTGGAGATCGCCGGCCGCCAGCCGGAGCCGCGCGTTGTGCCGGCTTCCGCGCAAGCACCGCGCATTTCCTGCACCATCGGGGAGAGGCGGTGGCAGGACCGCTGGGGCAGCGGCGGATTCGATTTTCAATAGCTGAGACTTAACGCGCGAACTTCGCCACCAGCTCGACATGCGCCGAATAGCGGAACTGGTCGACCGGCGTCACGCTCGTAAGCTTGTAGCCGCTATCGACCAGGATGCGCGCGTCGCGCGCGAAGGTCGCCGCATCGCACGACACCGCCACCACCGTCGGCACTTTACTCTTGGCGAGTTCGCGCGCCTGCGCCTCCGCGCCCTGGCGCGGCGGGTCGAACACCACGGCGTCGAACGCTTTGAGTTCCGCCGCCATGAATGGGCGGCGGAACAGGTCGCGCGCTATCGCCTCCACCGGTTTCAAACCCGCGGTTGTCGCCGCCGCGCGCTCCAGCGCCTTGATGGCGCTCGCCTCAAGGTCGGCGGCGCTCACGCGCGCGACCTCGGCCAGTCGCAGCGCGAACGTGCCGATGCCAGCGAACAGGTCGGCGACGCGCTTGGGCGCCCCGACATGCCCGAGCACCAGCCGCGCCAGCGCGGCTTCGCCCTCGGCGGTTGCCTGCAGGAAAGCGCCCGGCGGCAGTGGCACATGGGCGCGGCCGACTTTGAGGGTCGGCTGCGAGCGTTGCGCGACCAGCTCGCCGTGGCGCGTGAGCCGCGCGAGCTTGTGCTTTTCGGCGAGGCCGGCGAGCGCGGTCGTGCGCCCGGAGGACAGTGGCCCGGAGCCGCGCACGTCGACATCCATTCCGGAATCGGTCGCCGTCACATGGATGTCGAGCGGCTTGTTGGTGGGCTTGAGTATTTCGGCGATCGCCCAGGCCGCTTGCACCGCGCCGTCGAGGCCGGGGCTGAGGATCGGGCAACGGTCGATGGCGACGATGTGGTGCGCGCGCGGCGCCGTGAAGCCGACTTCTAACACGTCTTGCGTGCCGCGCCGCGCATGCAAGGTCGCGCGCCGGCGGCCCTGCCCATGGGCGTCGATCAGCGGTTCGACCGGCGCGATCAGCCCGGCGTGCTCAAGCGCCTCCACCACCAGCGAACGCTTCCACAGATGATATTCGGCCAGCGACCAGTGCTGTAGGGCGCAGCCGCCGCATTGGCCGAAATGCTTGCAGACCGGTGTTGCGCGCTCGTGGCTCGGCTTGTCGACATGGTCCAGATGGCGCCGGTCGGGGTGTCCTGCGACCGCTTCGACCGTGACGACTTCTCCCGGCAGCGTGTAGGGCACATAGACCGGCCCCGCCGGCGTGTCGGCAACGCCGTCGCCGCGATGACCGAGCCGGGTGATGGTGAGCTGCTCAGTCACTTAGCGGCTCCCAGCAGGAATTCGGCATTGCCGTCGCCGCCGGCGATCGGCGATGGCGTGATGCCGAGAACGCGCCAGCCGAGCGCGGCAACAAACGCCGCGATGCCGTCGCAGACCGCCGCGTGAACTTGTGGATCGCGCACGATGCCTTTTTTTACCAGGGCGCAGCCGGCTTCGAATTGCGGCTTGATCAACGCGACCATCTGCGCGGGCGATTTCACCAGGGCAAGCGCGGCCGGTAAGACCAGCTTGAGCGAAATGAAGCTAACGTCGAGGGTCACGAAATCGGGCGACTCGCTCAGCAGGGACGGGGAGAGTTTGCGGATATCGATTTCCTCCAGCGACACGACTTCGGGGCGGGCGCGCAAGCTTTGATGCAATTGCCCGCGCCCGACATCGACTGCGTAGACGCGTTTGGCGCCGCGTTCCAGCAGCACCTGGGTGAAGCCGCCGGTGGAGGCGCCGACATCGAGGCAGACGCGGCCCTGGGGGTCAAAGCCGAAATGGTCGAGTGCCGCGGCGAGCTTCACCCCGCCGCGCGAGACATAAGGATGCGCTGCGCTCGCGTGTAAGCTCGCATCCACCGCGATCGCTTCCGATGCCTTGCGCACGAGGGCATCGCCGGCGCGCACCAGCCCGGCTTCGATCGCGGCCTGCGCCTTGGCGCGGCTCGGAAACAGGCCGCGCTCGACCAGCAGACGATCAATTCGATCTTTTTTCGGCAACGCGAACCCTCTGGGACGTTGCCCGGGCGCCCGGGACACGAAGCCGGCCTAGGCCAGCTTCACCGTCTCGGCGGCGGCATCCTTGCCCAGCGCCTCGAACACTTTTGTGACGATGCCGCGGGCGTCGAGGCCGGCGGTGGCATACATCGCGGCCGGCGTATCCTGGTCGATGAAGACGTCGGGCAGCACCATGGTGCGCACGCGCAATCCGCGGTCGAGCACGCCGTTGTCAGCCAGCGTCTGCAACACATAGGAGCCGAAGCCGCCGACCGAGCCTTCCTCGATGGTGACCAGCACCTCATGCGCGCGCGCAAGCCGCAGCAGCAGGTCGACGTCGAGCGGCTTGGCGAAGCGTGCGTCGGCCACCGTGGTG
>DATBZY010000266.1:0-8582 GCA_036512915.1 Pseudolabrys sp. | reverse complement strand
GGCCGACAGCGCATTGTCCTGGATGAACTGCCGGCGCGGCTCGACCAGGTCGCCCATGAGCTGGTCGAACAGCACATTGGCCTCGTCCACTTCCTTGATGCGGACCTGCAGCAGCGAGCGCGCATTGACGTCGAGCGTGGTCTCCCACAGCTGCTCGGGGTTCATCTCGCCCAGCCCCTTGTAGCGCTGCATCGAGATGCCCTTGCGGCCGGCGTTGGTGAGCGCCTCGAACAGGCCGACGGGGCCGTGAATCGAGCTGGTCTCGTCCTTGCGGCGGAGCATCGCCGGCGGGGTCGGGCGCGGATAGACCTGCTGCAGGGTTGCGGCATATTCGTCGAGCTTGCGGGCATCGGCCGAGCCGAGCAGCGCCTGGTCGATTAAGGCTATTTCCTTCACGCCGCGCACCGTGCGCTCGAAATGGAAGCCGTTCTCGTCGAACGTGCCCTTCCAGCCGCGTTCGGTCTCGTCTTCCAGCGCATCGAGCCGTTTGGCGATGTAGTCGGCGGCGGCGGCTCCGGTTTTGAGATCGTCGGTGACCTTCGGCGTCAGCACGCCGGCGATCGCCGCCTGCTCGATGACCTTGCGGTTATAGCGGCTGTGCAGGCCGAGCAGGATGTTGCGGATCGCGCGTGCTTCCTCGACCAATTTGCGCAGGTCGGCGCCCGCGCGTTCCTCGCCGGAGGCAAGGCGCAGCACCGCGTCCTCGATGCCGGTCGCGATCAGGTAATCCTCAAGCGCGCGCTCGTCCTTGAGATACTGCTCGGACTTGCCGCGGTTGACCTTATAGAGCGGCGGCTGCGCGATAAAGATGTGCCCGCGCTTGATCAGCTCCTCCATCTGCCGGAAGAAGAAGGTGAGCAGCAGCGTGCGAATGTGCGAGCCGTCTACGTCGGCGTCGGTCATGATGATGATCTTGTGGTAGCGCAGCTTGTCCGGATTGAACTCGTCGCGGCCGATGCCGGTGCCGAGCGCGGTGATCAGCGTGCCGATCTCCTGGCTGCCCAGCATCTTGTCAAAGCGCGCGCGCTCGACATTGAGAATCTTCCCGCGCAGCGGCAGCACCGCCTGGAATTCACGATTGCGCCCCTGCTTGGCGGAGCCACCGGCGCTGTCACCCTCGACGATGAACAGTTCAGACTTGGCCGGATCGCGCTCCTGGCAGTCGGCAAGCTTGCCGGGCAATGACGAGATGTCGAGCGCGCCCTTGCGGCGGGTGAGATCGCGCGCCTTGCGGGCGGCCTCGCGCGCGGCAGCGGCTTCCACCACCTTGCCGACGATGACGCGAGCTTCTGAGGGGTGAATCTCAAACCAGTCCTGCAAAGCCTGGTTGATCACGTTTTCGACCACCGGGCGGACTTCCGAGGACACCAGCTTGTCCTTGGTCTGCGAGGAGAATTTCGGGTCCGGCACCTTCACCGACAGCACCGCGGTCAAGCCCTCGCGGCAATCGTCGCCGGTGAGCGCCACTTTCTCCTTGCGCGTGGTGCCGATGGTGTCGGCATATTGCGTGATCTGGCGGGTCAAAGCGCCGCGGAAACCGGCGAGATGGGTGCCGCCGTCGCGTTGCGGAATGTTGTTGGTGAAGCAAAGCACGCTCTCATGATAGGCGTCGTTCCACCACAGCGCGCATTCCACCGTGATGCCTTCGCGCTCGGCCTTGATCATGACCGGCTTGGGAATCAGCGGCGTCTTGTTGCGGTCGAGATATTTCACGAACTCCTCGACGCCGCCTTCGTATTTCATCTCCTCGCGCTTCTCGACCGCATGGCGCATGTCGGACAGCACGATGTTGATGCCGGAATTGAGGAACGCCAGTTCGCGCAGGCGATGCTCGATCGTGGCAAAGTCGAACTCGACCATGGTGAAGGTCTTCGGCGACGGAAAGAACGTCACTTCCGTACCGCGCTTGCCGTTGCTGTCGCCGATCGCTTTCAGCGGCGCCACCGCGACGCCGTCGGCAAACTCCATGAAATGTTCTTTGCCGTCGCGCCAGATGGTGAGCTTGAGCCAGCTCGAGAGCGCGTTGACCACCGATACGCCGACGCCGTGCAGGCCACCGGACACCTTGTAGGAATTCTGGTCGAATTTTCCGCCGGCATGCAGCTGGGTCATGATGACCTCGGCCGCCGAAATACCTTCGCCGGCGTGGATGCCGGTCGGAATGCCGCGGCCGTTGTCGCGCACCGTCACCGAGCCGTCGGGATTGAGCGTGGTCACCACTTCGGTGGCGTGGCCGGCGAGCGCCTCGTCGATGGCGTTGTCCACCACTTCGTAGACCATGTGGTGGAGGCCGGAGCCGTCGTCGGTGTCGCCGATATACATGCCCGGCCGCTTGCGCACGGCATCGAGGCCTTTGAGGACTTTGATCGACTCGGCGCCGTAGTCGGACTCGGACGGGAGATTCAGGGCCGGTTCAGCCATCGGCAGCACCTTCGCAGCGGGCAAAAAAATGAGTCGGAATTGGTGTTTGGTGTGACACGAAACATCGGCGTCGTACAGGGCAAACTCACAGCTGTTAATATGTTGATTTGAAAGCATTTTTTAAAGAGGCGGCGGGTCAAAAACGGCGCCTTTTTGGCCCCGCCTTGAGGCTCGAATCGGAGGCTTAAACGACACTTCAGAACGCCGCCGTCGAGCCGTCAGCGAAGCGCCGTTTCTCAGCGCCAAGTCCGGCTCGCTTGCGCGCCGGCTAGCCCAACTCGTGCGCCGTCAGCATCAGATGGCGCATATGCCGAAAGCTGGGTTCATAGTCCGGAATCGGCCTGCTGAACGCGCTGAGCGCGGCCGTCAAAATCTCAATGCGATCGAGATTGGCGCGCATATGGTCGAGTACGCCATGCAACTCGCACGTTACTCGATCTATGGCGGCCTCCGTTCTCATCGCCCGTTCCCTTTGCCGTGTCTCATGCCAGCGGCGTTGCGGCATGTAAGGGTAACGACATTGGGCGAGCGATGGTTCCTGTTTTCGGAGACTTCAAGGTGTCTCAATTAATGGAACGTTTCCCGCCGGCTATTGGAACTTCAGCCGCAAGGGTTCCACGGCACCGCCGCGCACCTCAAGCATCTGCGCGCGGCCGATAATATCGCCGAACGCCGCCGGATCGGCGCCGGTCATCCACACCTGCGCACCCAGCGCCGCTAAGGCGTCGTACAGCGCCGCGCGCCGCGCCGGATCGAGATGGGCGACCACCTCGTCGAGCAGCAGCAGCGGAGCAAAGCCGGTCATTTCCTTGATCAGGCGCGCATGCGCGAGTACCAGCCGGATCAGCAGCGCCTTCTGCTCGCCGGTCGAGGCATCGGACGCGAGAATCCCCTTACCGGCATGGGTGACGCTAAGATCGGACAGATGCGGGCCGTCGAGCGTGCGCCCGGCGGCGGCATCGCGCGCGCGGTTTTCTTTCAGCAGAGCGCGATAGCGGTCCTCGATCTCGATCGCGCTGTGATTGGGGAGCAGCTTCTCCATCCAGCCTTCCAGCGCGATTTCGGCATGCGGAAATTCCGGCGCGGAATCGCGCGCGGCGGTGAGCGCGCCGGACAGGCGGTTCACCGTTTCCGCGCGTGCCGCAGCCACCGCCACCGCGACTTCGGCGGTCTCGTGCTCGACCGCTTCAAGCCAATGGGGATCGCTGTGCGCCTCTTCCAGCAAACGGTTGCGCGAGCGCAAGCAACGCTCGAGCGCGGCGACGCGGCTCGAATGCTGGGCATCGACCGCGAGCACCAGCCGGTCGAGGAAACGCCGGCGCTCGGAGGCCGGGCCGTTGAACAGCGGGTCCATCGCGGGCGTCAACCACACCACGCGCAGGTGATCGGCAAAGGCCGCCGCCGAGCCGACGCTCTCGCGGTCGATGCGGCATTTGCGCGAGGGCGCGGCATCCTCGCCCGCCGGCGGATCGATGCCGGTGCCGAGCGTCGCCAGGCCGAGCATGCCCTCGACCTCGGCCGACACCGCCCAGCCGCCGTCGCCTTCGGCAAACGCCAGCTCTTCCATGATGGCGCGGCGTAAGCCCCGGCCCGGCGCCAGCAGCGAGATCGCCTCGATCAGATTGGTCTTGCCGGCACCATTGGCGCCGGTCAGCACCACCGGCCCCGCACCATCAAGTCCGATCTGCGCGGCGTGATAGTTGCGAAAATTCGTGAGCGTCAGGCGGCGGATGCAGGCAGCGGTCATCGTCCCTCTCGTGTCCCGGGCGACAGGAGCGACGCGCAATCTCTGTTCTAGAGCGGCGGCTTATGCGAGATGTGGTAGGACATAACGCCTGTGAGAAAGCTCCGACTTTCGATGCCGACGAAACCGACTCCCTCGAGCAGTTCGGTCAACTCACGTGGCCTATAGAAGTGCCGTATCGCATCCGCGAAGTAGCCAACACACTTCATGCTTTCGGCCGAACTCCCGAACAGCTTTGCCGTAAACCACACCGAGAAACGCAAATAGGTCAGGTATGGCACTTCGACGATCCGCGATGCCGGGCGCAGCATATCATTATGGCAGAAGATGCCGCCCGGCTTGAGCACCCGATAGATCTCCTTGAACGTTCTAATGATCTCGAGATGGCGCGAAGCGAATTGGAGCGTCACCGCCTCGAACGAATTGTCGGCAAACGGCAGCACATGGGCGTCGCAGACGCGTGCATGGATCGTCAGATTGCGCTCGCGGGCGCGGCGCTGACCCTCGGCTGTCATGTGCACGCTGCCGTCCACGGCATCGATCTGCAGCGTCGGATCAAGCGCTAAAAGCCGCAGCGGGATGTCGTGCGTGCCCGAACAAACGTCAAGTACCTTCGCTCCGTGCGGCAGATGTCTGTGGATTGCAGTAGCGAACGTCGTGCTCCAGCGTGAACAACTCCCGAGCGAGGCAACCGCATTGCCTTTATCGTAATAGGCTGGCACGTCCCGAAAGACTTCCGGGATTAAGGTCCGCCAGGTCTCGCCAAAAAGATGTGAACGAAGATCTTCCTTTTTCAATATATCTTCTGAGATGCTCATCCGGGTTCTCTTTGAGTAGTCGGTGGACAGTATAGGCAATGCGGCCTACCGGCCGCGTCGTTTCTCTCCTGGATCCTGTATCGTCGCTCGCTTACGCTCACTGGTCCGGGATACCACAGCCACGCCTCACACCCGCATCGGCATCAGCACATAGAGCGCGCCCTTGGCGTCCTTGTCCTGGATCAGCGTGGGCGAACCGGGGTCGGCGAGTTTGAGCACAGCCACCTCGCCCTCGATCTGCGCGGCGATGTCGAGCAGGTAGCGGGAATTGAAGCCGATATCGAGCGGCTCGGAATCATACTCGACCTCGATTTCTTCCGTCGCGCTGCCGGAATCGGGGTTGGTCACCGACAGCACCAAGCGGCCGCCGGTAATCGCCAGCTTGACCGCGCGCCCGCGCTCGCTCGAGACGGTGGAGACGCGGTCGACCGCGGCCTCGAAATCCTTCTTGTCGACGATCAGGCTCTTGTCATTGTTGGCCGGGATCACGCGTCCATAATCCGGAAAGGTGCCGTCGATTAGCTTGGAGGTGAGCACCGCGTTGCCGATGGTGAAGCGGATCTTGCCGGCCGACAGTTCGATCGCAACTTCGCCTTCGCCGGTTTCGATCAGGCGCTGCACCTCGGCCACGGTCTTGCGCGGCACGATGATGCCCGGCATGCCGGTGGCGCCATCCGGCAGCGGCAGCTCGACCTGCGCCAGGCGATGGCCGTCGGTCGCCACCGCGCGCAGCGTTGCGGCCTTGGCGGCGCCCGCCGCGTGCAGATAGATGCCGTTGAGATAGTAACGCGTCTCCTCGGTCGAGATCGCGAACTGGGTCTTGTCGATCAGCCGTTTGAGATCGGCGGCGGCGAGCTTGAACGAATGCGTCATCTCGCCGGCGGCGAGATCGGGGAAGTCGCTTTCCGGTAGCGTCTGCAGCGTGAAGCGCGAGCGCCCGGCGCGGATCGAGAGCACCGCGCGGTCGCCGGAGCCTTCGATCACGATCTGGGCGCCCTCGGGCAGCTTGCGCACGATCTCGTAGAACATATGCGCCGGTACCGTGGTGGCGCCGCCGGGCGACACCTCGGCGGCGATGCTGTCGGTGACTTCGAGATCGAGGTCAGTGGCCTTCAGGCTGAGCTTGCCGGCGTCGGCCCGGATCAGCACGTTGGCGAGAATGGGGATGGTATTGCGCCGTTCGACCACGCGGTGCACGTGGCCCAGCGACTTCAGCAGCTCTGCACGCTCTACGGTAACCTTCATGGGGAGACCCGCTTCGGCGCCTTTGAAAAGGACTCTAAAACCAGGCGCAACAGCAAGCCGACAACTCGCGCCATGCGAGGCCGGGGGAGAAAGGTGACGTGGTAACGCGAAATGCGCAAGGGCGCGTTGCCCCTCGGCCGGCATTTCCCCAAGGCGTCCACAGCCGGCAGGCCGCATTTCCCGGATAAATCAGGGCCTCGTCCCAGCCGGGCCGGGACGAGGCCTAAAATCGTGTGCCGCGCAGGCCGGGCCGGCTATTCCTGCAATTGGCGTTTGAGGATCTCGATTTCCTCGGCCAGCGCCATGTCGTTGCCCACCAGGCCCTCGATCTTGCGCACCGCATGCAGCACGGTGGTGTGGTCGCGGCCGCCGAAACGCCGGCCGATTTCCGGCAGCGAACGCAGGGTCAGGGTCTTGGCCAGATACATCGCCACCTGGCGCGGGCGCACCACGTTGGCGGTACGCCGCGACGACAACAGGTCGGAGCGGCTGACATTGTACTGGCGCGCCACCACCCGCTGGATGTCCTCGATCTTGACCCGCTTGGGTTCCTGCGGGCGGATCAGGTCGCGCACCTCGCGTTCGGCCATTTCCAGAGTGACCGCATGGCCGGTGAGCTTGTTGTGGGCGAGCAGGCGATTGAGCGCACCTTCCAGGTCGCGGCCGTTATGGGTGACGGTCTTGGCGATATAGGCCAGCACCGGCAGCGGCACGTCGAAGCTCGGATGATGCGATCGCGCCGCCAGCACCCGCGCTTTCAGGATTTCGAAGCGCAGTTCTTCGCCAAGCCCGCCCATTTCGACCACTAGGCCGCCGGCGAGCCGCGAACGGACGCGGTCGTCGAGGCTTTCCAGTTCGGACGGCGGGCGGTCGGAGGCGATCACGACCTGGCGGCCGGCATCGATCAGGGCGTTGAGCGTGTGGCAGAACTCGGCCTGGGTCGACTTGCCTTGCAGGAATTGCAGATCGTCGATCACCAGCACGCCGATGCCGCGCAGCGCTTCCTTGAAGGCGAGCGCGGTTTGTGTGCGCAGCGCCGACACGAAGCCGTACATGAACTTCTCGGCGGTGAGATAAAGAACTTTGCGCTCGCCTGCGGCATTTCCCGCCCAGGTGATGGCCTGCAACAGATGCGTCTTGCCGAGGCCGACGCCGGCATGGATGTACAGGGGATTGAACATCACCGGGTCGACGCGCCGGGCGGCCGCCACTTGCTTGGCGGCGGCCTGGGCGAGCGTGTTGGAGCGGCCAACCACGAAGCTGTCGAAGGTCAGGCGCGCGTCGAGCGGGGAGCCGCCGAGCGCTTCATGCACGCCCGGATCGCCGACCGACATCGGCCGGCCGTTGCCATTGCTGTTGGGGAAGCGGCTGCCGCCATCGTGGCCGCCGGCCGCGAGCTCGGGCTTGAGCTTGGGCGGCACCGCCTGACGCAGCACCGCCGAGCGCACGATCAGCTCGATACGGGTGACCGTCGCCGCCTCCGCCTGCCAGCAGGCCAGCACGCGTTCGGCATAGTGCGATTGGATCCAGCTCTTGAGGAAACGGGTCGGCACCGACAGGCGGACGGTTCCTTCCTCGAGCGCTTCCAGGTCCATGCGCGCAAACCAGCTCGAATAGACGTCGTCGCCAACCTCGGCGCGCAGGCGTCCTCTAACTCGTGTCCAGCCGTCCTGATCCGCGTTCGACATTTTTTTGGCTCTATCCGATTGAATGGTTGAACGGACTCGGTTGCTCGGCTTGGCGGCGGTACACCGCCAACGCGCCGAAAACGGGACGCAACAACACTCACTCGATGATGTCGGGAGACATTTGGTCCGCGGGGGCGCTCAAGGCCGGCCGCCGGAAAGAACAATGCATGAAACCGGGGCTAACATGCTGGCGGGACGGGCGATCGCAAGACACGAACTCGCATTGGACGATATGCATCCAATTGTACCGGCGTTGATCACCGGCACTCTTCCCGTAGCTGTCATGATGTCTCCCCCAAATTGCTTGCGGGCCGTCGCCCGGTGGTATGTTTGCTTCCGGATCTCGCCAGTCCAGAATGCTTTCGCATCGATTGTCAGGTCACTGAGCGCGGATCCCCTTACTGGAACTCGACGCCGATCCTGTTCCGCGTCCACGAGAAGGCAATAAATAGCCATTCTCACCCGCCGATGAGCGTGAAGCAGAACCTTGTCACAGATCGCGCACTGAGAATTTCGAGCGCGTTTTTAAAAATACACATGCGACGTGGCTCGGCAATGGCCTTTGCGCGAGCGGCGGCATCGCGTGCCGCGGAATGTCAGTGGCTGAGGCAGCATCGTCGTCAACGAGTCATCAACAACATATTGATGAGTCGTTAGGATTTTCCG
>DATBZY010000265.1:0-2659 GCA_036512915.1 Pseudolabrys sp. | reverse complement strand
GGGCAAGGCCGCGGGCGGGCTGGCGTCGAACAGCACGCGGCGGCGCGCCGGCGCGGCATCGGCGTTGCGCGTCATGAAACTGCGGATGCGCTCGAGCGTATCGGTGGTGATGCGGCCGCCATTGCGCAGACGGTTGGCAAGTTTGCCGTCGTTGACCGCGCGGCGGCCGAAGGTGGATTCGGCCAAGCCGCGCTGGCGGCAGAATGCGCTGATCTCCTGGAGGATCTGATCGTTCATGGCGGCGTTTCCTGGTGGCCCGCTCTAATCGGCGGGCTCGCCGCCAAGGGAACCAAGTCCACTGGCATTCGTCAATTACAAAAAATGACATTAAGAAAGATGGGCAGGATGGGTGGGCTACACCCAACCATTGAAACAGCTATTTTTTGCTCGCTTTTCAATTCTGTAGAATCATAGCTTTTTTCTTTTATGCAGAAATGTGGGCAATATCCCACATTATAAGCAACAATGCGGGCGGCGGTGGGCAACGCCGCGGCGCCGATAACATCTTCAGATATCGAAGAAAACCGTCTCGTTGTCGCCCTGCACATGGATGTCGAAGCGGTAGACGGCCTGGCCGCTGCCGGGCTGCTTGTGGGCAATGAGGGTGCCGCGGCGGTCGGCCGGCACCAACATAAGGATCGGATCGGCGCCGTTGGCCGCCTCGTCGGAGAAATACAGCCGCGTATAGATCTGCCGCAGCATGCCGCGCGAGAAGATGCAGACCACGATATGCGGCGCCTGCGGCTTGCCGCCCGGGCCCGGCACCGAACCGGGCTTGATGGTGTTGAAGACGTAGAGCCCGTCTTTGTCGGTGGCCGAGCGGCCGAAGCCGGTGAACTTGGCATTGGGGCGCGGCTTCTCGCCGCGCGCATGGGCGTAGCGCCCTTGCGCGTCGGCCTGCCAGATTTCGATCATGGCGTCGTTGATCGGCAGGCCGTCGCCGTCGAGCACGCGGCCCTCGATGTGGATTTTCTGACCGGTGGCGTCCGGCGTAATCAGGTTGGCGCCGATCGTTTCCTTCCAGTCGTAATTCGCGCTCGGCTTCCAGTCGCAGCGGTTATGCGGCGCCAGGCCATAGGCGAAGAACGGGCCGACCGTTTGAGAGGGCGTGATGTCCGACATTACATTTTCCTTTTGCGCATGATCTTATCCGAAAACCGGTTCCCATCCCCGATCAGGTCGAGGACTTGCTTTTCGGGATCCTGCGCTAGTGTTTTTCCGTATGCGTTGGGGTCTGTTCGCGCCCGCGCAGCACGATATCGAAGCGGAAGCAGAGCGCCCAGTCGGGAATGGTGTTCTCCAGATCGAAGTGCGAGATCATGCGTTGACGCGCCTTCTCGTCGGTCACCGAATTGAAAATCGGGTCGAACGGGAACAGCGGATCGCCCGGGAAATACATCTGCGTCACCAGCCGGGTCAGGAACGATTGCCCAAAGACAGAAAAGTGGATGTGGTTCGGCCGCCAGGCATTGCGGTGATTGCCCCACGGATAGGCCCCCGGTTTCACCGTGATAAATTTGTAGTAGCCATTCTTGTCGGAGAGGGTGCGGCCTGCGCCAGTGAAATTCGGATCGAGCGGCGCCGGGTGCTGATCGACATTGTGCACGTAACGGCCGCAGGCATTGGCCTGCCAGATTTCCACCAGTGTTTCGGACACCGGGCGCTTGTCCTCGTCGAGTACACGGCCGTGCACGATGATGCGCTCGCCCAAGGGCTCGCCCTTGTGCTGCTTGGTCAGATCGTTGTCGTTCTCCTGGATCGCGTCATGGCCGAAGGCAGGACCCGTAAGCTCCGATAGCGTGTGCGGCACGATGATCAGCGGTTTCGACGGCGAGCGCTTCACCGTGCTCTTGTATTCCGGCGACAGATGCTTGGGATAAACGCTGAGGCTTTCCTTGGGATAGATCAGCGACATTGTTGTTGTCCTTTTTAGGAAACCCGTTCGAGCGCCAGCGACACGCCTTGTCCGACGCCGACGCACATGGTGGCAAGTGCGAGCTTGCCGTCCCGTTCATGCAAACCATGCGCGGCCGTTAATACAAGACGGGTGCCCGACATGCCGAGCGGATGGCCGAGCGCGATGGCGCCGCCATGCGGATTGACGTGCTCCGCATCGTCGGCCAGCCCAAGCTGGCGCAGGCAGGCTAGCGATTGCGAGGCGAAGGCTTCGTTGAGCTCGATCACGTCGTAGTCGCCGATCTTGTGCTGGAGGCGAGCCATCAGCTTGCGCGTCGAGGGCACCGGGCCGATGCCCATGATGCGCGGCGGCACCGCCGCCGAGGCCATGCCGAGAATGCGCGCGCGCGGCGTCAAGTCATGCGCTTTCACCGCCGCTTCCGAGGCGACAATAAGCGCGGCGGCGCCGTCATTGACGCCGGAGGCGTTGCCGGCGGTGACCGTTCCGTTGTGGCGGAACGGCGTCTTGAGCTTGGCGAGCTGCTCGATCGAGGTATCCGGCCGCGGATGCTCGTCGCGGTCGACCAGGATCGGGCCACCCTTGCCGCCGGGCACTTCGACTGGGACGATCTCGCTCATGAAATAGCCGCGGCCGATCGCCTCGCCGGCGCGCAGCTGGGATCGCACCGCGAAGGCGTCCTGATCGGCGCGGCTGATCTGGAATTCCTCGGCGACATTTTCGCCGGTTTCCGGCATGGAATCG
>DATBZY010000264.1:0-7494 GCA_036512915.1 Pseudolabrys sp. | reverse complement strand
GCTGCCGGAGCAAGAAAAAAGGCGCGGCCGAAGCCGCGCCTTTCGTATTCATATATTTGCGCGCTGACTTATTTCTTCGCTGCCGGCGGCGTTGCTGGAGCCGGAGCCGGGGCCGTTGGTATTATTCCAAATTGACCACGGCCGCAGCCATTCGAATGCAAAAAAAAGCGCGGCCGAAGCCGCGCCCTTTTCGTTCGGTGACGATGATCGCCGGTTACTTGTTCTGCGCCGGAGCGGCGGCCGGAGCCTGCGCCGAGGGCTGCTGACCTTCCAGCTTCTTGCGCGCCTCTTCCGCTTTCTTCTGCAGCTCTTCCTGCAATTTGCGCTGCTGCTCTTCGAACGCCTTCGGATCGGTCGCCGGACCGTCATAAGCCTTGGCGAAATCGGCAAGCGGCAGCGGCAGGCTGATCGCCGTGCCCTGCATGTTGATCGCCTGCACCGTGAGCATCTGCCCCTTCTTCATGCTGGCGATCATGTCGTCGGTCACCGGATAGTCGGCCATGCAGCCGACGGGGAAGCAGATCCGGTATGGCGATTGCGCCGGCGGGCCTTGGTCGATGAGGAGGCGGGTGCCGTGCTGCAATTGCATGCCGAGCGGAACGGTGACGCGCAGCATCTTCGCCTCGCCTTCCGGCTCGAACAACTGCACGACCGCGACCGGCATGCCGTTTTCCAGGCGCCCGTCCTTGGTGATGACGCATACCTGCTTGTTGTTGGTGTCCGGACCCTTGCCGCAAACCTTCATCCAGGGCGAATACATGAGCTGCGGCTGATCGGCGCCGGCCTGTTGCTGCGCCGGCGGCTGCTCCGCGGGCTTCGCCGCCGGCGCCTGTTTCGGCGCCGCCGGCTTGGTTGCCGGCTTTGTTGGCGGCTGCTGGGCCAGCGCGGACGGCGCCACGAACAATACCGCCGCCGCCATCAGGCCGGCAGCGGCCATAGTGGCGGTCAGCGCCCGAGCCACCGGCCAGGCCGATGCAATCCGATGATCCATTGCAATTATTCCTTTGTTCTTACCGCTGGCGGCCCACGGCCGGCCCAAAACGGTCGCCCTCTAGGATCGGCTCTCTCCGCATGAAATACGGCGGGAGCGTGACACCTCAAGCCTGCCTGATAGCCGATATTGCTCCAGCAATAAAGCCACGAATGCGCCGAAAATACGGGGCCCGCTTAGCCTCGTCCCCTGTGATAAATTCACGCAAAACCGGAAACGAGTCGCATTCGCCCCTCGCTCGCGCCCATTTTCGCTTCCCCCCAGGTGACGCCATTGCAGGCGTCGCGGCGCACCCTGTTGCTTGGCGCGCTCGGGACGCTGCTGGCGGCGACGGGGTTCGGCCGCCGGCCGGCGCGCGCCGGCGCCGCGCCGCACGCCATCGCCATGCACGGCGAGCCAGCTTGGGGCGCGGATTTCCAATTTCCGAGCTACGCCAATCCGGCGGCGCGCAAAGGCGGCCAGCTGGTGCAAGGCGTGCTCGGCACCTTCGACAGCCTCAATCCATTCATCGTCAAAGGGCTGCCCGCCGCCAATATCCGCGGCTATGTGGTCGAGAGCCTGCTCGCGCGCGGCTATGATGAACCGTTCACGCTCTATGGATTGCTCGCCGACGGCGTGGCGTCCGATGCCGCGCGCACATTCGTCACCTTCACGATCAATCCGGCGGCGCGCTTCTCCGACGGCAAGCCGGTGACGCCCGACGACGTGATTTTTTCCTGGGAGCTACTGCGCGACAAAGGCCGGCCGAACTACCGCACCTATTATACCAAGGTCGCCAAGGCGGAAGCGACCGACACACGCAGCGTGCGCTTCGAGCTTGCCGGCGCCGACGATCGCGAATTGCCGCTTATTATCGGCCTGATGCCGGTGCTGGCGAAGCACGCGATCAATCCCGATACGTTCGAGGATACGACATTCGAACCCACGCTCGGCAGCGGTCCTTATATTGTGAGCGCCGTGAAGCCGGGCGAGAGCGTCACCTTCAAGCGCGATCCGAACTACTGGGGGCGCGCGCTGCCGATCAATCGCGGCTTGTGGAATTTCGATCAAATCCGCTTCGACTATTACCGCGACGGCAACACGCACTTCGAAGCCTTCAAGAAAGGTCTCTACGACGTGCGCGCGGAGACCGATCCCGGCCGCTGGCAGACGGCTTACGATTTCCCGGCGCTGCGCGAAGGCCGCGTGGTCAAGGAGGAGTTCCCCTACGGCTTGCCCAAGGGCATGCAGGGCCTGGTGTTCAACACGCGCCGGCCGATATTCGCCGATGTGCGCGTGCGCGAGGCGATCCTGCAGCTGTTCGACTTCGAATGGATCAACCACACTTATTTCTTCAATCTCTATCGCCGCACCGCCAGCTATTTCGACGGCTGCGATCTTTCGGCGCATGGCGTGCCGGCGAATGCGCGCGAGCGGGAATTGCTGGCGCCGTTTGCGGGCGTCGTGCGCGCCGACATCATGGACGGCACCTGGACCCCGCCGGTCACCGACGGCTCGGGCGGCGACCGCGCCGGCCTGCGCCGCGCCTTCACGCTGTTTGCCGCGGCCGGCTACGAACTCAAGGGCACCGAACTGGTCCACCGCGCCAGCGGGAGACCGTTCGCGTTCGAGATCCTCACCACCACCCGCGACCAGGAGCGGCTCGCGCTTGCTTTCGTGCGCAATCTCAAACGCGCCGGCATCGACGCGCGCGTGCGCAGCATCGATGCCACGCAGTTCGAGCGCCGCCGCATCGCCTTCGATTTCGACATGATGGACTATCGCTGGGAGCAGTCGCTGTCGCCCGGCAACGAGCAGAGCTTCTACTGGGGCTCGGAGGCGGCCACCCAAGAGGGCAGCCGCAATTACATGGGCGTCAAATCGCCAGCGGTCGACGCCATGATCGCGGCCATGCTCAGCGCCACCAGCCGCGAGGATTTTGTCGCCGCCACGCGCGCGCTCGACCGCGTGCTGCTGTCCGGGTTCTACGTCGTGCCGCTCTATTTCCCGCCCACGCAGTGGGTGGTGCGCTGGGCGAGAATCGAGCATCCCTCGCGCACCTCGCTGTTCGGCTATTTGCCGGAGACGTGGTGGCACGGGGACGCCAAATGATCCTGGGCGGCAAAAATCGCGAATTGGAACGCGAGGCGGGCGGCAACCGCACCACGCTCGACGACCTGTTCCGCCGCGCCGGCGTGCGCCGCCCCGACGCATGCGCGCTGATCGATCCGCCCAACCGCGCAAGCTTCACCGACGGCGCGCCGCGCCGGTTCAGCTACGCCGAAGCCGACCGCCTGATATCGGCGCTGGCCGCGCGGCTGCGCCGCCTCGGGCTGCAGACCGACACGGTGGTGGCGATGCAACTGCCCAATACCGTGGAGAGCGTGATCGCGCTGCTCGGCGTGCTGCGCGCCGGCATGATCGCGGTGCCGCTGCCGCTGCTCTGGCGCAAGCAGGACATGGTTGCCGCGCTTCGTCACACCGGCGCCAAGGCGATCGTCACATCGTCGCGGATCGGATCGCTCGCCCATGCCGACATCGCGATGCAGGTGGCGGCGGAGCTGTTCCCGATCCGTTATGTGTGCGGCTTCGGGCGCGATCTGCCCGACGGCGTCGCGCCGCTCGACGATCTGTTCGCGCCCGACCATGCGGACTTCGTGCAGCCGTCGGCGCGGCCCGGGAATGCCGCCGCTCATGTCGCGGTCGTCAGCTTCGACGTTGCCGGCGATGGACTTATTCCCGTGGCGCGCAATCACCTGGAGCTGATCGCCGGCGGGTTGGCAGTTTTCCTGGAAGGCGGCATCGCGCAGGATGCGACAATCCTGTCGGCAATCCCGCTCGGCTCATTTGCCGGTGTTGCGCTGACTTTGCTGCCGTGGCTGCTCAGCGGCGGCACGCTCGCACTGCATCACGCCTTCGATCCGGTTACGTTTTCCGCGCAATGCCGCGCGCAAGACGGCGGCACAGTCGTGCTGCCGGGCCCCGCGCTCGCACCGCTCGCGCAAGCGGGTTGTCTCGGCCAAAAATCGAAAACTGTTTTCGCGCTGTGGCGCTCGCCCGAGCGGCTGGGATCGAGCGCGCCCTGGGGTGACGCGGCGGCGCTGGTGGACATCGCAAGCTTCGGCGAGGTCGGCCTCCTCGCTTCGCGGCGTGCGACTAACGGCATGCCATCGCCAATTCCCTGCGGCAGCATCGGCGCGCCGCACGGCTCTGCCGGTGCGTTCACGGTGGCCGAAACGACGCGCACGGTTGCCGGCACGCTGGCGCTGCGCGGACCCATGGTGCCGGCGCACGCCTTTCCGCCCGGTGCCGAACGCGGCCGCGAGCCGCATCTTAGCGTGGACGCGGCGGGCTTTACCGATACCGGATTCCGTTGCCGCCTCGACCGTGACAGCAACACGCTTGCCCTCACCGGTTCGCCCGGCGGCATCACGACCATCGGCGGCTATCGCTTCCGGCAAAACGCGGTCGATTGGCTGGTGGCGAACGCCGACTTGGACGCCACCATCGTCGCCCTGCCCGACGCCCATCTCGGTCAACGCCTGGCCGGCAGCGCGCCGGACCGGGACGCGACGATTGCGGAATTGCAGTCCCGCGGCGTCAATCCGCTGATTGCCGGAGCGTTTCGCCCGCGCAAGGCGGCTAGCGCATGATCCCGAAAAGTGGGAACCGGTTTTCGGACAAGATCATGCGCAAACAAAAATGCCGCGTAATCTGTCATTGTCGTTGACGGGGCGTTAACAGCCCACCGTTAAGGTCGCGCAGTTTTGTAAACCTGCGTGCGCCCTCATGTCGCTTCATGGTCCGATGATCGTGGTCGCCGAAACTCCGGCGACCGACCTCGTTGCAGCGCTGAGCGCGGCCGGTGCCTTCCCGATCATCGAGGCCAAATGGGCCGATGCGCCGACCGCCTTCGTCGCGGTCAAGCCGTCCGCCGTGGTCATCGCTGAGCCGGGCCCGCCGCGCAGCGAATCCTCTTCGCGCATGCTCTGCCTGCAGATCGCGACGGTGAACGGCCCGATCGTGCCGACCATCGCGTTCACGCATGGCAACATGGACGCCGCCATTCCGATCGCGTTGCCGGCCGACGCTTCATTGCCGGTCGAGCGGCTGATCGCGCGCCTGCAATCGGCCATGCGCGTGCGCGCCCTGCACGCGACCGTGCTGCGCCGCATCGAGCTGTTCGCCTCGCATGGCGGCAAGCTGCCGGAGCTTCCGGTCGGCGATGCGCTGGAAGACGCCACCGTGCTGATCGCCGGCCGCGGGCCACTTTATCCTGCACTCAGCGTCGCCATGGGCGAGCGCGTCAAAATGATCGGCGCACTCAGTGTCGAGACCGCCGCCAAGTATCTCAATTCGCGCGACATCGACGGCATCGTGGTCGGTGATGGTTTTTCCCCGCGCATGGTCGAGGTCTTCCTCACCGTGCTCGCGCAGGACACCCGCTTCCGCGACATTCCGGTCGCGGTGATCGGCGAGGCGCCGGCCGAATTCGCCGAGGCCTTGCCCAATATCGACCACGTCGACGGAGATCCCGCGCGTCTGGTCGCGCGCATGGTGCCGCTGGTGCGCATGCACGCCTTCGAGGCGCGGCTCAAACGCATGCTCAAGTCGCTCGATGCCGACGGCATGTTCGACCCGGAGACTGGTCTGCTCACGCGCGACTCGTTCTGGCGCGATCTCACTAAGGCGGTAGCGGAAGCGTCCGACCGCAGCCAGGCCCTGTCGGTCGCGCGCTATTCGTTCGACGGTCCGCTCGACTCGCGCGCCGGCATCGACGGCGCACGGCTGGTGACGCGGCTGATCCGCAACATCGATTTTGCCTGCCGCGACGAAGACGGCTCGATCCTGATCGCCTTCGCGCAGACCGACCTGCGCAGCGCGCATGTGGTGGCCCGCCGCATCGCCGGCGCGCTCAAGAACACCATGCTCACGCCGCACAGCGCCCACGACAAGATCACCGCCAATGTGACGCTGGCGACGCTGACGAACGGCGACACGCTCGATAGCCTGATGCTGCGCGTGACCGGCGGCCAGATGGTTGCCGCCGAGTGATCGGATGTCTAGGTTAGCTCCAATAGGAGCCAGCCATGCCGAACCATCAGCCTGTCCGCATCGACGTCGTTTCCGACGTGGTCTGCCCGTGGTGCTTCATCGGCAAGCACCGGCTGGAACAGGCGCTCGCGCTTAAACCCGACATTGCGGTCGAGGTGCGCTGGCGCCCCTATTTCCTCAATGACTGGATTCCGCGCGAGGGCATTTCGCGCGAGGAGTACCTCACCACCAAGTTCGGCTCGCCCGAGCGCTACAAGGGCATCGCCCAGCGTGTGGTGCAGGCTGCCGCGGCGGAAGGTCTCACCTACGCCATGGACAAGATCAGCCGCCAGCCCAACACGCTCGACTGCCACCGGCTGATCCGCTGGGCGGAAGGCATCGGCAAGGCGGCCGAGATGAAGCAGAGGCTGATGGATCTCTATTTCACGGAAGGCGCCGATCTCACCAACCACGCCGTGCTGGTGCAGGCGGCCGGCGACGTCGTGCTCGATCCTGAGGATGTGCGCGCGGCGCTGGCGAGCGACCAGGACGTCGCGCAGATCGAGCAAGAGGCGCTGTCCGCCAAGGAAGCCGGCATTGAGGGCGTGCCCTGCTTTATATTCGGCGGAAAGTTCGCGGTGTCGGGCGCGCAGGCGCCGGAAGATCTTGCCGAAGCGATCGAGCGCTTGGCACAGGCCGAACCTGACGCCGCCGAATAACCCGAGCATGATCCCAAAAAGTGGGAACCGGTTTTCGGAAAGGATCATGCTCAAGCAAAGCTAGGCCCATCAGCGATGCAGATCACCGCCGCCGTGGTGCGCGAACGCTCGGGCGCCTTCCAGATCGAACGGCTCGATCTGTGCGATCCGCGCGCTGACGAATTGCTGGTCGAGGTTGTCGCCTGCGGCATGTGCGCAACCGATCTGCACGGCCGCGATGGCTACTATTCCACGCCCTATCCGGCGGTGTTCGGCCACGAAGGCGCTGGCATCGTGCGCGCCGTCGGCAACGCGGTCACTAAATTCAAGCCCGGTGACCATGTGGTGATGTCGTATCCCTGGTGCGGGACGTGTCCGAACTGCCGAACCGATCGGCAAAGCTACTGCCTGCATTCTTTTGATCTCAAGATGAGCGGCAGGCGCGCCGACGGCTCGACGCTGCATGCCAAGGACCGCGCGCCGGTCTACAGCGCGTTTTTCCAGCAGTCATCGTTCGGCAACTACGCAATCGCCAACGAACTCTTCGCGGTGAAGGTGCGCAATGACGCGCCGCTCGAAATTCTCGGGCCATTGGCCTGCGGCGGACAGACCGGCACCGGCGCAGTGCTTAACGTCATGAAGCCAAAACCGGGTGGGGTGCGGCACGGATAATTGAGACACCCGGCTGAGGTAAATTGAACCTCAACCGGAGTGTTACACATGACGAATGATGAAGGGCTCAAGCCCGAGGGGGCGCCGGAGCGCTCCCCCAAAGCCGGCGTAGGCGCCCCC
>DATBZY010000263.1:0-3728 GCA_036512915.1 Pseudolabrys sp. | reverse complement strand
ACCAGATCGCCGCCGACGTCGGCGCCCTTGGTGAAGATGCCGCCGCCGAGACGGGCGAAGATCGAGATCAGCGAGGCGCCGAAGCCGAGCGCGACCAGCGCATCGATCACGGTGCGGTCGTTCGCCGCATAGTGCAGCGTGCCGGTCAGGAACCCGAAATAGAGCGTGACGCCCAGCAGCGCCAGGCCCGCCACCAGCATGCCGGTGATGGCGCCGGCCTTGAAGGCCAGCTCCAACCCGCCGGCCAGCGTCTTGGTGGCCGCTTGCGCGACCCGCACATTGGCGCGCACCGACACGTTCATGCCGATGAAGCCGGTTGCAGCGGACAAGATGGCGCCGACCGCAAAGCCGATCGCGACCAGCCAGCCGAGTGTGAAGCCGATGATGACGAGGATCACCACACCGACAATGCCGATGGTGGTGTATTGGCGCTTGAGATAGGCCTGCGCACCCTCGCGCACGGCGGCCGAAATCTCCTGCATCTTCGCGCTGCCGGCGTCGGCACGCAGCACCGAGCCGGTGGCCCAGATGCCATAGAGGATCGCGAGCAGCCCACAGCCGACGATCACCCACAATGTATTCATGGTGGCTTCAACCTCGATTGATAACGGAGCTGGCGGGAGAAACGCTCCCGCCCGGCGCCAGGAGCGTCGAGGATGGCCGCTTGTGGGCGCTTCACCCCGACCGGAAAGCGCGCGGACATTGCCAAAAAGGCAGCAGCAACGCAACGGCGGAAAAGAGCTGGTTTTTCGCGGTTTTCCGCGCCTGTGGAAGACTCAGACCGGCCGAATCCGCTTGCGCGCGGCCAGCCAGACCAGAAGCGCCCCCGCCACGAAGACGGTGGGGAAGATCACTTCGTTGATCGCCGCCCAGCCGAAGTACTCCAGCAGTTGGCCGGAGGAGAACGAGCCCGCCGCCATGCTGCCGAAGATCAGGAAGTCGTTGAACGCCTGCACCTTGTTACGCTCATCCGGCCGGTGGAACTGGGTGACCATGGTGGTGGCGCCGATAAAGGACAAGTTCCAGCCGACGCCGAGCAGCACCAGGGCGACCCAGAAATGCGCCACCGAGACACCGGCGATGCCGACCACGGCGGTCAGGGCGATCAGACTCAAGCCGATGCCGGTGATGCGCTCTACACCGAAGCGCGCGATCAGGCTGCCGGTCACGAAGCTCGGCGCATACATCGCCAGCACGTGCCACTGGATGCCGAGCGTGGCGTCCGTAACGGAATGCCCGCAGCCGATCATGGCGAGCGGCGCCGAGGTCATGATCATGTTCATCATCGCGTAGCTCGCCATCCCGCAGGCGACGGCAACGATGAAGCGGGCGCTGCGCACGATCTCGATCAGCGGGCGGGCATTGACGACCCGGGTGGCGGCGACCGGCGGCACCTTCACAAATTGCAGCACTGCTGCTGCCAGCAGTGCGCAGGCGGACTGGCCGAGATAGCTGGCGGCAAACAGATGCGGCGACAGCATATCCTTGGTGAAGATGACGAGCTGCGGGCCGATCAAGGCTGCGAATATGCCGCCGGCCAACACCCAGGACACAACTTTCGGCCGGTAAGCCTCGCTCGCGGTATCGGCCGCGGCAAAACGGTAGGACTGGTGCGCGGCGGCATAAAGCCCGCCGCAGAAGGTGCCGACCAGCAGCAGCCAGAACTGACCGTTCATCACCGCGGTATAGGAAATCAGCCCCGACAGGATGCCGAAGACCGATCCCGTCTGCAGCGCAAAGCGACGGCCGAAAACTCGGGCGAGCGCGCCGACCGGCAGCGTGCCGAGCCACATGCCGATCACCATGCAGGTGATCGGCAGGGTCGCGAGGCCCTTGTCGGGCGCCAGTATCGCGCCGACGATGCTGGCGGTGCTCACGATCACCGTGTTGTTGCCGCCGGCGAGCGCCTGCGCAACCGCCAGCACCATGGCGTTGCGGCGGGCAAGATTGTCGTCGACGCTGGCGTGCAGAATAGGCTCGGCGACCGCCGACATGATGAGGGCTCCCGGAAAGCCGCCCCTTCTAGCGGCGATGGCGCTGAATCGCCACTGCCGGCAGCGCAGGGCAGCGTTGAGTGGAGACTCCCTCTCCCCGCTTGCACCCGAACTCGGGTTTACCCGCGTTCGGGCAATAATTACGTGGCCGAAGTCGGATAGATCCGACTTCGGCTGAGAGGGTCGGGGTGAGGGGGCGCTTCAGCGCGCTCGGATTTGGCGATAAGCCCCCTCACCCGCCCGCCTTCGCTAAAGCTTCGGCGGGTGACCGCTCCCCGCACGCGGGGAGAGGTAAAGCCAAGATCGCGGCCTGATGGATCGACGGCCTAAAACTTGACCGCGCCCGGGTGGCGGATGGTGGCCTGGCGCGCCTCGGCCAGCGATTTTGCGCCGATCTGGCCGAGCGAGGAGCGCAATTCGTCGATGTAGAGGTCAATGAGCTGGGCCGGCCCATCATCGCCGAGCGCAGCGACCGCCCACAGGAACGACTTGCCGGCAAACGCCGCATCGGCGCCGAGCGCGAGCGCGCGCATCACGTCCTGCCCACTGCGGATGCCGCTGTCGAACACGATGGTCGCCCGCTTGCCGACCGCCGCGACGATCCCCGGCAGGCAATCGATCGAAGGCATCAGCGCCTCGATCTGCCGGCCGCCATGGTTCGACACCCAGATCCCGTCGACGCCGAGTGCCACCGCCTTTTCGGCGTCATCGGGGTGCAGAATGCCCTTCACCATCATCGGACCCTTCCAGCGCTCGCGAAAGCGCGCGACTTCCTCCCAGGAAAACGCACCACCCATTTCGCGCCGCGCGAAGCGGATGACGTCATTGGTGCCGGTGCGCTCGCCCACATAGGAACGGATGGTGGCGAAGCGCGGATAGCCGTTGCGCAGCAGCGCCAGCAGCCATTTCGGCCGGATCGCCATTTCATAGAGCATGCGCAGGTTCGGGCGGAATTCGCCGCCAAGCCCAGCGTAGGTCTCGCGCGAGCGCGTCGTGCGCACCGGCACGTCGAGCGTGAGGATCAGCACCTTGACCGCCGCCGCCTGCGCGCGCCGCACCAGGTCGAACCCGATGGCGTGATCATTGTGCGAAAAACGATAAAGCTGGAGCCAGAACACGTCGGGCGCAACTTTCGCCACCTCCTCGATGCTGGCGCCGCCGGCCACGCCGAGCGTGTAGGGAACGCGCGCGCGTTGCGCGGCCTTCGCCATCAATAAATCGGCGCCCGGCCATACGATCGACGGCCCGCCCATGGGCGCGATGCCGATCGGCGCCGCATAGCGGGTGCCGAACAGTTCGACTTCGGTCGGCGGCAGCGTCGGCATGACGCCATAGCGCGGGACAATCTTGACCGCGTCGAGCGCCGCCCAGTTGTGCGCGATGCCGACATCGTTGCCGGCGCCGGTGTCGCCGTATTCGAAGGCGAAACGCGGGACGTTGCGTGACGCGTGCTGGCGCAGCCAGGCGGTGGTCGGGAACCGGCGGTGATGTTTCTGAAAATTCGGATGTTGTCCGACCGGCGCGATGGCCGCTTGCTTTGCCGTCATGTCATGCATGCCACATCCCCGCTTGCAATTTTCGTTATTATACGCCGGCTGGCGCGTGCGCGTCCCCGGTGATTTCAGAAGTGACTGAAGGAGGCGCGTTTGAAGCTGAGCGCCTTGCCGCCGGTCCCCAGAAAGCGGGCACCCTCGCCTGCTACAATGTGACCGATCTCGCTGACCGCCACATTTG
>DATBZY010000262.1:0-11962 GCA_036512915.1 Pseudolabrys sp. | reverse complement strand
ATAGTGGAATCCTTGCACCCGCATCTTGTCCGCCACCAGCATGTCGTAGACCTTGCGGCGGGTGACTTCCGCCATGTCGGCGTCCTGGTCGTAGAAGGCGTGCCAGTCGGGATGGCGCACGAACAGGAACGGCACGTGGGTGACGTCGGATTGCACATAGACGGTGTCGGAGCCTGAGGCGATCACGTAGGACGTATGGCCGGGCGTGTGGCCGGGCGTGCCCTGCGCGGTGACGCCGGGGATCACCTCCTTGCCCCACTCATAGGTCTTCACCCGCTTGAGCACCTCGGCGTTGAACACGCGCCGCACGTTCTTGAAGTTGCCTTCGATGCGGCCCTTTTCGGCGCGGCCCATTTCGCCGTCGTCCATCCAGTATTTGTGCTCGGGCGTCGGCACCAGGATCTCGGCGTTCGGATAAGTGAGCGAATTGTCGGCCATCAGCAGGCCGTTGATGTGGTCGCCGTGGTAGTGCGAGATGATCACGGTATCGACGGCGGCGCGGTCGATGCCGGAGGCCACGAGATTGGTAATGAATTGTCCGCCGACGCCGTTGCTCTTCTCGTAGTTGGCCTCGCCGGTGCCGGTGTCGACCACGGCCAGCTTCGAGCCGGTGTTGATGCAGATCGGGTTATAGGGCGTGGTCATCATGTCCTTTTCCATGAAGACCTCGGCGAGCGCGGCGTTCACCACATCCTTCTTGATGTTGATGACGTGATCCTCCGCCATCTTGAAGCGGGCGACACCATCGGTCGCAACCGTCACCTCGATCGTGCCGATCTTGTAGCGGTACCAGCCGGCGGCCTGCTTGCCGGCAGCCGGCGTCGCGGCGCGCACCGAATGATCGAACGGCAGGGCGGCGGTGGCAGCAGCGCCGGCGGCAGCCGAAAACAGATTGCGTCGTGTGAATTTTATCATTGGCGTCTCCCCTATGTCGTTTTTTATGTCTGGCCGGATGGCCGTCCGGCTTGCCGGCGATTGTGTCGGCAATAACCCCATTTTCATAGTCATTATTCCAAAATTTTGGGACCGCAGGGCGAGCGACCCATATAGGCGAAGGCGCGCCAGTTGGCTAAGCTCACCGGCGTCGACAATGTGCGCCAGATCGTGCGGTGCACAAATGAACGGAAGCCGGCATGACCGGCGAACAATCCCTTGGGAGGAATACATGCGTCGTTTGACTATGATGGCGGGCGCCCTGTGCGTCGCGCTGCTGACCAGCACCGGTGCTTTTGCGCAGGTGCCACCGCCCGATCCGGCCAATCCGAACGAAGCCATTCCGGAAGCATCGAACCCACCGCCCTATGGCGACTCGATAAATCTGGAGACCGCCAAAAAGGTGGCCGAGGCGGCCGCTGCGGAAGCGAAGAAGCGTAATTGGAATACATTTTGCATCGCGGTCGTGGATCCGCATGGCGACCTCGTTTATTTCGAGCGCCTGGACAACTGCGCATTTTCTTCGATTTCGATCTCGCAGCACAAGGCACGCACGGCGGCACGTTATCGCCGTCCGACCCTAGTGTTCGAACGGTTGCTCGGCAAAGGCGCCTTCTTCGCCTATTTTCCGACGCTCGATGACGTAATCGCGTCGCGCGGCGGCAATCCGATCATCGTCGGCGGCAAGATCATCGGCGCTGTCGGCGCCAGCGGCGGCACCGGTTCGCAGGACGACGTGGTCTCGCTGGCCGGACAGGCGGCGCTTAAGTAAGTCTGGCAGCTTTATTTTCGGCTCCGCCGGGGTGAAAATCCCGGCGGAATTTTTTTAGCCCAAAAAATACTTCACCACAGTCGAAATCCCATCGCCGAGCGTGAGCAGCACCGCCGCCCATACAAACGCGGAGCTGAAATTGGCGAGTTGGAAGCGCCAGAACGGCATCTCGAAAATGCCGGCGATCAGCGGCACCACGGCGCGCAGCGGCCCGAAGAAGCGGCCGATGAAAATGCCGGGAATGCCCCATTTCTTCATGAAGGCTTCGCCGCGCGGGATCAGTTCGGGATGGCGCGACAGCGGCCACACATGGGCGACCGAGTGCTCGAGCTTCAACCCGATCCAATACGACAGCCAGTCGCCGAAGGCAGCGCCGAGCGCTGCGGCGATCCAGATTGGCCAGAAGCTGATGCCGCTCGATCCGATCAACGCGCCGATCGCCACCAGCGCGCCCCACGCCGGGATCAGCAACGAGATGAAGGCGAGCGATTCCCCGAACGCCAGCGCGAATACGATCGGCATCGCCCAGCTTTCGTTGCTGCGGACGAAATCGACGACTTGCTGAGCGAATGCCTGGAAATCCATCGCGGAATCATGCCGGCCGGAAACGGTCTCGTGTCTAGCCTGACCACACCGCCGGCGCCAGCGTCAGCATTTCCTAGCGCATGATCTTTTCCGAAAGCCGGTTCCCGCTTTTCGGGATCATGCGCTACTCCGGCAACGCCGGATCATCGCTGGGGAACAGATGGCCGACCGCCACCAGCCCCACGATCAACAGCGGCACCGCCAGGAACGCTCCGACCGGACCCCACAGCCAGGTCCAGAACACCAGCGAAAGAAACACGGTGAGCGGATTGAGCGTGAGCCGGCGGCCGACAATGCTGGGCGTGATGAAATGGCCTTCGAGCGTCGCGAATACGACAAAGAGTAGCGGCGCCACCAACGCATAGGAGAGCGTGGGAAACGTCACCAGCCCAACGAAAAACAAGGCGGCTTCCATGAGCAGCGCGCCGATATAGGGAATGAAATTGAGGATGAATCCCAGCACGGCCCAAGCGACCGGATCCGGCAGGCCAACCAGCCAGGCGATCACGCCGGCGGCTATTCCGACCACAAAGTTGATGATCGCCACCATGCTCAGATAGCTGGTCAGATTGTGCTCGATGTCGTTCATGATCTTCAGCGTGCGCAAGCGCGCCTCGCGCTCGTCGAAGAACGCCACCAGCACGCGGCGCAGCCGGGTGCGGCCCAGCAGCATGAAGAACAGCGTGCCGAAGAAGGTGAAGGTTTGGCCGATCGCCGGGGTGACGATCGAGACCGCCGGCTGCACCACGCTCACGATGTCGAAGCCGATCCCGCCTTTGGAGTCGGAGGGCAGCAAGGCATTGCGCATTTCTTGCAGCGCCGCCAGCGGCCGCTCGAGCACGCGCAGCTTTTCCTGGATGTTGCGTCCGACGTCAGGCGCCTTGCCGACCCAATCCACTACCGGCGCCGACAGCAACACGATCACGCCGTAAAACACCACGACCACCAGAAGCCATAACACGATGGCGGTCACCAGCGTCGGAATGCCAAAGCGTCCCGCCCGCGCCGACAGCGGGCCTAGCATCATCGTCACCACGAAAGCCGACGCCACCGGCAACAGGATCGGCCGCGCCAGATCGAGCGCCGCGATCAGAAGGATAATGAATATGCCGATGGTCGCGGACTGCGCGGCGGTGCGCCAGACCTGCGACACTTCGACCACCGGCTGCGGATCGTTGATGGCCAGAGGGGAATGCTGGGGACGCGCGACGCGAATGTCGTCTAACTTTGCCATTCACCGCCCCCCAGTTTCATATCGCGAAAGTCGATAACCCTAGATAACGAGCCAGGCGCCGTTTGGTTGCCAAGGTCTCGCAACTAGCACGCACGGTTGGTGAATTTCCCGCCCCAGCAGCCCTGAAACATGACGATTGACATCGACACCATCTCCGGCGTGCCAAGGTATTCCTGCTCGGCACCGGCCTCGGCACTTGGGGGCATTCTGATCGTCATGGTGGGGATTTGGTTCGTTCTTGGTTGCCTGATCGATTCGATCTCGATCATTCTGCTGACCGTGCCGATCTTCGCGCCGATCGCGACCCAACTCGGCTTCGATCCGATCGCGTTTGCCATCATGGGCATTCTGGCGATCGAGACCGGCCTGCTGACGCCGCCGTTCGGCATCCTGGTGTTTACCGTCAAAGCCGCGGTTCCCGACAAAAGTGTCACGCTCGCCGAGATCTTCGCCGGCTCGATTCCCTACTGGATCGTGCTGCTGGCGGTTGTCGCGGCGCTGGCGGTCTTTCCACAGCTTGCCAAGTTCCTGCCTAATCTCTAGCCAAACTTGCTCATTAACCCCTGGTATGGCGACCGTTACCGGCCGTCACGACGGCAACGCCGTCGTGGCATAGTGCTGGCAAGTGATTCGCTTTGCACTTATCTGAAGGCTTCCATGGCCAAGACTGCGACCAAGAAGAAACCGCCAAAACAGCCCGACCTGTTCGAGACCGCCCCGCGGGCGGCCAAACCGAGCGCACGCAGCCCGGCAAAATCGCCGGCGCGCGCCAAGCCCGCAGGCCGCACGCCAAGTGCGGAGTCCGGCTACACCGCCAAGCATATCGAGGTGCTGGAGGGGCTCGAGCCCGTGCGCCGCCGCCCCGGCATGTATATCGGCGGCACCGACGAGAAGGCGCTGCATCACCTGTTCGCCGAGGTGATCGACAATTCCATGGACGAGGCGCTCGCCGGCCACGCCAGCTGGATCGACGTCGAGATGGAGGCGAACGGCTTTGTCAGCGTCACCGACAATGGCCGCGGCATCCCGGTCGATCCGCATCCGAAATTTAAGAATAAGTCGGCGCTCGAAGTGATCATGTGCACGCTGCACTCCGGCGGCAAATTCGACTCCAAGGTCTACGAGACCTCGGGCGGCTTGCACGGCGTCGGCGTTTCGGTCGCCAACGCGCTGTCGGAGCGCATGGAGGTCGAGGTCGCGCGCGAGCAGATGCTCTACAAGATGGCGTTCGAGCGCGGTAAGCCGAAGGGCAAGCTGGAAAAGGCCGGCCGCGCGCCAAACCGGCGCGGCACCAAAATTCGCTTCAAGCCCGATCCGCAGATTTTCGGACCCAAGGCCGCATTCCAGCCGGAACGCGTGTTCAAAATGGCGCGCTCGAAGGCCTATCTCTATGGCGGCGTCGAAATCCGCTGGCACTGCGCCAAGGAATTGCTGCGCGGCATCGAGGACTTGCCGGAAAAAGCCACCTTCCATTTCGCCGACGGGCTGAAGGATTATCTTGCCGGCAATCTCGCCGGCGCCACGCTGGTGCATCCCGACATTTTCACCGGCAACGTCGGCAAGGTTGGCCGCCACGGCGCGGTCGAATGGGCGATCGCCTGGACCGCCGATGCCGACGGCTTCCTGCAATCCTATTGCAACACGATTCCGACGCCGGACGGCGGCACGCATGAATCCGGCTTGCGCACCGCGCTGCTGCGCGGCCTCAAGGATCACGCCGCGCGCGCCGGCCAGGAAAAACGCGCAAGCGCGGTCACCAGCGAAGATGTCATGACCGGCGTCGGCTGCATGTTGTCGGTGTTCATCCGCGAGCCGGAATTCCAGGGCCAGACCAAGGACCGGCTGGCCACCGCGGCGGCGCAGAAAATCGTCGAGCAGGCGATCAAGGACCCGTTCGACCATTGGCTGTCCGGCAATCCACTGCAGGCCAACAAGCTCTTGGATTTCGTCATCGATCGCGCCGAGGACCGGCTGCGCCGCCGGCAGGAGAAGGACATCGCGCGCAAGAGCGCGGTGCGCAAGCTGCGGCTTCCCGGCAAGCTCGCCGACTGCTCGAGCTCGGCTTCCGATGGCTCGGAGATTTTCATCGTCGAGGGCGATTCAGCCGGCGGCAGCGCCAAGCAGGCGCGCGACCGGCGCACGCAAGCGGTGCTGCCCCTGCGCGGCAAGATCCTCAACGTCGCCTCCGCCGGCAAGGACAAGCTGGCGCAGAACGCGCAGCTCGCCGATCTGGTGCAGGCGCTCGGCTGCGGCACCGGCGTGCATTATCACGAGAAGGATCTGCGCTACGAGAAGGTCATCATCATGACCGATGCCGACGTCGACGGCGCGCATATCGCCTCGTTGCTGATCACTTTCTTCTACCGCCAGATGCCGAAGATGATCGAGGCCGGACGGCTTTATCTCGCGGTGCCGCCGCTGTTTCGACTGCAGCACGGCGGCAAGATCGCCTATGCGCGTAACGACAAGCACAAGGAGCAATTGCTCAAGTCGGACTTCAACGCCAACGCCAAGGTGGAGATCAGCCGCTTCAAGGGCCTCGGCGAAATGATGGCCGCGCAGTTGAAGGAAACCACCATGGACCCGGGCAAGCGCACGCTGCTCCGCGTCATGCTGGTGGAGAAGGACCTCAAGTCGACCGCCAAGGCGGTCGAGCGGCTGATGGGCACCAAGGCCGAAGCGCGCTTCGAATTCATCCAGGAGAATGCGGAATTCGCCAGCGAGCAATTGCTGGACGTGTAACGTCGTGCCGGGCTTTGAGCCCGCCTACCCGCACTTCCGCAACAGCGGCGTCTTGGTGTGGTGCGCGAGCGCGATGCCGTCCTTCACACGCACGGGGCCGCCGTTCGCCTGATTGAACATCGTGCGCCACGTATCGTTGCGAATCAGGAACACCAGATTCTGGCGTTCCTCGCCGGCGGCGCCAGGCTGGAAGATCACTTCCACCGATAACCGCTCGGCCGAAACCCGCTCGGCCGCCAGCACGCTGTAGCGGTTGATCGCGAAGTCCGGACCGAGATCGTGGTCCTCGAGCACCAGGCCCGGGGTCGGCATGGTGATGCTGACATACGGGTTGCCCGGCGTGGCCGGCTGCTGGCAGTCCGCCGCCCAGGTGCCGAACAGTCCGAACTGCTGGAACAAGTCCTCGACCGAAGGGGCCGCCGCGGTCGCGGGCATGGCGGTCAAAAACGCAAGCACGATAACCGCCGCAATCCGCATGAACTCGCCGCTCCATCGACTCGAGGCAAAAACCCCGAGTCCGACAATAGCAGCGCGCCGCGCGTCGAAACAACTTAAGTGACGCTTATTGCTGGAATGTCAGCTTCGCAGCCGCCACCACGTCGGCGAATGTCTTGATGTCGGCATCGATAAGCCGCTTGAACGCGTCGCCGGTCGGCCCGCCCGGCTTGACCGCCATTTTCTTCAGGCCGTCCTGCACACCCGGGTCGGCAAGCGCGCGACCAAGTTCCTTGGTGAGCTTCGCCACCACCGCTTCCGGCGTGCCGACCGGCACGAAGAAGCCGCTCCACAAGTGAGTATTGACCTCCGGATAGCCGACTTCCGCCATGCTCGGCACATCGGGGATTTCGGGCGAACGCTCAGACCCGGTGACCGCCAGCGCGCGGGTCTTGCCGCCCTGCACCAGCGGGATCGCCGGCGGGCCGTCGGAAATGGTGAACAGGATTTGTCCGCTAACCACGCTCAGGTTCGACTCGTTGCTGCTCTTGTACGGGATTGCGACCGCCGGCATGCCGGTCTTGAGCTTGAGCAGCTCACTGGCGATGGTGAAGGCGGGTGACGACGTGCCGTAATTCGACTTGTCGGGGTTGGCTTTCGCCCACGCCACCAGCTCCTTCACCGTCTTGACCTCGTGGTTCGCCGGCACCACCAGCACCAGCGGGAACGAGGCGATCATGTTGAGCGGAATGAAGCTCTTGGTGGCATGGTAGCCGAGATTGGGATAGATCGCGGCGGCGATTGACAGCTGTCCGGTGGCGCCGACCAGCACCGTGTAGCCGTCGGGCGGCTGATGCGCGGCGTAGTCGGCGGCGAGGCGGCCGCCGGCGCCGACCCGGTTCTCGATCACGGCGGTGGCACCGGTATTCTGCTGGAATTTCTGCACCACCAGACGCGCGAACAGGTCATTGCCGCCGCCGGCGGCGAAGCCGACGATGAAATGAATGGGCCTGTTCGGAAAGTCGGTCTGCGCGCGCGCGTGACCGGCGGCGATCAGCAGCAGCAACGCCGTCAGTATGCCGGCAAAGATGTTTCGAATCCTCGTCATGATCTTTTCCTCCCCGCTCGCGCGTCCGATTCCGGTTGTTGTTGGCAAAATCGTACACTAGCCGTCCGCATTCCGAAATGCCTTTGTCGTGATGTGGTACCGTTGGCTTAATTGATGATCCCCCGCCGCCGGCGCTTAAGGGCCAGCATGAGCGCATCTCCCGCAACAATCGCCGACAACCGGGGCGCGAACAAGGACCTGTTCGGCCATCCGCGCGCCCTCACCTATCTGTTCGCGACCCAGATGTGGGAGCGTTTCTCGCCTGTCTAGGCTTCCGCTGTCACCCGGTAACGTCCGGCTAAGGTGTTAATCGCCCTTGGATATCTCGTCTCAACGCCTTGCATATCGTCCGCAAACGTCCGACATTATCCGTTAGCTTCCGGTAGCCAAACCGGGGGTACGGGCGAGGGATAACCATGCGGCGGAAGCTGTCAGCAAGCGAGATCAAGAAACGTCTGCGCGCCGGCGCCTACCACGACGGCGCCAAGCCATTGTCGGCCAAGCGCGTGCAGCGCCTTAAGGGCGAGGGCCGTTATCACGATGCCGACGTCCGCGGCCTATATCTACAAGTTAGCCCGAGCGGCGCGCGATCGTGGCTTCTGCGTTACGAACTCCTCGGCAAGGAACGGATGATGGGCCTTGGCAGCGCGCAAGAGTTCTCGCTCGCGCAAGCGCGAGAGCGTGCCCGCGAAGCGCGTCGCCAGCTCGCCGACGGCAACGACCCATTGGTCGCCAAACGCACCGCCAAGGCCGCATCCAAGCTGGCCGCCGCGCGCCGACTGACGTTTCGCGAGGCGGCGCAGCAATACTACCGCCAGCACATGCCCGAATGGCGCTCTGTCATGCACGCCAAGCAGTGGCTGCGGTCGCTGGAGGTTTACGCCTATCCGGTCATCGGCGACATGGACGTCGGCGACATCATCACGGCGGATATTTTGCGTGTGATCGAGTCGGCTTGGCTCGAAAAGGCGGTCACTTTAGATCGTGTCAGAAACCGCATTGAGAGCATCATCGATTGGGCGGTGGTTCTCGGTCACCGCCAAGCAGGGACTAACCCGGCGCGCTGGCGCGGTCATTTAAGCGAGGTGCTGGCATCGGTCAAAAAGATCGCCAAGCCGAAGCATTTCGCCGCCTTGGCCTACGCCGAAGTGCCAGTCTTCATGCAGGAGTTGCGTCGGCAGAAGGGCATTGCGGCAACGGCGTTGGAGTTCACGATCCTGACCGCAGCACGAGCCGGCGAGACGCTGGGTGCTGAATGGGACGAAATAGATTTCGACAACAAGACCTGGGTCATCCCTGCCACCAGGATGAAAGCCGGTCGCGAACATCACGTTCCACTGGCGCCGCCGACGATCGAGTTGTTGCGCAATGTTTCGCGCAAAGATGGCAATGCGCACGTCTTCATCGGCGCGAAGGCCGGCGCTGGCCTGAGCGCTATAGCGTTCTTCAGGCTGCTCGCGCGGATGGGCCGTGGCGACATCACGACGCATGGTTTTCGGTCGGCGTTTTCTGACTGGGCGTCCGAGCAGACGGCGCACTCCAGCCACGCCATCGAATTAAGCCTAGCGCACAGTGTCGGAAAAGAGGCCGAGAAGGCCTACCGGCGCGGCAACATGCTCGCCAAGCGCAAGCAGCTCATGGAAGCGTGGGGCAAATATTGCGTCTCGAAGCCGGTGCTGGCTAAGGCCGATAACGTGGTGTCGATACGTGGTGCGCGATGACCCGCGAACAGCGGATAGCGGTGGCGCTGGCGGCGCTCAAGCCGCCGCCGGACAAGATCGCAGTCTGCCGCCGCGACATCGAGGCGATGCTCAGGTGGGTGCAGAGCGACATCGAGGCCAAGACCCAGCACAAGGTCTTCAGCTCCAAGAAAGGCAAAAACAGCCTGAAGCCCTACCTCAAGGCGCAGCATCAAGTGCGAACCGCCTACGACAAGATCGACCCCGCCATTAGGCCATGGTTCTCGATCGCGGAGACGGCCTATATTGCCGGGCAGACCGTCCAGGAGCGCGAGATCAAAAGGGTCGAGGACCTGGCCGGCCTGATTCTCGAAAACGGCAAGATCAGGGACCGCCGCCCTTCAAAGCCCAAGCGCGATGCCGTCGCGGCGAAGGCCGCCATGCGAGCGGCGTACCACATGCTCAAGCGGTGGGGCCATAAGCCCACCGGCAGCATCGGTGGCAAGTGGGATCGGCTGACGATCATCCTCGCCAACAGCGACGCCAAGTCTCTGCATGATCACCTGTCCGAGCGCGAGGCTATCGCCAGGTCCATCCAGTTCTTCGACCTGGAGCGCCGGTAGGAGAACTTGTCGGCTCGTCTTTAAGCCCAGCGCGCCGGTCTTAAACTTCTCCGCCACTTTCATTAGGTCGAGACCCGGGCAGCGGTTGAGCCCGGTGTGCGAGTATTTCTGCCTTCCGCCATGCTCCGAACAATGCCGCGATAATGCGCGGCGTTTGAGGGAGCAGCCAATGGAATCTTTTTGGACAAAGCGGGAAGCGCGGGGCCACTTTAAGGTCGGCGCGACGAAGTTCGCGGAGGACATCCTTCCCCGCCTCGATAAGGTTTACATGGGGCCACGTTCACTTCGCTTGACCGGCAGCAGTATTGCGCGCGTCACCGAAGAGATCATCGCCGAAAGCGCCGCGGTCGCCGCGACAACGCCGCCGATCCCGCAGGCTAAACGCAAAGTGCAACGCCGCCTGGCCGATGCATGATCGCCAGAAACGGTGCGGGCCCCGCGTCGGCGGCGACCGACAGCGAGGCCCGGAAGGTGTTTGCCACTGGCGAGCGGCGCCCACCTTCTAAACCCGACCACCCGAAAACGCAACCGATCCGCGACGAGCGCCCGATCGCGTCCTGCGCGGTGACCGATCTCGCGTTCCATCCGCTCGCTGACCTCTTCCCATTGATGGTGGGCGCTGAGTTTGTGGAGCTGCGCGACGACATCAAGCAGCATGGCCTGCTCGAACCGCTTTGTGAGTTCGAGGGCAAGCTGCTCGACGGCCGCAACCGACTGCGCGCCTGCAAGGCTGCCGGCATCCCGATTCCGAGCAACATGGTCGAGCACTTCGACCCCAAAAAGCAGGGCGACCCGCTGGCCTGGGTCATCAGCAAAAACCTCAAGCGAAGGCATCTGAACGAATCGCAGCGTGCATGGGTGGCGGCGAAGCTGGCGAACATGCGCCAAGGCGAACGAACGGACCTCGAACCTTCCGCAAATTTGCGGAAGGTTAACCAGGCAGCCGCCGCTTCGATGCTCAATGTTTCCGAGCGCTCGATACAGAACGCTGCTGCCGTGCGCGAGCACGGCACACCAGAGCTGCAACATGTGGTCGAACAAGGTAACCTCGCGGTCAGCGTCGCGGCGAACGTCGCCAAGTTGCCTGCGGACCAGCAACGCGAGATCGCCGAGAAGGCGGCTAACGGCAACGCCAACGTCGTTCACAAGGTGATCAAGCAACATATTCGCAAGCAGGACGAGGAACGAATCCTGGGTCTCGCGCCCATCGCCGGCAAGTTCAAGACGCTCGTGATTGATCCGCCGTGGCAATACGACGGTCTGTTTTTGGGTCGTGGCGGGCCGGATTATGCCACGATGCCGCAGGAAGAGTTGCTCGCGCTGCCAGTGCCGGATTGGGCCGAGGACAATTGCCACCTTTACCTGTGGACGACGAACGCGATGTTCCCGGACGCCATCGAGCTGATGGCGAAATGGGGGTTCCGGCACAATACCGTGATCACTTGGGCCAAGCCCCGCTATGGCATGGGCACGCACTTCCGCGGGCAAACTGAGCACGTCATTTTCGGAATCCGTGGCACGCTCCGGACACGCGTCAGCAATATCGGCACGTGGTTCGCCGCGCCGACGGGCGCCCATAGCGCGAAGCCGGAGCGGTTCTACGAGATCGTGCGGGCCGCTTCGTACCCGCCCTATGGCGAAGCCTTCCAACGCAAAGCGCGGTCGGATTTTGTGAATCTGTTTGAGCAGCGGGCCGCTGCGGAGGCCGCTGAATGACAACGCGCCGGCGCCGCGGCGCCTACAATCCGACATGGCACCGGCTGTGCGAGTCCGAGCGCCTGATCAAAGGCCGGCACGGCGTCGTGCCCGACACCGACGACGCCGCCCTCTACCTGGTGCCGGTCGCGCAGT
>DATBZY010000261.1:0-2968 GCA_036512915.1 Pseudolabrys sp. | reverse complement strand
AGCGTGGACGGGCTGCGCCCGCCCTCGCTTCCCACAGGACCAACAACAACAGACGGTTCAGGAATAATATCTTTCATGAGCTTCATTCCTTCTCGGTTTCATTGGACAATATCGTGTCCAAAGAAACCGGGGCCAGCTCATCGGTGAATATACGGCCCGGCGCCGCGCCTTCCGATGCTGCGGCCGAAGGCTGATATCGTCGACGCGCCGCCGCCCGCGGCCTGACCGCATCTTCCCCATGGTTCGACGAATGCCCGGTTGAGCGCGCCGGCGCGTCTCGCTAGCGTGCGCGTTGCGGCGGAGAGGGGAATCGATGGCGGAGGGCGGCGGCGCCACGCAGGGGCAGGCGGAGGCCAGGCGCACGCTGGTGCGCTTCGAGGCGGTCGGCAAGCGCTTCGGCCAGGTGGTGGCGGTCGAAGCCCTCACGCTCGACATCGAGCAAGGCGAATTCTTCGCGCTGCTCGGCCCCTCCGGCTGCGGCAAAACCACGCTCTTGCGCATGCTCGCCGGTTTCGAGACGCCGAGCGAAGGCCGCATCCTGCTCGACGGCGAGGACATCGTCGCCGTGCCGCCGCACCGCCGGCCGGTCAACATGATGTTCCAGAGCTATGCGCTGTTTCCCCACCTCAGCGTGGAGGGAAACATCGCCTTCGGTCTGCGCCAGGAGAAGGCAGGCAAAGCTGAGCTCGCCGAGCGGGTCGCGGAGATGCTGGCGCTGGTGCGCCTGCAGGGCTATGGCGAGCGGCGCGTCGACCAGCTTTCCGGCGGCCAGCGCCAGCGGGTGGCGCTGGCGCGCGCGCTGATCAAGCGCCCGCGCGTGCTGCTGCTCGACGAGCCGATGGCCGCGCTCGACAAGAAATTGCGCGCCGAGACCCAGTTCGAGTTGATGGAACTGCAGCGCAAGCTTGGCACCAGTTTTGTCATCGTTACGCACGACCAGGAAGAGGCAATGATCGTCGCCGACCGCATCGCGGTGATGGATCACGGCCGGCTGGTGCAGGTGGCGAAGCCTGCCGAGATCTACGAGCGGCCGAATTCGCGCTGGGTCGCCGATTTCATCGGCGAGGTCACCATGATCGAAGGCCGGCTTGGCCAGAGTGGCGGCGTCCTCGACAGCGGGCTCGGCCAGTTGCGCATCGCGGCGGATAGCAGCGCCAGACCGGGCGATACCGTCTGGCTCGCGCTGCGGCCGGAAAAACTCCGGTTGAGCGCAGAGCGCCCCATAGCGGGCGACCTCAACGCGGTCGCCGGCACCGTATTCGAGATCGGCTATCGCGGCGACATGTCGATCTACAAGGTGCGGCTCGCCGACCGTTCGTTGATGAAGGTTTCGCTCGCCAATACCAGCGCGCGCGGGCAAGGCTCGTTCGGCGTGGACGATCTGGTGTGGCTGTCGTGGCCGCCGGAAGCCGGCGTGGTGCTGACGGGATAGCCGATGCGAGCGGGCGGAAAATCCGGCAGACGATCCTGGGGCGCGCGCGCCGTGCTGCGCATTCCCTATCTGTGGCTGGCGATCTTCTTCCTCGCGCCGTTCCTCATCGTGCTCAAGATCAGCCTGTCGCAGACGGCGATCGCGCAGCCGCCCTATGTGCCGGTGCTCGATCTTGCCGCCGGCTGGGCTGGTCTGAAGGATTTTGCCGCGCGCCTGTAGTTCGATGCCTATGAGCTGCTGGCCTCCGACTCGCTCTATCTGGTCTCGTATCTCAAGAGCCTGGAGGTGGCGGCGGTTTCGACCGCGATCCTGCTCGCCATCGGCTATCCGATCGCCTACGGCATCGCGCGCTGCCCGCGCCGGCTGCAGCCGGTGCTGGTGATGCTGGTGATCCTGCCGTTCTGGACCTCGTTCCTGATCCGCGTCTATGCCTGGATCAACATCCTGCAGCGCGACGGCCTGCTCAACGACGTGCTGATCGCACTTCACATCGTCGATGCGCCGGTGGCGTGGCTGTCCTCCGACACCGCGATCTATATCGGCGTGGTCTATTCCTACCTGCCGTTCATGGTGCTGCCGCTCTACGCCACCCTGGAGAAGATGGACGAAACGCTGCTGGAAGCGGCGGCCGATCTCGGCTGCCCGCGCGGACGAGCATTCTGGCTGGTGACGGTGCCGCTATCGCTGCCGGGCGTCGCGGCGGGCGCGTTGCTCTGCTTCATCCCCGTCGTCGGCGAATTCGTCATCCCCGATCTGCTCGGCGGCTCCCAAACCATGATGATCGGGCAGACGCTGTGGATGGAATTCTTCTCCAACCGAGATTGGCCGGTGGCATCCGCAATCGCGGTCGCCTTGCTCGGCCTGCTGCTGGTGCCGATGCTGTTCTACGAGCGCCTGCAGCAGCGCTCCCTCGCACACGATCCCGAAAAGCGGGAACCGGTTTTCGGACAAGATCATGTGCAAGAAAAATGGGAGGGCGCTGATGGGGCGAAAAGTTTCCTTCTTCAACGTCGTATCGGTCGCGCTCGGGCTGGCCTTCCTCTATCTGCCGATCGTCATCCTGGTGATCTATTCGTTTAACGCCTCGCGGCTGGTGACGGTCTGGGGCGGCTGGTCGCTTAACTGGTATCGCGCGCTGCTCAGCGACCGCGCCATGCTGGACGCGGCCTGGGCGAGCCTGCGCATCGCCGCGCTGTCGGCGAGCGCGGCGACCGTGCTCGGCACCTGTGCTGCCATCGCGCTCACGCGCTTCGGATCCTTTCGCGGCCGCTTGCTGTTTTCGGGAATGGTCTACGCGCCGCTGGTGATGCCGGAAGTGATCACGGGCTTGTCGCTGCTGCTGCTGTTCGTCGCGTTCAATGTCGACCGCGGTTTCTGGACGATTGCAATCGCCCATACCACGCTGACCATGTGCTTCGTCACCGTGATCGTGCAGGCGCGGCTGGTTTCCTTCGACCGCAGCCTGGAAGAAGCCGCGATGGATCTCGGCTGCCCGCCGCTCAAGACGTTTTTGACGATCACCTTGCCGCTGATCGC
>DATBZY010000260.1:0-5732 GCA_036512915.1 Pseudolabrys sp. | reverse complement strand
GCGGCGGGATCGACGCGCTTGGCGTCAGGGAAAATCGATCAAATTAGAAGCGAAAGCCGCGACAACGATCCCAAAACCACCCCGTCACACGCGAACAAGCTGCGCGGACCATATTCGCCGGGAGTTTTGCAAGAGGCTCTTCTAACTAACATTTTTGCTTGCGCATGATCTTATCGGAAAACCGGTTCCCACTTTTCCGGATCATGCGCTACCGATAGCGGTCAGCGCGATCGAGATAGCCGGTCACATAGTGGCCGACGGCGCTCTCGAGCGGCGTGAAGCCGGCGTTATAGCCGGCGCGGCGCAGGTTCTCGACACTGCTTTGCGTGAAATACTGATACTGGTCGCGGATCGCGTCGGGCATCTCGATATATTCGATATTCGCCGGCTGCCGAAGCGCCTTGAACATGGCGCCGATCATGTCGCGGAAGCTTTCCGCCTTGCCAGTGCCAACGTTGAAAATTCCGTTGACCGACGTCGTATCCAGGAGCCAGCGCAGCACCGCGATGGCGTCATCGACATAGATGAAATCGCGGCGCTGGTCGCCATCGGCGATGCCGGCGCGATGCGACTTGAACAACCGCACCGGTTTGCCGGCTTTGGCCCCGTCAAACACCTTGGCCAGCACGCTTGCCATGTGGCCTTTGTGGTACTCGTTCGGCCCGTAGACGTTGAAGAACTTCAGCCCGACCCAGCGCGGCGGCAGCTTTTCTTTTTTGACGTAGCGATCGACGACGGCGAGATCGAACAGATGCTTGCTCCAGCCGTACAGATTCATCGGCTGCAGCTTGCGCAAGGCCTCCGGAGACCAGTCGTCGTCGAAGCCTTGGCTGCCGTCGCCGTAGGTCGCCGCCGACGAGGCATAAATGAACGGGGTGCGGGTGGCCGTGCACCAGTCGAGCAGCCGCAGCGACAGACGAAAATTGTTCTCCATCACCAGGTCGCCATCGGTGGCGGTGGTGTCGGAAATCGCGCCCATGTGGATGATCGCCTCGAGCTTGCGGCCGTCGAGCCATTTCATCAATTCGGCCGGCGGCACAAGATCAGCAACCTGGCGCTTGGCCAGATTGCGCCATTTGGCGTCGTCATGCCCGATCAGGTCGTTGACCACGATGTCGGTGTGCCCGGCCTCATTGAGGCTCGCGACCACGTTCGACCCGATGAACCCGGCCCCGCCGGTGACCAAAAACATCCCTGCCCCTCGTCGCCGCCCCGGAGGTTAGGTCATCCTTTGCCCCAGTCCGTGGACCGGCGCAATGATGGGCCGCATTGCCGTGCAAATGGCTCAGGAAACGGTAAAAATTGCGGCTGGACAATTCCGGCCCCCGCAGGCTAACGCCTGTCCTGCAAGGCCGGAACGGATGCCGGATCGACGGGCAGCCACCAAATAATGAACCCTGATTCAATCCCTGCCGCCAGGCCGGTCCTGATCGTCCCCTACGTCTGGATCGGGGATTTCGTCCGCTGCCACTCAGTCGTAAAGCTCTTGCGTTCGCAGGCGCCCGACCGGCAGGTGGATATGCTCAGCAGCACCCTATGCGCGCCACTCGCCGACTACATGCCGGGGCTGCGCAAGGCCATCGTGTTTGACCTGCCGCGGCGGCGGATCGCGCTAAATCGCCACCGCCAGCTTGCACAACATCTGCGCGCGGAAAATTACGGCCAGGCGCTGGTGATGCTGCGCACCTGGAAATCGGCGCTGGCGCCGTTCCTGGCCGGGATTCCGCTGCGCACCGGCTTTGCCGGCGAATGCCGCTTCGGGCTGCTCAATGATGTGCGCTGGGGCGAGCGCAAGCTGCCGCGCATGATCGACCGCATGGGCGCGCTGGCCATGGCCAAGGGCGCCACATGGCCGCCGGACTGGCCGCTGCCGGAACTGCAGGTGCCGCCGGCAGAAGTGGAGCGCTGGCGCGCACAGCGCGGGCTCAGCGCCGAGGCACGCCCGATCGTGACGCTGGCGCCCGGCGCGGTCGGCGCCGGCAAGGCCTGGCCGGTCGGCCACTACCGCCAATTGGCGCGCGCGCTGGTCAAGGACGGCGCCTCCATTTGGGTGTTGGGCGGACCGAACGAGACCGCGCTCGCCGCCCAAATCGCGGAGGCCGGCGGGGCGCGCGTGCGCGATCTCACCAGCAACGATCTGCGCAACGCCATCCTGGCGCTCGCCGCCGCCGACGTCTCCGTCACCAACGACTCCGGCCTGATGCACGTATCGGCGGCGATCGGCACCCCGACGATCGCGATCTTCGGCCCGACCAGCCCTTGGCACTGGAAGCCGCTTAACCCGATCGCCGCCATCCTGGAGCCGCCCGGCGACGAGGCGGCGGCCCAGCTCGCGCGGCTCGAAGGTAACGACGCAGTCGCCCACCGCCGCACCGACGACGTCGCGGTCGCAACTGTTCTGGCGACCGTGCGCGAGGTACTTGGGCGCTCGAAAATTCGTTAACGGCCGCGCCGCGCCGCCGTTAACGTTTGCCCCGCCCCCAGCCTGACGCGCAGCCAGTTCCGTGCTATTAAACCTGCGATTGATGAAGGATCGTGACGCTCCGATGGCCAAGTTTAAACCAGCCGACGTGAACAGCGAACGGGCGCAGGCCGCCATCGATTCGGCCTTGCGCACGCTCGAAGCGGAAGCCAGCGGCGTCGAGGCGCTGGCCGCCGCGATCCGCGACCGTCTCGGCCCTGCTTTCATCGCCGCGATCGACTTGATCCGCGCATCGCAAGGCCGCGTGATCGTCACCGGCATGGGCAAATCCGGCCATGTCGGGCGCAAGATCGCCGCCACCTTCGCATCGACCGGCACACCGGCGCTATTCGTGCATCCGGGCGAAGCCAGCCACGGCGATCTCGGCATGATCGCCAACAACGACGTCATCCTGGCGCTGTCGTGGTCGGGCGAGACGGCGGAGCTGAAAAACCTCACCGATTACTCGCGCCGGTTCCGTATCGGCTTGATCGCGATCACCGCCAATGCGGACTCAACGCTGGCCAAGACCGCGGACGTGGTGCTGGCCATGCCGCAGGCGCGCGAGGCCTGTCCGCACAATCTGGCGCCGACCACCTCCTCGCTGATGCAGCTTGCCATCGGCGACGCCTTGGCGATCGCGCTGTTGGAAAGCCACGGCTTCACGGCGACCGATTTCGGCCTGCTGCATCCCGGCGGCAAGCTCGGCGCGCTACTCAAAATGGTCCGCGACCTCATGCACGCGGGCACGTCGGTTCCATTGGCGCCGCTCGGCACCGCCATGTCGGACGCCATCCTCGAAATGTCGACCAAGGGCTTCGGCTGCGTCGGCATCACCGATGCGCGCGGGCTGCTGGTCGGCATCATCACCGACGGCGACCTGCGCCGCCACATGCGCAATAACCTGCTCGATGCGCGCGTCGACGAGATCATGACGCGCGAGCCGAAGACCGTGCGGCCCGATCAGCTGATCAGCGAGACGCTGGATATCCTCAATTCATTGAAAGTGACCGCGCTGTTCGCGGTCGAAGCCGGCAAGCCGGTCGGCATTATTCACGTCCACGATCTGTTGCGCGCCGGCGCGGCGTAGTGCGCTACTTTTTGGCTGCCCTAGATCCTGCCAGGAATACCCCGGGCCTCGGCTGGTTGCTGCTGGGCCTCGGATCGCTGGCGAGGAGCCTCGGCTGGTTGCTGTTGGCCTCGGATCGCTGTTGAGGAGCCTCGGCTGGCCGCTGATGACCATCGAGGACTCTCCGCTTGCGAGACTCAAAATACCTTTCCATATTTTCCATATACTTTTTCATTTGCAGTTTGAGGGGGCGCGATTTGGGCGGCGCTGGTTGGTGCCGATATTTGCGATATGCTTCGGCGCAGCCCCGTACGCCGCCATTTTCGCTGAAAAAGTCCAGCAGGTCATCCCACTGATCGCGCTTGTGCAATGCGAATAGCAGCGCGCTTGTTCCACGGTTTAGCCAATCCTTGTCGGAAGTGGACGACGCAGCGATGATCAAGCTGATCGGATGACGATCTTGCCGAGCAGCCACGTCCAGCAACTCCTCGATCTCTCGGGCGACTTCGTCCACAATCCCTGCTTTAACTAATTTCTCATAACGCTTTAAGACAGCGGCCCAATATTTCCGGTCGGCAAAGCGGCGTTCGTTCTGAAAATATTTATTGTATTTGCGCCGCAGGCGCCCGAATTGGCGCGTCAGTTCGGGATCACCAAATTCGATCTTATTCATGTCGTTCTCCTACATTAACGTGAGGTTTGGTTTTCATCGACGGTATTTTACATTTTCGGAAACATGAAAACGCCTCACAAGATTTTTTCGGGGCAAAGTTATCGGCGTCCCGATTTTTTTAAAAAAGTGCTTTTGAGCGGTAATAGCTTTCGGGCGAAGTAGCCCCGGGCCTACGACTTCGCCCCGGGGCACAGTTAGGCGTATCTACCTCTGCCGCGATCATGACCGCTTAGGTCGGCACACATGAAAGTGTGAAATGCAGCAATGCAATATAGCACATTTTGTGGCAGCGCTCCGTTACATCATCCGCAACCTGCGGCGATCGGCACTACAATATGGATGCCACCGCTGCCTTTGACCCACTAAGCTAAAACGACACGATTGTTAGATTGGCGGCGCGATGGATTCGACCGCGTTCGCCATTGCTGCGACTGACGGCGAACTTCCCTCCGTTCCGACCACGGTAGTCGGCCCCGATCCGACCGGGCCGGTAAGCCCGGGATTGCTACCCGCGAAAATCGCGACCAGCGGGACACCGAGCGCGGCGGCCAGATGCAAAAGCCCAGTATCGACCCCGACCACGAATTGCGCGCCGGCGATGAGACGCGCGACCGCGTCGAGCGGCGCCCGCTCCGGAACGCGCGCGCGTGGCAGCGCGGCTGCAATGCGGGTGCTGCGCGCGCTCAGGCGTCGTGCCCCACGGCAGCACCAATTCGATCCCCTGACGGCCGAGCGCGATCCAATGTGCCTCCGGCCATTCCTTTGCCATCCTCGAAATGTGCACGAAGGGATTCGGCTGTGTCGGCATCACCGATGCGCGAGGGCGGCTGGTCGGCATCATCACCGACGGCGACCTGCGCCGCCACATGCGCAATAACCTGCTCGATGCGCGCGTCGACGACGTCATGACGCACGGACCGAAGACCGTGGGGCCCGATCAGCTGATCAGCGAGACGCTGGATATCCTCAATTCATTGAAAGTGACCACGCTGTTCGCGGTCGAAGCCGGCAAGCCGGTCGGCATTATTCACGTGCACGATCTGTTGCGCGCCGGCGCGGCGTAAGACGGCGCATCGGCGACGGCGCCGCTGGAGTGGTTTCGATTGAGCGCGCGTCCTCATCAATCGAGATTGCTGGGCAACGGCTGATCAACGTCCGTTTTGCAGCGCGTTACGGACTTAAAGTCAGACATCGCGCCAAGTCCGAGAAGCGCCAATAGCAGACGTATATCGGTCCTGCTGATGCCAAAAAACATACTTCAGGTAGGCCCAACGAGGGCGGATCAATATCTGATCAAAACAATATGCCTCGTTGACGGAGATCAATGGCAGTCGCCGCAGACGTAGCCAAGGATGTACCTCGGCCCGGTGGGGCATTTCGATCGATATAGTGCAAACGGTCCGGCAGCCCAACATCGGATGACGGCCGGTCGAAGCTGAAATCCGCGATGAAAATCCACCAGCTGTCCATTGATGATGCGCTGGCCAGCGTCCGCAGCAGTTCCAGCGGGCTGTCGTCGTCCGAGGCTG
>DATBZY010000259.1:0-6639 GCA_036512915.1 Pseudolabrys sp. | reverse complement strand
CAGCCTCGGACGACGACAGCCCGCTGGAACTGCTGCGGACGCTGGCCAGCGCATCATCAATGGACAGCTGGTGGATTTTCATCGCGGATTTCAGCTTCGACCGGCCGTCATCCGATGTTGGGCTGCCGGACCGTTTGCACTGTATCGATCGAAATGCCCCACCGGGCCGAGGTACATCCTTGGCTGCGTCTGCGGCGACTGCCATTGATCTCCGTCAACGAGGCATATTGTTTTGATCAGATATTGATCCGCCCTCGTTGGGCCTACCCGAAGTATATTTTTTGGCATCAGCACGACCGATATACGTCTCCTATTGACCCGGAGCGGCCATGCAGCCTGGAACCAATTCTGCTAAGTTTATATTATGCAAAGCCGCCAAATCTGGAGCTTAACAGGAGCCCTCATGACCAAAGCTTTTTCGCGCGTTCGCACCGTTTTCGCCGTCGTACTCCTGGGTTTCACCGTCTCTGCCTGCGGCTACAACAACATCCCGACTTACGAAGAGCAGGCCAAGGCGAAATGGGCGGACGTGCAGAACAATTACCAGCGCCGCGCCGATCTTATTCCAAATCTGGTCGCCACCGTGCAGGGCTACGCCAAACAGGAAAAGGACGTGCTGACCGCCGTGGTCGAGGCGCGCGCCAAAGCGACGCAGGTTAAGATAGATGTCTCGCAGCTCACCGATCCCGCCAAGCTGAAGCAGTTCCAGGATGCGCAAAATCAGCTTTCCGGCGCGCTCGGCCGGTTGCTCGCGGTCAGCGAGAACTATCCTGACCTTAAGTCGAATCAGAACTTCCTTGCGCTCCAATCACAGCTCGAGGGCACCGAGAACCGCATCACCGTAGCGAGGCGCGACTACATCGAGGCGGTGCGGGTCTATAATACCGAGCTCACGACCTTCCCCGGCCTGTTGTGGGCCGCGACTTTTTTCCGCGCCAACAAGCCGATGGCAGAGTTCGCCGCGAATGAGGGCGCCCAGACTCCGCCGCAAGTGAAATTCTGATCCTGCGCCAGTTGAAGGGGCCGACATGACCGAAAGTCGCGCCGCGTCCGTTCTCGCAAGGAGCGGCGCGCGGCTGGTCATTGGCATTGTCGCGCTGGTGTGGATGGCGCTGGCCGTCTATGCGGTCAATTTTCCCGCGCTCACCGGTCGCATCGTCGATCAGGCGAACATCATCCCGGCCGCGACACGCAGCACAATCGAGCCGAAACTCGCCGATCTCGAAGCCAGGTCCGGTATACAGCTTGTTGTCGCTACTATCGCCACGCTCGAAGGCCAGGAGATCGAACCTTACGCCAACGAACTATTCCGCAGTTGGAAGCTCGGCGAGAAGACGAAAAACAATGGCGTGCTGCTACTCGTCGCGCCGAACGAGCACCGCGTGCGTGTCGAAGTCGGCTATGGACTCGAGGGCACGCTCACAGACGCGCTAACAAAGGTCATCATCACTAATGCCATCACGCCTCGCTTCAAAACCGGCGATTTTGGCGGCGGCATCTCACGCGGTGTCGATGACATCATCACGGTGCTCACCACCGATGCCTCGGAATGGCAGAAGCGTCCTTCGCTACGGCTCGATAATCAGCAGACCACCGATCCCGCGACCTGGCTCCTGATCGCGGCGTTGATTGCTCTCGTCACCTTGCTCATTGTTTCGCCCGGCTTTCGCTGGTTGTTTCTGAACATCGCGCTGAATATCCTTGTGAGCTCGGCTGGCTCGAGCGGCAGCGGTGGATCTTCTAGCGGCGGCGGCTTTTCGGGAGGCGGAGGTTCGTCGGGTGGCGGCGGGGCTTCGGGGAGCTGGTGATGAGCATTTCGGCACAGGACCGCGAACGCATTGCGACGGCCATCCGCGCCGCCGAGGCAAAGACGTCGGGCGAGATCGTCTGCGTGTTGACACAGAGTTCTTCCGACGCCACGGCGTTGCCGATTTTTGTCGCGGCGGCGGTTGCGCTCGTACTGCCTTGGTTGCTCGTAGCCTTCACAGCGATGACGGTTCACCGGATTCTATCACTGCAGATCGTCGTATTTTTAGCGCTCACGGCGCTCCTCTGTCTGCCGCGCGTGCGAGTCGCGCTTATGCCGCGCGTGGCGCGCCGTGCCGTCGCTCATCGCGTTGCCATGGAGCAGTTCAACAGTCGTGGTATCGCGCGCAAAAAGGATCGCTGCGGCATTTTGATCTTTGTCTCGCTGGCAGAGCGGTACGCGCGCATTATTGCTGACGAGGGCATCGCAGCCCGCGTGCCGCAGTCAGAATGGCAGCGGGCCGTTGATGCGCTGGTGGCGCACACGCGTGATGGCCGTATCGCTGATGGTTTTATTACGGCGATCAATGTGTGTGGAAGCGAACTCGCGACCCACTTCCCGCGTACCGAGGCGACCCGTGATGAGCTGCCGGACCGAATTTATTTGATCTAAGGCCCGCTACTCCGCCGGGATCGGGGTGGCCGGCGCGGTGGGCGCGGTCGCGCCCGCCGACGGCGTCGACGGACCTTTGAGCGGGCGCTGTTCCATCGAAATCAGGAACGCCATGCCGAACGTGAGCACCAGCGCGCAAGCCAGGAACACGAAGCGGAACGCAATGCTAAGCTCGTGCGCGGAGGCGGCGCGCGCCAGCATTTCCACCGACATGCCGGTGACGCCGCCGAGCCCGCCGAGCACGATCGCGCCCAGCACCGCCACGACCAGCGCGGAGAACAGTGCGCGGAAGAAATTGGCGGCGCCGGTGGCGATGCCCATTTGCGTGCGCGTCACCGCGTTCTGCAGACAGACGGTGGAGACCGGGAATACGGTGCCGAGCCCCGCGCCGATCAGCGTCAGCAGCAACAGCACCAGAGCGATCGACATCGAGCCCGGCCAGATCGCGAGCGGACCGAGCGAGACGATCGCGAGCATGAGGCCGATCAGCGGCACGCGCTTGTAATGCTCCATGTGCATCATCAGCCGGCCGGTGATGGTGGAGGATACGACGGTCGCGCCCATCAGCGGGATCAGCGCCAGGCCGGACTGGCTCGCCGACAGATGCAGCACGACTTCGAAATAGAGCGGCACGAAAATCGTCATGCCGACCAGCACGCCCATGTTGCAGGCGCCGGCGAGCGCCGCGCTGCGCACCACCGGATTGCCCAGCACGGTGAGCGGCAGGAACGGCTCGCGCGTCGACACCAGCCGCCAGGCGAACAGGCCCCACAGAATCGCGGACGTGAGCAGCAGTGCGCCGGTCGGCGGCGAGATCCAATCGAAGCGGCGGCCGCCCCAGGACAGCGCCAGCAGCAGCGCTACCGACGCCGACATCATCAGCGCCGCACCGATGAGGTCGAGCCGGTGCTTGCGCGGATGAAACGGCACCAGCTTGAGCACGTTCGCGGTCATGCCGAGCGCGGCCAGGCCGAGCGGCAGGTTGATCCAGAAGATCAGCGACCAGTCGAGATGCTCGGTCAGAAATCCGCCGAGCACCGGCCCGCCGACCGAGGAGGCGGCGAACACCGCGCCGATATAGCCCTGGTAGCGGCCGCGCTCGCGCGGGCTGACGATGTCGGCGATGATGGTCTGCGCCAGCGCCATCAGCCCGCCGCCGCCCAAGCCCTGCAGCGCGCGCCCGAGCACCAGCGCGGTCATGTTCGGCGCCAGCGCGCAGGCCAGCGAGCCGGCGATGAAAATGCCGATGGCGGCGAGCATCACCGCACGCCGGCCGTGGATATCGGAGAGCTTGCCGTACAGCGGGGTCGAGGCGGTGCCGGTGAGCAGATAGGCGGTGACCACCCAGGACAGGTCGTCGAGATTGCCGAAATGGCGGCCGATGGTCGGCAGCGCGGTGGCGACGATGGTCTGGTCGAGCGCGCCCAGGAACATCGCCAGCATGATGCCGAGCACGATCGCCTTGACCTCGGGATGCGTGAGCGGGCGCGGCTCGGGCTTGGCCGGCGCCGGCGTCTTCGGCTTTGCGGTTCTGGGCTTTGCGGGTTTCGCGCTCATAGCCGCGCTTGATGCCGCGAGTGCCGCGCCATTGCAATGGGGTGAAACGCGGGGGGTGGCATGAACGCAGCCGTCGGGGCAAAGTCCGCCCGGTGAAATGGAGTCGGAGATGCGGATGTCTGCCATCAATGCCGCGCTGGTCTTGCTGGCGCTAACGGCGCCGGCCGCTGGACGCGACGGCCTGCCGGCGGACTTCGTCTATCTGGGCGATGTCGAACCGAGCATCGCCCAGGACATGCGCTACGCCGGCCATGACAATTTCGTCGGCCGCCCGCTGCCCGGCTACGGCGCGCCCGAATGCGTGCTGCGGCGCGCGGTGGCCTTCGCTCTCAGCAAAGTGCAGGCCGAGCTGGCAAAATCCAAGCTCAGTCTGAAAGTCTACGACTGCTATCGGCCGCGGCGCGCGGTGGCCGCCATGGCGCGTTGGGCCCAAGATGGCGCAGATGACGGCGCGCGCGACAGCCCGACCAAGCGGTTTTTCCCGACAATGGAAAAGCGCACGCTGTTCGCCTCCGGCTACATCGCGTCGCAGTCGGCGCATTCGACCGGCACGGCGATCGATCTCACGCTGGTTCGGCTGCCGGCCGCGCCGCCGGCGCCGTTCGACCCGGCGGCGAGTTATGGCCCCTGCACCGCGCCCGCAGTTCAGCGCGCGCCCGACTCGAGCCTCGACATGGGCAGCGGCTTCGACTGCTTCGACGCTAAGAGCCACACCGGCAGCGCCGCGATCAGCCCCGAGCAAACGCGCGCGCGGGCCACGCTGCTGGCGGCGATGCGCCGGCACGGCTTCAAGAATTATTTCCGCGAATGGTGGCACTTCAGCTATGCCGGCGTGCCGCCGGCGCCGGCTTACGATTTCCCGATCGGGCCGCGCGCGGGGCGGTGAGGCACTCCGTTGTCATGCCCCGCGAAGGCGGGGCATCCAGTACGCCGTGAACTCGCCGGACAAATAACGAGCGCCGACGGATACTGGATCATCCGCCTTCGCGGATGATGACGGAAAGAGGTGCTGGTGGCGCCCCGGAATGACGAGAAGCGCATGATTACTCCGCCCCACCCTGCTCTCGCTGCGCAGCGACGAAGCCACTGATGCGCCGCGCCAGCTCGCGCCGCTTCTCGTCGGCGTCGGCGGCGGCCTTGGCTTTGTCCTGCTGCGCGCGGGCGCTGGCGGCGTTGCGCTCCGCCTGCAACGCTTCGATCTTCCTCATTTCGCTCAGGTAGCTCACCATGTGCCGGATCGTGCCGGCGCGCTCCTCGGCGTCGCGCAACGCCTGCTCGCGCGCCATGCGCTCGCGCGCCGTCGCCAGCGCCGGCTCCACGCCCGCACCCTGCGCGGCCAATTCGGCCGCGCTGTCGAAAGTGGTGAGATCGCGCAGCGTGCGCACCAGCGCGCCCAGCATGCGCACGTCGCGTTCGCGCTCGGGCGAAGACGCACCCGGCCGCGCCAGCCGCTGTTCGATGTCGCGCACCTGGCGTTCGGTCGTGCGCATGAGCCGGTGCATGAGCGAGACGCGGTCGGCGCTGAGCGGCTTGCGGCGCTTGCCGACCACGCTGCGCCGGCGCGCGAGCGGCGGAAACAGCGGGTGGCCGGCCTCCTGCGGCCCGCCGTCGAGCCAGTAATACAGCGTGCCGAGGCTCATGTCGGTAGCGGCGAGAAACCGTCATCGTCTAACATCGGCAATCGCCCGATTTTTCTGCACTTATGGGATTATGTGATCGCTTTTTGTTCTATAACACGGGCAGGTTGAAATCAAGTTTGGATTTGAAACCAATTAGAGTCAGCGGCGCGGAGCTGCCGTTCAGACTTTGCGCTTCGTTCTCGCCGCCACGCGGCGCTCCACTTCTTCCAGCGTGACACGCGGGCCGCCACGTCTGAGCCGACGAATCTCAAGCGGAATTCTTGTGCGTTTGCGTTTTGCTTTCATGGATCAACCTCACGGCTCCGCCTTCCCCCGCGCCGCCGCTTTCGCCTTCGCCGGCACCCGCCCCTTCGCGCCTTTCGGCCACTTGCCCGGCCAACTGACGATGTAGCCCTCGAGCTTGGCGTCGGGCACGTCCTTCTCGCTCGCCGCCACCCGTCCGCGCACCGAGACGCCGGCTTTGTGCACGGTCTCGGGGTCGCCGGAGACCAGCGGGTGCCACCAGGCCAGATCGCGGCCCTCGGCCACCAGCCGATAGCCGCAGGTCGGCGGCAGCCAGGTCAGCCGCTTCACATTGCGCGGGGTCAGCCGCACGCAGTCCTTCACGCGCGCCTGGCGGTGGGCATAGTCGGTGCAGCGGCAGCTGTTGCCGTCGAGCAGCCGGCAGCCCACGTCGGTGAACACGGTCTGGTGGGTGTCCTCGTCGATCAGCTTGTTGAGGCAGCAGCGGCCGCAGCCGTCGCACAGGCTCTCCCATTCGGCCTTGGTCATTTCCGCCATGGTCTTGGCGCGCCAGAACGGGGCTTTTTCGTCGGCCATGGAGAATCCTTTGGCGCCCCTTGTAACCGCTGGGTTGCGCCCCGTCATGGCGGGGCGGCCGGGCTCAGGGCAATCGGGTGAAGAAGTGCGTGACAATGGGATGAAGTGCTGAATCTGTCGTGATCCTCTGATTCGGTTGGCGGAGGACGCGATGGCGACTGCGGGGGAATTTGGTGCGATCGGTGAAGCGATTGTTTTTCTGAG
>DATBZY010000258.1:0-3465 GCA_036512915.1 Pseudolabrys sp. | reverse complement strand
AAGTCGCCAATGGCCGCGTGACCACCGTCGGCTTGCGGCTGGCCGAGCCGGAAGAGGCGGCCGGCTTGGTCGGCCGGCTCAAGTCATGGTGGACGCGATTGCAGAAGTGGATCGGCTAAATCGCTAGCTTACCGCGCGCGGCCAGCCAGCATGGCCCCGTTTTGGATGGCCCAGGCGCCGCCGAACAGCACCGCGGTCCAGAACAAATCGCCCGCGACCGTATTCTGCAGGAATGGCAAAGCCGCGACGTAGCACTGGGTCAGGCCGGCGAAGTCGAGGCTATACATGCCGCTGAAGGCCCAGACCGCGAAATTCGAAATGGCGAAGAAGGCGAGCGAGCAGGGCACCATGACGGCAGCCGTTGCCGCAATGCCAGGCCAGCGTCGCGACACGATGCCGACAAGAGCGGGTAGCGAAATCGCCACGGTGACGATGAGGGAAATGCGCCAATCGTCGGGGCCAAGCGCTAACGCGCTGAGCACCATGGCGGCGACCGGCACCACCGGTGCGAAAGCCGGAACGCGCAGCATGCGGCCGGCGAACAGCGCGCTGGCCGCGATCGGCAGGAAACCCGGGGCATGCGGCACCAGCCGCGCCACCACACCCAACCCGATAAGGAATGCCACCAGGGCCAGATCCATCCACAGGTCGGCGCGGGTTTTATTGGCTTGCATCGCGGTCAGGTCCCTATGCGGTTTGAATTTGTCCCTGCATAGCACAGCGGACGCCAGGATTCTATCGCCCGAAATAGCCCTTTAGCCTGGGCGGCTTTCGACCCAGCCGGCGATGATTCCGGCGAGGGCATCGAGCCCGTCGGTAAGCGCCGCCGGGCCGGGCTGCAGGATCAGCGTTGATTTGATCTCGCGCAGCCAGCCGGTGGCGACCGCCGGAACCTGGGCAAAGCCCGGCCGGGCGGCGACGCGTGCCGGCACGAATTTCTTGCCGCACCAGGAGCCGATGATGATGTCGGGCCGGGCGGCGATCACGTCGGCGCCCGTCACGATGCGGTCCTTGGCATTCTTGCGCTGGCTGAGCTGCGGAAATACCTCGATGCCGCCGGCGGCCTCGATCAGTTCCGACACCCAGCCGAGCCCGGAGATCATCGGGTCGTCCCATTCCTCGAAATAAACCCGCGGCCGGCGCGGCCGGTGCAAGGCACGCTCGTGCACGGCATCGACGCGCGCGGCAAGCCGGCGGGCCAGCGCGTCCGCTTTGTCCGGGCTGCCTACCAGCGCACCGAGCGTGCGGATCATGTCGAAAATGCCGGCGACGTCGCGCTGATTGAAGGCGTGCACGGCGACATTGGCGCGGATCAGTTCGGCTGCGATGTCGGCTTGCAGATCGGAGAAGGCCAGCACCAGGTCGGGCTTGAGCGCGAGAATCTTCGGCAGGTCGGCGGAGATGAAAGCGGAGACGCGCGGCTTTTCCTTGCGCACTTGCGGCGGCCGCACCGCATAGCCGGACACGCCGACAATGCGGCGGTCCTCGCCGAGGAGATAAAGCGTCTCCACGGTTTCCTCGGTCAGGCAGACGATTCGCTCGGGCGGGAACATCGCGCCATCATACTCCCTCTGCGCGCGACATCACGCGGACAACAGCTCCACGCCGCCCGTGACGACAACCCGCCCCGCGTCCAGCCGCACCACGCGGCTGGCGATCCGCCTGACCTCGGCGGCATCGTGGCTGACATAGATCATCGGCACCTTGGCCTCGTCGCGCAGCCGTTCCAGGTACGGCAGGATGTCTGCTTTCCGCGCTTCGTCGAGCGAGGCGAGTGGTTCGTCCAGTAGCAGCAGACGCGGGCGCATCAGTAGCGCGCGGCCGACCGCCACCCGCTGCCGCTCACCGCCCGACAGCTTGCCAGGCCGGCGGTCGAGCAGATGGCCGATGTCGAGCAATTCGACCGCATGCGCAAACGCCGCCGGATCGGCCGGGTGGCCGCCCATCCAACGGCCGTAGTCGAGATTGTGCTTCACGCTGAGGTGCGGAAACAGCCGGCCTTCCTGGAACACGTAGCCGGTGCGACGGCGCCAGACCGGCACGTCGATGCCCGCCGCGTCGTCGAACACCACCTCGTCGTCGAGCGCGATGCGGCCGCGGTCCGGCCGCAGCAGGCCGGCGATCATGTTGACGACCGTTGTCTTGCCGGCGCCCGACGGTCCGAACAAGACGGTGGCGCCGGTTTCGCTGGCGAACTTCGCCGTCACCGCGAAATCTCCGAGCTTTTTTTCCACCTCGACCGTTAACATCTCAAACCCCGTGGAGTCGCGCATGAGCGCGGCGGGCGAACCATTCCGACGCGATCAGCGCGGCGAGCGAGATGATCACGGCGACGATCACCAGCGAGAGCGCGGCGGCATCGCCGCCCGGCACCTGCGTGAGGGTGTAGATCGCCGCCGAGATGGTCTGCGTTTCGCCCGGAATATTCGAGACGAAGGTGATGGTGGCGCCGAATTCGCCGAGCGCGCGGGCGAAGGCGAGCATCATGCCGGCGATGATGCCGGGCAGCGCCAGCGGCAGCGTGACCGTGAGGAACAGCCAGCCGCGGTTGGCGCCAAGCGTCGCCGCGGCGTCTTCCAGCCGGCGGTCGATCGCCTCGATCGAAAGCCTGATCGCGCGCACCATCAGCGGAAACGCCATGATCCCGCAGGCGAGCGCGGCGCCGGTCCAGCGGAACGAGAACACAATGCCGAAATGGTCGGCGAGAAACGCCCCGACCGGCGCCTTGCGGCCGAATGTGATCAGCAGCAGATAGCCGGTCACCACCGGCGGCAGCACCAGCGGCAGATACACGACCGCGTCGAGCAGCGATTTGCCCCAGAATGACTTGCGTGCCAACAGCGTGGCGATGGCGATGCCGAACGGCAGCGCCACCAAAGTCGACACCACCGCGACGCGCAGCGACAACGCGACGGCAGTCCATTCCTGGGGGGAAAGCTCGAGCACGCGCGGCCTATGACACTGGCCGAATCAGGAAGCTGAAGCCGTATTTTTCGAAAATCGCCTTGGCAGCGCCCGTGCGCAGGAAATCGAGATAACGTGCCACCGCCGGGTTTGTCGTCGCCGCCGTCGCCGCCGCCGGATAGATGACCGGCGGATAGGAGCCATTCGGAAACACGCCGACGATCTTCACCTTCGGCTCGATCTTGGCGTCGGTCTCGTAGACGATGCCGATGGGCGTCTCGCCGCGCGCCACGAAGGCGAGCGTCGCGCGCACGTTCTCGGCCATGGCGAGTTTGGGCTCCGCCGCCGTCCAGGCGCCGAGCTGCTCCAGCGCCGCCTTGGCGTAAAGACCTGCCGGCACCGCCTTGACGTCGGCCACCGCGATGCGGCCGTCGCCAGCGAGCTTGGCGATGTCGAAGCCCAAATCTCCCGGGCCCTTGGCGATTGCGACATGGTCGAGCTTGGAGTCCTTGGGCGCAATCAGCACCAGCCGGTTGCCGAGCAGATTGACGCGGCTGTCCG
>DATBZY010000257.1:0-3981 GCA_036512915.1 Pseudolabrys sp. | reverse complement strand
CACCACTCTTGAGCGCATGCAGAACGGCCTCGAGCAACTCCATGGCGGCACCACCGAACGCGCCGCTCAGCGGCAGTCGCTGCTGATCGCGCTCGGCGACAACGGCTGCGGCGCGCAATACCGCTCGGCCGCGCTCGCCGGACAGCAGGGCGGATTCTTCGATCGCCTGTTCGGCAATAACGGTGGGATGTTCTCGGCACCGTCCGGTCCGGCGGGCGGCACCTTCCGCACCATCTGCGTGCGGAGCTGCGACGGCTTTTATTACCCGATTTCGTTTGCGACCACGCCGGATCGCTTCCGCGACGACGAGCAAACCTGCCAGCGCATGTGCCCGGCGTCGGAAGTCACGCTCTACACCTATCATAATCCAGGCGAGGAGGTGGCGCAGGCGGTTTCGCTCAACGGCCGTCAATACACGGAACTTCCGACTGCGTTCAGCTACCGGAAGGCCCTTAATCAAGCTTGCAGCTGCCGCAAGCCGGGCGAAAGCTGGGCCGACGCGCTCAAGATCAATGGCGCCGATGACACCGTTGCGCCGGGCGATGTGGTGGTCACCGAGCAGAACGCCAGGCGCCTATCACAGCCGCGTATCGGCGCCGACGGCAAACTGATCCGTCCCGATCCGCGCGCGAAGGCAGCCACGCCCGCGACCGCAAATCCAGCGCCGATGGCAGAGGCACCGGGCGAGTCCGATCCGGCCAAACGGAATGTCCGCACCGTCGGACCGACATTCCTGCCGGTGCGGTAGGTTCTGCCGCTCGTAGCGACCACACCATTTTCTCTTGCGCATGATCTCTTCCGAAAACCGGTTCCCACTTTTCGGGATCGCGCGCTATCAAAAATCAAAAGCTTCGGTCTTTGCCGGCTTGCCCGTGACTAGCGACACATCGGGCGCCGGCAGCGGCGTGCCCGGATCGCGGAAGAGGTTGGTTATCGGATAGCGGCGGTCGCGGCCGAAATTCTTCAAGGTCACCTTCACACCCGGTGCCGCCTGCCGGCGTTTGTATTCGGCGATGTTGAGCATGCGCTCGACTCGCGCCACTGTATCGCGGTCGAAGCCCGCCGCGACGATGGCCGAGATCGGCTCTTCGCGCTCCACCAGCCGCTCCAGGATCGGGTCGAGTACCGCATATGGCGGAAGTGAGTCCTCGTCCTTCTGGTTCTCGCGCAATTCCGCGGTCGGCGGCCGCGTGATGATGTTCTCCGGGATCACCAGGCCGTTGGGCCCCATCGCGCCATCCGGCTTCCAGCCGTTACGCAGCCGCGACAAACGGAACACCTCGGTCTTGTAGAGATCCTTGATCGGATTGAAGCCGCCATTCATGTCGCCATAGAGCGTGGCATAGCCGACCGACATTTCCGACTTGTTGCCGGTGGTCACCACCATGACGTTGAACTTGTTGGAGATCGCCATCAGGATGGTGCCGCGCGCGCGCGCTTGCAGATTTTCCTCGGTAACGTCGCGTGGCAATCCGGCTAACGCGGGAGCGAGGGCTTTTTCAAGACCTTCGACGGCGGACGCGATCGGCAAAATCTCGTAACGCACGCCCAGCGCTTTGGCACAGGCGGCGGCATCGTCGAGAGATTCCTGCACGGTGAACTTGTAGGGCAGCATCATGCAGCGCACGCGCTCAGGCCCGAGCGCATCGACCGCCATCGCCGCGCACAGCGCGGAATCAATGCCGCCCGACAAGCCCAACACGACGCCGGGAAACCCGTTCTTGTTGACGTAGTCGCGCAAGCCGAGCACGCAAGCCGCATAATCGGCGCGATCTGTTTCCACGGTGGAAACCATCGGCCCGTTGTCGCAGCGCCAGGTCGCGCCGCGCCGGACCCATTGCGTGGTGACGATCGCTTCCTGAAATCCTGCGAGCTGGAACGCCAGCGAGCAATCGGAGTGCAAACCGAACGACACACCGTCGAACACCAGCTCATCTTGTCCGCCGACCTGATTGACGTACACGGTGGGCAGCCCCTGCTCGGTGACGCGCGCCACAGCGATGTTGATGCGCACGTCGCCCTTCTGCCGCCAATAGGGCGAACCGTTCGGCACTACCAGCAACTCGGCGCCGGTTTCCGCCAGGCACTCGACGATCTCCTCGCCCCAGATGTCCTCGCAGATCGGCAGCCCTAAGCGCACGCCGCGGAAATTCACCGGCCCCGGCATCGGCCCGGCAGCGAACACACGCTTCTCGTCGAACACGCCGTAGTTGGGAAGATCGACCTTGTAGCGCAGCGCGGTAATCGCGCCGTCATCGAGCAGCGCCACCGCGTTGTAGAGCTTGCCGCCCTCGAGCCAGGGCGTGCCAACCAGCAAGGCGGGGCCGGCGGCCGCGGTCTCGCGGGCGAGCGCCTCGATCGCCGAGCGGCAGGCAGCCTGGAACGCCGGCTTGAGCACCAGATCCTCGGGCGGATAGCCGGCGATGAACAATTCGGGGAAAACGACCAGATCGGCGCCCTGGGCGGCGGCTTCCACGCGCGCGCGCCGCACCTTCTCGGCGTTGCCGGCGATGTCGCCGACAGTCGAGTTGAGCTGCGCGATAGCGATCGCGAGCTTATCGGAAGGGCGGGCGCTCATGAGAATGATCTAGCGCCTGCCCTTGCCGACGGCAATCGTGAACGGCCATAGCGGCCGCAGATCAGTCAAACGCGGTGCGAATACCCGCCGCGCCACCGTTGACCTTGATTGTGCCGGTCTTTTTCAGCACTTTGCCCGTGAACGAGAACACGTCGATCGCCTTGTCCGCCATCGATTGGGCAAGCAGGGTCTTGCCGTCCTTGCTCCACACGACGCCTTGGCCCCAGGCGCCGAATTCGGCCGTCGCCGCGAGCGTCAGTTTAGTTCCGTTGATGCGGAATATCTTGAGCACGCTGCCTTTATGATAGTTCGGATGCGACGACGGCTTGTTCGAGCCGTTCTGCATTGTTGCCGCGACATAGTCTCCGTTGGGCGACATGGTCACGCCCTCGGGAATCTGTTCGACGGCGATCGTGTCGACGATGCGGGGCGGATTTGCCTTGAGGTCGATCACTGAAAGCAAATCGTTGTCGCCCTGCCCGCCGCCCTGGTTGCTCAACACGGCCACGGTGCCTTTCGGGCTGATGGCGACGCTGTAGGGGCGAAAGCCAGCCACCATGAACTTTTTGGTGTCCTCGACCTTGTTGCCGTCGACGCTGAGCACCGAAATCCGATGGTCGCCGTCGCGCGTCACCAGCGCCATCTTGCCGTCGGGCGTGAAGGCGACATGGCTCGGCCCGGACTTCGGATTTCCGAAATCGACCTTGCCGGCCGCGGTCAGCGTCTTGTTGGCGATGGTGAAGATCGACACGGTGCCGTCATTGCGATTGGCAACCAGCGCCAACGTGCCTGCCGGATTTATCGAGAGCCCGGACGGGGCGGCGCCCGCTTCGACGGTCGCGATCACCGCCGGCGGCTTCGCTTTCAAGTCGATGACCGACACCTGATTATTGGCTGTGGTTTTCTTCGGATCGGCCGGGTCGATCTTGATCGCACCGGTCACCAACGCGATGCTTTCGTCCCTGGAAATGGCGACGCTCTGTGGCGGGCCGACGACGCTCGTCGGAGCCTTCAACTCGGCAATCACTTTCGGCGGCTTCGCCGCGAGGTCGATGATGGTCACGGTGTCGGATGCCGGATTGTCCGCAACTGTGCCGACGCCGTTGACCAGCACGGCCTTGTTGTCGTTCGCGGATACGGCGATCTGCGCGGAAGCAGCGACGTTTAGCAGTGGCAAGGCGAGCAACGCGCAAGCAAGCTTTGCCGGCCAATAAAGATGGCGTTTCATGATATCTCCCCGGCTCGGATATCGTTGTATGAGGCCTCAGCCATCCCCTCATTTTTTGAAATAAACGAATCCGCAGAAGTGTAAAACCTTTCCGAAAAGAATCGGAACTGGTTATTTTTGAAGCTCGGGCTGACTGAAATATTGAACGCTGTGAAGAAACCGGAGAGTCTCGCCA
>DATBZY010000256.1:0-2133 GCA_036512915.1 Pseudolabrys sp. | reverse complement strand
CTTCGGATAATCGATCTCGGGGATATCGATGCTGAGCCGATGGTGAATAGCGGTAACAAAGTTTAGGAAATCCATCGAGTCGATGTCGAGCGCTTCGCGCAGATCCGCGGCCGGATCGACGCTCGCCATATCGACTTCAGGGGCGATGTTGTTGAGCTCTTCCTGCACCACTTTGCGAATGTCGATGTCACTCATAGCTTTTCCGGCTCCTGCAAGAGTTTGCCGATCTCGGCCAAGAACAATGCGCCCGCGTGTCCGTCGCTCACCCGATGGTCACCGGATAGCGTAATGGTGATCACGGATCGCGGTCCAATGGCGCCATCAACAACCCACGGCCGCGTCACCACCTTGCCAATACCGACGATTGCCACTTGCGGCGGATAGATGATTCCGTACAGCACTTCGACTCCGCGTTCGCCGAGGCTCGAAACGGTGACGGTTGGATCGGACATCTCCGAGCCGCGGATGCGGCCCGCGCGCGTGCGTTGCACAAGGTCGCGCATGCGGCTCATCAACTCGTCGAGCGATAGCTGATCGGCATCGTGCAAGGCCGGCGCCGTCAGCCCGCCGCCGCGGATGGCAATCGCCACGCCGACATGCACGGCTTGCGCCGGTTCGAATTTATTATCGCGATAGAACCCGTTGAAGGCGGGATAGCGGCGCGCGGCCAAGGCGACCGCCTTGATGGGGAGCGCCCCGAACAGCAGACGGGTATCGGGCGGCAACGTCGCGTTTTTTTGCGTCAGCCAATGCTCGCAGGCCGTGACATCGACCTGATGCTCGAGATAATAGTGCGGGATTTCCCGCTTCGATCGCGCCATGGCGGCGGCGATCGCCGTTCGCATCGCTTCGAGATCAATCCCGGCCGCCCGCTTCTTTTCCGGCGGCGCGGCGGCCTCGCCGAGACGGCGCTCGACGTCGGCGTAGGTGATCGCGCCGGTGGGGCCGCTGCCTGTTACCGTTGAAAGATCGATGCCACGTTCTTCGGCGAGCTTTCGCGCAGCCGGCGACGCGCGAGCTCCGGCCACAGCAGCCGGGGCAACGGGCGGCGGCGATGGCGCGCGAACAGGCGTCACCACCGGAGGTGTGATAGGCACAGCGGCCGGCACCGCGCGCGGCGGCGCGGGCGCAGGCGCAACCGCGGCGGGCTTGGCTTCGCCCTCGGTTCGAATCTGTGCCAGCGGAGTCCCGACCGGTACCTTGCTATTGAGCTCGACCAGGAACTTTTCGATCTGGCCGGCCTGGTAAGTTTCGATTTCGATCGCGCCTTTCTGCGTCTCGACCACCGCAACAACGTCGCCACGCTTGACCCAATCGCCGGGCTTGACCAGCCACTCCACCAGAGTGCCGGCCTCCATATCAGCGCCAAGGGAGGGCATGCGGAAGTCGACCACGGCGTCCCCTTATGATCGCCCCAGCGCGGCCTTTGCGGCCGCGATGATCTTGGGCGCTTGCGGGATTGCCGCGTTTTCGAGGTGGCGAGGATAAGGAATCGGCACCTCCTCGCTGCAGACGCGGCCGATCGGCGCGTCGAGTGCCCAGAATGCCTGTTCGACGATGCGCAGGCCAACCTCTGCCGCCAAGCTGCCGCTGCGCCAACCTTCATCGATGATGACCGCATGCCGGGTCTTGGCAACCGATGTCATGATGGTCGCGTCGTCGAGCGGCCGCAAGCTGCGCAGATCGATCACTTCCGCCTCGATGCTTTCGGCCGCAAGCGTCGTCGCTGCCTCGAGCGTCTTCCAAAGCGAGCCGCCATAGGTGATAAGCGAAATGTCACGGCCGGAACGGCGAACGGCCGCTTTGTCGATATCAACCGCACCAGCATCCGCGGCAAGCTTGCCCGTCATGTTGTAGAGCATGACATTTTCGAAAATAAGAACCGGATCGGGGTCCTGCAAAGCGGTCCAAAGCATACCGCGAGCATCCTCAAGGGTCCCCGGTGCCAACACTTTGATGCCGGGAATATGCGCGTACCAGCCCTCGAGGCTATGCGAATGCTGGGCAGCAAGCTGGCGGCCGGCACCGGTCGCCATGCGGATCACCAGCGGGACGCCGAACTGATTTCCCGACATGTGGCGCACGCTCGCCGCAGTATTGAGGATTTGATCGAGCGCAAGCAGGCTGAAATTC
>DATBZY010000255.1:0-7192 GCA_036512915.1 Pseudolabrys sp. | reverse complement strand
AAAAGTGCGGAGCCGCGATGGCCGTCAGAGCGTGATCCCGGGAACCTACATTTGTAGGTGGGCGCCATATGACCGAACCCACGAGCTCGGCCAGGGACAGCTCCCGATGGGATCGTAAGGCCCCGGGGAATGTGTCTCTGTCGCACCTCGCAGCCCCGCCTGGACAATGTAGTCACTCAGGAGGGCCGGCGCCAGCAACGTCCTGCGCATCAATCCCGCAGGCCGGAACCGGTGGATACGACCATCATTGTCGCGGTGATCATGGCAATCTGCTTGGACGCGCCGGCGGTCTCGGCAAAGACCTCGCCGAGCGTGACCACCAAGGTCTTGCCACTCCGGATCACGCGGCCGACCGCGCGCAGGCGGTCGCCCTTGGCCGGCGACAGCAAATTGATCTTGAATTCGGTGGTCAGCACCGCCGCATCGCGCGGCATGACGGTGAGCGCCGCATAGCCACAGGCGCTGTCGGCAATGGTCGCGACCGCGCCGGCATGAATGAAACCGTGCTGCTGAAGAATCCTATCCGAAAACGGCAGCACGATTTCCACCTCGCCGGGACGGACTGCTGACACTTCGGCCCCCAGCGTCGCCATGATGGTCTGCAGCGCGAAACTGTCGCGAACGCGCGCCGCGATCTCGGTTTGCTCCTGCGTCGAAGGGCTCACCCGATCGCCACGCCGTTGCCGAGCGTCTGGTTGAGCTTCCGGGTGATGCCTTCGAGCCGTTCGGCCGCCGAATTGAAGGCGCCGACCACCGCCGCCGACGCCGCCTTGGCGCGGTCGGAGGAGACCACGCGGGCATCCTGCAGCGCCGCGACCTCCTCCTCCAGCAGGCGGATGCGGCGCATGGCCTCGGCCAGTTCGTCCGCCACCATCAGCGCCGCCATCACCGTGAGCCGGGTGTCGCCGATCTCGCCGAATTTCGCACGCAGATCGATGATGCGCTGGTCGAGGTCTTTCGCCAGCACCTGCAGATGCTCCTCCTGCCCGTCCTCGCAGGCGAGGCGGAACTGGCGGCCGGCAATGGTGGCGTTGACCTGGGCCATTGTGTCGCTCTTTTGGCGCTATTCGTTGGTGTCCAGCACCGACTGGATGCTGACGATGGCCGCGTCCAGGCGCTGGGCAATCTCGCGGTTGGTCGATTCCAGCTTGCGCGAGCGCGCGGTCTCGCCGTCGAGGGTGTCGGCCAGCCGGGTGCGATCCAGCCCCAGCGCCTGCACTTGGGCGACGAGGCCCTCCTCGTTGCGGTCGGCCTCGCGCCGGCGCTCGACCGCGGCATCGAGCGCGTCGAGCGCAAGCGCCAGACGTTTCACCGCCATATCGATTGCGCTTTGCTCCGTCATGCCCCGATCCGCACCCAAAAACTCTTGCGGCGGCAAATGTTTAGGCGAAGAAGCTTACGTGCTGCGCGACCATCGCGTCAACGCTTCCAGCACGATATGCCCCGATGTTTTCGTGAGCCTGTGCATGGCTGCCCGGCAACGGCGCCGTCACATTGACTCAGAGGCCTCACATGCTATCCACCCCACGCAAAAGGCCTTTTCCATGAGTGCAAAAGCCTCGCCGACGGTAGCCGTGGCGCAACAGAAGCGTCCCGCGCAACCGGCCGCAGCATCCGCCGTTGCCCATGCAAGCATGGCCAATGCCATTCGCGCGCTGGCGATGGATGCGGTCGAGCAGGCAAAATCCGGCCATCCCGGCCTGCCGATGGGCGCCGCCGACGTCGCTACCGTCCTGTTCACGCGTTTCCTGAAATTCGATCCCGCCGATCCGGCCTGGGCCGACCGCGACCGCTTCGTGCTGTCCGCCGGCCACGGCTCGATGCTGCTTTACGCGTTGCTCTATCTCACCGGCTATCAGGCCATGACGATCGATGAGATCAAGCGCTTCCGTCAGCTCGGCTCGATCACCGCCGGCCATCCGGAATACGGTCACACACCCGGCATTGAGACCACCACCGGCCCGCTCGGCCAGGGGCTCGCCAATTCGGTCGGCATGGCGATCGCCGAACGGCATCTCGCCGCCGTGTTCGGCCGCGATGTGGTCGATCACAAAACCTATGTGCTCGCCTCCGACGGCGACCTGATGGAAGGCATCAGCCAGGAAGCGATCGCGCTCGCCGGCCACCTGAAGCTCAACAAGCTGATCGTGCTGTTCGACGACAACGGTATTTCCATCGACGGCGCGCTGTCGCTGTCTGACAGCGTCGATCAGGTGAAACGCTTCGAGGCCGCCGGTTGGACCGCCGCGCGCGTCGATGGCCACGATCCGGCGGCGATTGCCGCCGCGCTGGAGCAGGCGCAGAGCGCCGACCGGCCGGTGCTGATCGCAGCCAAGACCACCATCGGCTTCGGCGCGCCGACCAAAGCCGGCAAATCGTCCGCGCACGGCTCGCCGCTCGGCGCCGATGAAATCGCCGGCGCGCGCAAGGCGCTCGGCTGGACGCACGCGCCGTTTGAAATTCCCGCCGATATTCTCTCGTCCTGGCGCGCGGCCGGGCAGCGCTCGAAGACCGCGCATGCCGACTGGAACAAGCAGCTCGCCGCGCTCGATGCGGCTCAACGCGCCGAATTCGAGCGCCGCATGCGCGGCGAGCTGCCGAAGCAGGCGTTTAGCCACGCCGTGCGCGCGGTAAAGGAAAGCCTCGCCGCCAGCCCAAAAGAAATCGCCACCCGCACCGCTTGCGAATTCGCGCTCGAGAGCCTGATCCCGGCGCTGCCGGAGATGATCGGCGGTTCGGCGGATCTCACCGGCTCCAACAACACGCGCACCAAGTCGATGAAGGCGATCTCGGCCGCCGACTTCTCCGGCCGCTTCATCCATTACGGCGTGCGTGAGCACGGCATGGCCGCCGCCATGAACGGCATGACGCTGCATGGCGGTATCATCCCCTATTCCGGTACGTTCCTGGTGTTCTCGGATTATTGCCGGCCGGCGATTCGGCTGGCGGCGCTGATGGGCGCGCGCGTCATTCACGTCATGACGCACGACTCCATCGGCCTCGGCGAGGACGGGCCGACGCATCAGCCGGTCGAGCATCTGGCCGCGCTGCGCGCGATTCCCAATCTCATGGTGTTCCGCCCCTGCGACGCGGTGGAGACGGTCGAGTGCTGGCAGCTGGCGCTCGAAGCGCGCGAGCGGCCGAGCGTGCTCGCGCTCACGCGCCAGAACCTGCCGCAGCTCAGCCAGAATTTCCTTGGGCTCAACCGCTGCGCCGCCGGCGCCTATGAGATCGCCGCGGCCGACGGTAAGACCCAAGGAAAAGAAGACGTCTCGATCTTCGCCACCGGCTCGGAAGTCTCGATCGCGGTTGACGCCAAGAAGCTGCTCGCGGCGAAGGGCGTCGCGGCGCGCGTGGTGTCGGTGCCCTGCTTCGAATTGCTGCTGGAGGCGCCGGAAGCGGCGCGCCGCGCGGTGATCGGCGACGCCCCGGTCAAAATCGGCGTGGAAGCCGCCATACGCCAAGGCTGGGACGCCATCATCGGTTCCGACGGCATCTTCGTCGGCATGAATTCGTTCGGCGCCAGTGCGCCCTACAAGGAGCTTTACAAGCATTTCGGCGTGACCGCCGAAGCGATCGCCGATGCGGCGTTGCGCAAGCTTGGGAAAAATTGATTTGTGTCAATACGCGCCGTGGTCCATTTCGGCCATGACATGTTGAACGAGCCGGGAGCGAATAAAATGACAGTACGCGTTGCCATCAATGGGTTCGGCCGCATCGGCCGCAATGTTCTCCGCGCCATCGCCGAGTCAGGCCGCACGGACATCGAAATCGTCGCCATCAACGATCTCGGCCCGGTCGAGACCAACGCACATCTGCTGCGCTTCGACAGCGTGCATGGTCGCTTCCCCGGCGTGGTCACCGTGAAGGGCGACACCATCAGCATCGGCAACGGCGCGATCAAGGTCACCGCCATCAAGGATCCGGCGACGCTGCCGTGGAAGGATCTCGCCATCGACATCGCGATGGAATGCACCGGCATCTTCACCGCCAAGGACAAGGCGTCGATGCATCTCACCGCCGGCGCCAAGCGCGTGCTGGTGTCGGCACCCGCCGAAGGCGCCGATCTCACCGTGGTCTATGGCGTCAATCACGACAAGCTGACCAAGGATCACAAGGTCGTCTCCAACGCCTCCTGCACCACCAATTGCCTGGCGCCGGTCGCCAAGGTGCTAAACGACGCCGTCGGCATCGACAAGGGCTTCATGACCACGATCCACGCCTATACCGGCGATCAGCCGACGCTCGACACCATGCACAAGGATCTCTACCGCGCCCGCGCCGCCGCGCTCTCGATGATCCCGACCTCGACCGGCGCGGCCAAGGCCGTCGGCCTGGTGCTGCCCGAGCTCAACGGCAAGCTCGACGGCGTCGCGATCCGGGTGCCGACGCCGAACGTATCGATGATCGATTTCAAGTTCGTCGCCAAGCGGGCAACCAGCAAGGACGAGATCAACGGCGCGATCAAGCGCGCGGCCGAGCAGCAGCTCAAGGGCATCCTCGGCTACACCGACGCGCCCAATGTTTCGATCGACTTCAACCACGACCCGCACTCGTCGATCTTCCACATGGATCAGACCAAGGTGATGGACGGCACGCTGGTGCGGGTGATGTCGTGGTACGACAACGAATGGGGCTTCTCCAACCGCATGGCGGACACCGCGGTGGCGATGGGGAAGTTGATCTAACAATCGAGCGTGCCGGGGCGGCTGATGAGTGCGTTTAAAACGCTCGACCATGTCGACGTGAAGGGCAAACGCGTGCTGGTGCGCGTCGACCTCAACGTGCCGGTGGAAAACGGTATCGTCACCGATGCGACCCGCATCGAGCGCGCGGCGCCGGCGATCACCGAGATCGCCGACAAGGGCGGCAAGGTGATCCTGCTCTCGCATTTCGGCCGGCCGAAGGGGCGCGATCCGAAAAACTCGCTTAAACCCGTCGCCGCCGAGGTCGCCCGCATCATCAAGCGGCCGGTGAAATTCGTCGACGATTGCATCGGCGAGACCGCCGAACGCGCGGTCGCTGCGATGAAGCCGGGCGACATCGTCTGCCTGGAAAACACCCGCTTCTACCCCGGCGAGGAGAAGAATGAGCCCGAGTTCGTCGCCGCGCTCGCCAAGCTCGGCGACATCTGGGTCAACGACGCCTTCTCGGCCGCCCATCGCGCCCACGCCTCGACCGAGGGGCTCGGCCACAAGCTGCCCGCCTATGCCGGCCGCACCATGCAGGCCGAGCTCGACGCGCTCGCCAAAGCGCTGGAGACGCCGCAGCGTCCGGTGGCGGCGATCGTCGGCGGCGCCAAGATTTCCACCAAGCTCGATCTGCTCGGCAATCTGCTGCAAAAGGTCGACGTGCTGATCATCGGCGGCGCCATGGCCAACACGTTTTTGCTCGCGCTCGGAAAAAACATTGGCAAATCGCTGGCCGAGCATGACCTCACCGCCACCGCGCGCGCGACCATGGACAAGGCCAAGGCCGCGCACCGCGAGATCGTGCTGCCGGTCGACGCGATCGTTGCGGAAAAATTCGAGGCGCATGCGCCGTCGCGCGCGGTCGACATCGACAAGGTCGGCGAGCGCGATATGATCCTGGATATCGGCCCGCGCAGCGTGGAGCAGGCCGTCTCCGTGCTGGCGCGCGCCAAAACGCTGGTGTGGAACGGCCCGTTCGGCGCCTTCGAGATGGAGCCGTTCGACAACGGCACCATCGAGGTGGCGGAAGCGGCGGCGGAACTGACCGAAGCCGGCAAGCTGGTGTCGGTCGCGGGCGGCGGCGATACGGTGGCGGCGCTCAATGTCGCCGGCGTCGCCGATCGCTTTACCTACGTTTCCACCGCCGGCGGCGCCTTCCTGGAATGGCTGGAAGGCAAGCCCTTGCCGGGGGTCGAGGTGTTGCGGCAGAAATGACGACGAACAGTGACATCCCGCGGGCGATGCTAGAGCATGATCCCGAAAAGTGGGAACCGGTCTTCCGAAAAGATCATGCTCAAGAAAAATGTTAGGCGATGGAGGGAAACATGAATCTCGATGAATTGAACAAAGTGGCGCAGGCCATGGTCGCGCCCGGTCGGGGCATCCTGGCAGCGGACGAATCCTCCGGCACCATCAAGAAGCGTTTCGACGCCATCGGCGTGGAATCGACCGAGGACGCTCGCCGCGACTACCGCGAGATGCTGTTCCGTTCGACCGAGGCGATGAAGAGTCACATCTCCGGCGTCATCCTCTATGACGAGACGATCTGGCAGAAAGCCAAGGACGGCACGCCGCTGGTGGAGATCATCAAGAAGGCCGGCGCGATCCCCGGCATCAAAGTCGACGAAGGCACCAAGCCGCTGCCGAACTGTCCCGGCGAGGTCGTCACCATCGGCCTCGACAAGCTCGCCGACCGGCTGCCGAAATATTACGAGCAGGGCGCGCGCTTCGCCAAATGGCGGGCGGTGATCGACATCGGCGCCGGCATTCCGACCCACACTTGCATCTACGCCAATGCGCACGCGCTGGCGCGCTACGCCGCGCTCTGCCAGGCGGCGCAGATCGTGCCGATCGTCGAGCCGGAAGTGCTGATGGATGGCGACCACGACATCGACCGCTGCTTCAAGGTTACCGAATGGGTGCTGAAGGAAACCTTCCAGCAGCTGTACCACAACCGCGTCGCGCTCGAAGGCATGGTGCTCAAGCCGAATATGGTGGTCCCAGGCAAGAAGAGCGGCAAGCGCGCCTCGGTCGAGGAGGTTGCCGAAAAGACGGTGCGGCTGTTGAAAAATTGCGTGCCGGGCGCGGTGCCGGGCATCGCGTTCCTCTCCGGCGGGCAAAGCGATGAGGACGCCACTGCCCACCTCGACGCCATGAACAAGATCGGCAACCTGCCGTGGCAGCTCACCTTCTCTTACGGCCGCGCGCTGCAGCACGCGCCGCAGACAACCTGGGCCGGCAAATCCGAAAACGTCGCCGCCGCCCAGCGCGCGTTTTCACATCGCGCCAAAATGAACGGCCTGGCCACGCTCGGCCAGTGGAAGGCCGACCTGGAAAAGAAGGCGGTGTGATCGGGATAGGGGGGAGCCTCGCGGCTCCTCCCCTCCCACACCACCGTACATACGGGTCCGTATACGGCGGTTCGGTGGATTGAGCTGACACCTGTTCCCGCAGGAGGGGTGACCGCCGGGGTTTGGAGGCGAGCATCGGCGAGGACGCTT
>DATBZY010000254.1:0-3371 GCA_036512915.1 Pseudolabrys sp. | reverse complement strand
GCCAGCCGACCACATTTTTTCCAGATTGTAGAATTCGCGAACTTCCGGCCGGAACACGTGGACGATCACGTCGCCCGCGTCGATCAGCACCCAGTCGCCTTGCCGCATGCCCTCGACGCGCACGCCGGATACGCCGGCCGCCTGGAGGTCCTTGACCACGCGGTCGGCGACGGCGCCGACATGGCGCTGCGAGCGGCCGGTGGTCACGACCATGCAATCGCCAATCGAGGATTTGCCGGTGAGATCGATGCTGACGCTGTCCTCGGCCTTCATGTCTTGCAGGCACGCGAAAACGATGCGCAGCGTCTCCTTGGCACTCGGGCGCTTGGAGACGGATTCGGGCGAACGACGCGGCGCCCGAGAAAGTGCAGGTGTGGGCAGGGGTTCTTATCCTTTCAGTTTGTCGCACTTACCCCGGTTCGAACCGGGGTCTTGACCAAGATAGCTATTTTGCTCGCTTCTTGCCACCCTTGCGCTTGCGAGTCTTGCTGGTCGTGTTGCCGGAAGTTCCCGTGCGCCCGCGCAAGGCCCGCAGGGCGGTCGAGGATAACGGCGATTTGAGGCCGTGCAGGAAAGTCCAGGCCGGCGCCTGGCGGTCGGGCAGCGTGGCGGCGGCTTGTTCGGGGATGCGGGCAAAGCTGAACGCTTGACCCGCCGGACTGGCGGCGGCGTAAAGGCTTGGGCCGAGGCGGTCGACCACCACAATCGGCACCAACTTCGCTATTCCGCGCCATTTCTGCCAGCGGTGAAAGCTCCGCAAATTATCCGCGCCCATGATCCAGACGAATCGGACCCGCGGGCAGCGGGCGAGCAACCACGAGATCGTGTCATACGTGTATCTCGTGTTGATGACAGCTTCGAGACCGGTGACGTCGATGCGCGGATGGTTCGTCAGCGCGCGGGCGGCGGCGATTCGCTTGTCGAGCGGAGCAAGGCCGCGGGTATTCTTGAGCGGATTGCCCGGGGTGACCAGCCACCAGACGCGGTCGAGCTTGAGCCGTTTGAGCGCAAGCAGGCTGGCGCCGAGATGCGCCAAGTGCGGCGGATCGAAGGTTCCGCCGAACAGGCCGATCCGCATGCCGGGCGCGCTGGGGGGGAGAAGGCGCTCGGTGCGCGCGAGTCTTTGCACGGTCACGGCCGGATCTGACCGCTTCCGCGTATGCGGTATTTGAAGGTGGTGAGCTGCTCGACGCCGACCGGCCCGCGCGCGTGCAGCCGGCCGGTGGCAATGCCGATCTCGGCGCCGAAGCCGAATTCGCCGCCGTCGGCGAACTGGGTCGAGGCGTTGTGCAGCACGATCGCCGAGTCGACTTCGCGCAGGAATCTCTCGGCCGCCGCCGCGTCGTCGGTGACGATGGCGTCGGTGTGGTGGGAGCCGTAACGCTCGATATGCTCGATTGCCCCGCCCACGCCATCCACCACCTTGGCGGCGATGATGGCGTCGAGATATTCGGTGGACCAGTCTTCCTCGGTCGCCGGCTTCACGCGCTGGTCCACGGCTTGTGTCGCCTTGTCGCCGCGAATCTCGCAGCCGGCATCGATCAGCATCTCGATCAGCGGCTTGAGATCGGCCGCGGCCGCGGCGCGATCGACCAGCAGCGTCTCGGCCGCGCCGCATATGCCGGTACGCCGCATCTTGGCGTTAAGCACGATCTTTTTGGCCATGTCGAGCGAGGCCGCCTTGTCCACATAGACATGACAGACGCCTTCAAGGTGCGCGAATACCGGCACGCGCGCTTCCGCCTGCACGCGCGCCACCAGACTGTTGCCACCACGCGGAACGATCACATCGATCGCACCGTCGAGCCCGGCCAGCATCAGCCCGACCGCGGCGCGGTCGCGCGTCGGCACCAGCTGGATCGCGGCCTCGGGCAGGCCGGCCTCGCGCAGACCCTGCGCCAACGCGGCATGGATGGCGCGGCTCGAGCGCAGGCTGTCGGAGCCGCCGCGCAGGATCGCGGCATTGCCGGATTTCAGGCACAGCGCGCCGGCATCGGCGGTCACGTTCGGCCGGCTCTCGTAGATGATGCCGATGACGCCGAGCGGCACGCGTACCCGCTCGATGGTCATGCCGTTCGGGCGCGTCCAGGATTTGGTGACCGTGCCGACCGGGTCCTTGAGCGCGCGCACCAGCTCGATCCCGGCGGCGATGGCCTCCACCCGCGCCTCGTCGAGGGCAAGCCGGTCGAGAAACGCGCCGGCCACCCCGGCCGCGCGGGCCTCGCTGAGGTCCTCGGCATTGGCGGCCAGGATGCGGGCCTTTTGGGCTCGTATGGCGGCGGCCATGAGGGCGAGGGCGCGGTCCTTCTGCGCGGTAGACGCCAGCGCGAGCGCCCGCGCAGCCGCACGGGCGCTACGGCCGATCTCGCCCATGGCTTTCGCCATGGACTGGGCCATATCGCCGGTACCCTCGATGCTCTTTAGCGGTGCGGTCATCGTCACAAAGCCCGTCAGACCCCCATATCGGGGGTGGTTTTCCTAACACGTCGGGGTTCCGGCGGCGAGATCGCCCGTCCGGGGCCGATGTTGGGGTGCTCCCTGGGGATAGCGTGGATAACCGTCCACGGGGCGGAACCGGTCAATGGACCTACACATTGGGCTGCCAGCGTAACGGTGACTTTGATTGCGCACGATCTTTTCCGAAAACCGGTTCCCACTTTTCGGGATTATGCGCGTGGAGGGTGTCATGGCGTACAGCTCAAATCGTCTTCCCAGCCGGTTTCCGGTCGGCACGAAGTTCGTGATCGAAGGGCGGCGCGGCGGGGAAGGCCAGGTGCAGGTTTTCAGCCGTTATCTCGAGTTCCCGGATGGGACCTGCTTTCGGCTGCCGAAGCGGCCGGACAAACGCAAAACCGCCACCGCCCGGCGGTCGCGCAGCCACTAAATACCGCTGTCGGCCAACGGCTTAGCGGTGCAGCGCGGTCGCGGGCCGGCAACCTGGCTTGGCCGTTGGCCGAGCCGGCCATTTTGCTTGGGGCATGATCTTTTCCGAAAACCGGTTCCCACTTTTCGGGATCATGCGCATGCGGAAACCCCCAGCCTCCGCGGGCTGGGGTTAACGGGCGATCGGTTAATCGCCTTTGAGCGGTGTGTCACGTGGGTCGCGTCGCACCAAGACAACGCCTGATCGCGAAACAAGTTCCGCGAACACTCTGCGTCCTGGATTTCATGCTCGTTGCCTGCGCATGATCTTTTCCGAAAACCGGTTCCCACTTTCCGGGATCATGCTCTTAGAGCCGTTTTGGATTGAGATTACGCATAACCTGCGTGATTGAAGAAGTTTTGGCATTCGTGTGACGGGAAGAGATCGAGGATTGATCCGATCCTGTCCCAGAGCGCGGGTATGGAGCGTTCGGCGGCCTTACGCAGGT
>DATBZY010000253.1:0-4405 GCA_036512915.1 Pseudolabrys sp. | reverse complement strand
CCGCAGGTCTTGGCTGCGCTCGTGCGGTCAGCCCCGTCGAGAACCATTGCAAGCGCCAACATCCGCCGCGACGCTGCGCTGTCCTTCTCGCGACCGGCCGCTACGCGAAGCTCCATGGCCGTCAAATCGCTCTGGGTGACTACAATCGCCGCCATCGTTCTGGCTCCCCTTCATACGAAGAGCCCATCGATTCAGACTTTTAGCGATTCGGGAATCCCCACGAGTCATCCATTCTCGCCGTTGGTATAAGTTCTTGCGCACCTCATCGGGCGTGAGGTCGCCTTTGCGCGCGAACAGCAGCGCCGCCACCCCGCTCGCACGGGCGGCGGTAACCGAAGTGCCGGAAGTGACCTGGTATCCGCCGTCCGGCGCCGCGGCCGTCCGTGGCAGCCGACGTCGCGACGTGATTGCTGGTGGTAGTGGCAGTAGTAGTGGTGGTGGTGGCCGTAACGGCAATCGTGGGGCTGGCGGCGGTGGTCACGGCGGTCGAGGCGGCGGTGACGGCGGTCGTGCCCCTGATGGCTGAGGGGGTGATGCTGTTGACCACCTGTCCCAGCGCTGGCGTGAGCACGCCGACGACCGTCGCGATCGCAAGTATCGCAGCCGTTGCGACCCGTCGCATGGCCCACCCTTTGCCCGCCGGAAAGCCCGGCACCGATATTCTATACAGGGCTTAGTGCAGCACCATGCGTCTTCGGTTCAATCGCGCGTGAAGTTGCCGGGTGCCGCGAGGCCGGCAGTGGCCTATTCAGCGCGTGCGACCGCGGCTTCGATGAGCTTGCGGCATTCGGCCAATTCGTGCAGCACGGCGTGCAATTTTCGCAAATCGTCACGCGCGAGCCCGCCACTTGCACTGCGCGGCGCTGGGCGCGCCACAGGCCGCGCGAATTCAGGCACCGGCATCGGCGGCTCCGGCTCGGCCGCACCATGGATCGCGCGATCGCTCGGTTCGATGCGCGGCACCGGCGCGCTCTGAAACGGCGGCTCGCGGCGCGCGCCTGCGGCGTCTTGGCGCTCACCGAGATCGCGGCCGATCAGCGAGGTGAGCCGGCCGCGCAGGCCGCGGCTCTCCTCAACAGGTTCGACGTCCGGTGATGCGGTGTCATCGACAAACTCCTCGTCCTCGCTCACGCCATGCGGAGGCTGCGGCGCGCCCTCCTGCCAAACCGCCTGCACGAATTTCGCGCCGTGCTCGCGCAAGATGCGCTGCACGCCGCGGATGGTGTAGCCCTCGCCGTACAGTAGATGGCGAATGCCGCGCAGCAATTCGACGTCGTCGGGACGGTAATAGCGCCGCCCGCCGCCGCGTTTCATCGGCTTGATTTCGCGGAAACGGCTTTCCCAAAAACGCAACACGTGCTGCGGCAGATCGAGCTCATCCGCCACTTCACTGATGGTGCGAAAGGCGTCCGGCGCCTTGTTATCCAAAGCGGCCTCACTCCGTGCTGGAATAAAACGCGATACTGGAACTAACGCAGCGCTCAGATTTATTCGGCGTGGCCATTGATGCGATGCTTGAGGATCGCCGACGGCTTGAACACCATCACCCGGCGCGGCGAAATCGGAACTTCCTTGCCGGTCTTGGGATTGCGCCCAATACGCTGGCCTTTTTTACGCACGACGAACGAGCCGAACGAGGACAGCTTCACCGTTTCGCCACGCTCAAGGCAGTCGGTGATCTCTTTGAGCACCAACTCCACGAGTGAGGCGGATTCCGTGCGTGAGAGGCCCACTTTTTGATAGACCGCCTCACACAGGTCCGCCCGTGTTACCGTTTTACCAGTCATCGCCTGCCCAGCCCCCGGCGAAGATATCCCGCTGAATTATTGACGATATTAGCAAGATCGGGGTGGGTCAACGGGGCGATGCAAAATGTGAAGGGGGAACCGACCCAGGCCCTGGCCCGACCCGTCCATAGACCGCAAGCGCTAGCCTACGGCGGCGGCCCGCCTGGCGGCACATCCCCGGTAAGCAAAACCACCCGGCACGCGGCTCACCAGCGCAGCAGCGCCGAGCCCCAGGTGAAGCCCCCGCCCATGGCTTCGAGGAGAATAAGGTTGCCGCGCTTGATGCGCCGGTCGGCGACCGCGTCGGCGAGCGCCAGCGGGATCGAAGCCGCCGAGGTGTTGCCGTGCCGGTCGACGGTGATCACCACCTTCTCCGGCGCGATGCCGAGCTTGTGGGCCGAGCCGTCGATGATCCGCTTGTTGGCCTGGTGCGGCACGAACCAATCGATGTCGGCGGCGGTATAGCCGGTGGCCTTGAAGGCATCCTCGATCACGTCGGTGATCATCGCCACTGCGTGCTTGAACACCTCGCGGCCCTCCATGCGCACATGCCCGACGGTCTGGGTCGAGGACGGCCCGCCATCCACGTAAAGCTTGCTTTTGTGGCGGCCATCCGAGCGCAGGTGGGTGGTGAGGACACCGCGATCCGCCTTGGTACCTGCTTGCGGCTGCGCCTCGATCACCACGGCGCCGGCGCCGTCGCCGAACAGCACGCAGGTGGTGCGGTCGTTCCAATCGAGGATGCGGGAGAAGGTCTCCGCCCCGATTACCAGCGCCCGCTTGTAGCTGCCGACCCGGAGCATGGCATCGGCCACCGACAATGCGTAGACGAAGCCCGAGCAGACCGCCTGCAGATCGAAGGCGACGCCGCGGGTGATGCCGAGCCCGGCCTGCACCGATACCGCGGTGGCGGGAAAGGTCTGATCCGGCGTTGATGTCGCCAGCACGATCAGATCGATAGAATCCGCCTCGACATGGGCGTTTACTAATGCCGCGCGGGCGGCGTTGAGCGCGAGGTCGGAGGTGAGTTCTCCCGCGGCCGCAATATGCCGTTCGCGGATGCCGGTACGCTGCACGATCCATTCGTCGGTGGTCTCCACCGAACGCGCCAGTTCGTCGTTGCTGAGAATTCGCGCGGGAAGATAGCTCCCGCAGCCGAGGATCACCGAACGCAATAGGGTCACGAGGCTGCTCCGCTCGCCAGGCGCGCCGTCGCCGTTGCCAGCAGGTCACGCGCCATCGATTGGCCGATCTTGGCGAGCAGTTCGTAGCGGACCATGTCGTAACCCATATCGATCGCAGCGGCGAAACCTTCGGCGTCGGCGCCGCCATGGCTTTTGATCACAACGCCGTTGAGTCCGAGAAAGACGCCGCCATTGGACTTTTGCGGGTCCATCTTGTCGCGAAGCGTGCGGAACGCCTGCCGCGCCAGCAGATATCCGAGCCGCGCGGCCCAGGTTCGGTTCATGGCGGAGCGCAGATACTGGCCAAACTGGCGGGCGGTCCCTTCCGCGGTCTTGAGCGCGATGTTGCCGGCGAACCCTTCGGTAACCACCACATCCACCACGCCCTTGCCGATATCGTCGCCTTCGACGAAGCCGTGATAGTCGAAATGCGGGAATTGACCCTCGCGCAGGATGCGGCCGGCCTCGCGCACCTGCTCGAGCCCCTTGATCTCCTCGACGCCGATATTGAGCAGGCCGACGGTCGGACGCTCGATGTCGAACAGCACGCGCGCCATGGCGCTGCCCATGGCGGCGAGGTTGACCAGATGCGCCTCGTCGGCGCCGATCGAGGCCCCCACATCGAGCACCACCGACTCGCCCTTGAGCGTGGGCCAAAGGGCGGCGATCGCCGGCCGCTCGATGCCCTCGATCATCTTGAGATTGAAGCGTGCCATCGCCATCAACGCGCCGGTGTTGCCGGCCGAAACCGCCACATCGGCCTCGCCTTTCTTCACCGCATCGATCGCAAGCCACATCGAGGACTTCCAGCGCCCGTAGCGCAGCGCCTGGCTGGGCTTGTCGTCCATCCGGATCGCCACCTCGGTGTGAACGACCCTCGACTTGGCCTTGAGCCGGGGCAAGCCCTCGAGCAAGGGCTCCACCACGGCGCGGTTGCCGAACAGCAGGTATTCGATGTCGGGATGGCGGACGAGCGAAACATCGGCGCCCGGCAGGACGACCGACGCACCATGGTCGCCGCCCATGGCGTCAAGTGCGATGCGAACTTTATCGGGCATGGATCGACCTTGGCGGCGTTGGCTTGAGCGCCGGCAACGCGGTCATCTGAAATCGACGCACGGCGGCGACCATAACCGCTCGGCCGCCACAGACAAGCCGCTTGTGCGCCGGTCCCATGCCTTCCTCACCGGTCACGACGGACCGCCTCCGGGGCGCTTTTTCAGCGCTTCCAGGGCGGCGAACGGGTGCGCGCCGTCGTCGTCGACCTTGGGCGGGGAGAATTTCGCATCGGCCTTGCGCGGATAGGGATCGATGCCAAGGATCAAGAATTCGGTGGCGACAGCGCCAATATCCACTTTTCCGTTAACCAGCGGTTCCGGCAGCACCTCGTCCGCCTTTGGCCACTGATCGGCGGGCGCGGGCGCAAACCGCAGG
>DATBZY010000252.1:0-2947 GCA_036512915.1 Pseudolabrys sp. | reverse complement strand
TCGACCGCCTGCATTGGCTGATGAGCCGGTTCCACGGTTATGTCGGGGTCGCGAGCTACATGGGCGCGCGCTTCACCGCCTCCGAGCAGGCGCTGGCGCCGGTGCTGCGCGAGACCGCCAACCGCGGGCTGATCTATGTGGTGCCGGCAGCCACAATCTGCCCTTCGCCAAGACCGACCTGGTGCTCGACGCGGTGCCGACGCCGGTCGAAATCGACCGTGCGCTCGCCCGTCTCGAGCTGACGGCGCGCGACAATGGCGCCGCCGTCGGCTTAGCCACCGCGCAGCCGGCGACCATCGCGCGCATCGCCGAATGGACGAAGAAGCTGGAAGCCCGCGGCTTCGTGCTGGTGCCGATCACCATGGTGGCGATCAAGGCGAAGTCGTCGTAGCTTCATTCTTGGGCGCAAACGAAACGCGCGGCCGGAATGACGGAGCGCAAATGCCGCCTTACGAATCGCTGCCCTACCGCCCCTGCGCCGGCATGACGGTGCTCAACCGCGCCGGCCTTGTGTTCATCGGCCGGCGGGCCGGCGGCCCCGAGCACGTCGATGCAACGCATGTCTGGCAGATGCCGCAGGGCGGCATCGACGATAACGAAGATCCGTACCAGGCCGCGCTGCGCGAGCTCTACGAGGAAACCAATATCCGCTCGGTGCAAAAGCTCGGCGAGATCGCCGAGTGGCTCGCCTACGACATTCCGCGCGCGATCGCCGGCGAAGCCTGGGGCGGAAAATATCGCGGGCAGAAACAGAAATGGTACGCGCTGCGGTTCACTGGCGATGACAGCGAGATCGATATTGCCAATCCCGGCGGCGGGCACGATCCGGAATTCATCGGTTGGCGCTGGGTCGCGATGCGCGAATTGCCCGGCCTGGTGGTACCGTTCAAGCGGCCGATCTATGAACGGGTAGTGGCGGAATTCGAAAAGTTCGCGCGCGCGCGCTAGTGCATCGCCGTGCCGGTCAGGTGGCGATCGATCGTTTTGAAATGATCGAGCCGCGTGATCAGCTTGTCGAGCTCGGAGCCCGGCTCCATCTTGGCGATCCGCTGCTCCATTTCGCCGATGCGGGTCGAAATCATGCCGCGGTCGATGTCCTCGAGCGTCTCGGCCAGTTCGACGAGCACGGTGAGGCCTTCCGCTGACACCTCCGCGAAGCCGCCCAGCACGACGATCTTCTGTTCGCCGCCCGCGCCGTGAACGGTCAGAATTCCCGGCCGCAGCGTGCTGACAAACGGCGCATGGCCGGCCAGCACGCCGAAGTCGCCCTCGGCGCCCGGCACGTCGACCTGCTCGACGTCGCCGGAAAACAGCAGCTTTTCCGGAGAAACCAGTTCGAAATGGAAAGTGGCCATCGTTTTCCCTACGCCGCTTCCGCCGCGAGCTTCTTGCCCTTCTCGACTGCCTCTTCGATGGTGCCGACCATGTAGAAGGCGGCCTCCGGCAGGTGATCGAACTTGCCTTCGCACAGGCCCTTGAAGCCCTTGATGGTGTCGGCGAGATCGACCAGCTTGCCGGGCGAGCCGGTGAACACTTCGGCGACGAAGAACGGCTGCGACAGGAAGCGTTCGATCTTGCGGGCACGGGACACCGCCACCTTGTCCTCTTCCGACAGTTCGTCCATGCCCAGAATGGCGATGATGTCCTGCAGCGCCTTGTAGCGCTGGAGGATCTGCTGCACTTGCCGCGCCACGCCGTAGTGCTCTTCACCCACGATCAGCGGCGACAGCATGCGCGAGGTCGAGTCGAGCGGGTCCACCGCCGGATAGATGCCCTTGGCGGCGATGTCGCGCGACAGCACGGTGGTCGCATCCAAGTGAGCAAACGAGGTGGCCGGCGCCGGGTCGGTCAGGTCGTCGGCCGGAACGTAGATCGCCTGCACCGAGGTGATCGAGCCTTTGTGGGTCGTGGTGATGCGCTCCTGCAGTGCGCCCATGTCGGTGGCGAGCGTCGGCTGATAGCCCACGGCGCTCGGAATGCGGCCGAGCAGCGCCGACACTTCCGAGCCGGCCTGCGTGAAGCGGAAGATGTTGTCGACGAAGAACAGCACGTCCTGGCCCTGATCGCGGAAATACTCGGCGACCGTGAGGCCGGAGAGTCCGACACGGGCGCGGGCACCCGGCGGCTCGTTCATTTGGCCGTACACCAGCGCACACTTGGAACCCTCGACCGAGCCCTTGTGCGGATCCTTGTTCACGCCCGACTCGATCATCTCGTGATAGAGGTCGTTGCCCTCGCGCGTGCGCTCGCCGACGCCGGCGAACACCGAGTAGCCGCCATGCGCCTTGGCCACGTTGTTGATCAGCTCCATGATCAGCACGGTCTTGCCGACGCCGGCGCCGCCGAACAGGCCGATCTTGCCGCCCTTGGCGTAAGGCGCGAGCAGGTCCACCACCTTGATGCCGGTGACGAGAATCTGCGCCTCGGTGGCCTGGTCGGTGTAGGTGGGCGCGTCCTGATGGATCGCGCGCCTTGTCTCGCCGATGACCGGGCCGGCTTCATCGACCGGATCGCCAATCACATTGATGATGCGGCCGAGGAGTCCCGGTCCGACCGGCACCGAAATCGGCGCACCCGTATCGGTAACCTCCTGCCCGCGCACCAGACCTTCCGAGGAGTCCATGGCGACGGTGCGCACCGTCGACTCGCCGAGATGCTGAGCGACCTCGAGCACCAGCCGGTTGCCCCGGTTCTTGGTTTCCAGGGCGTTCAGGATCGCCGGCAGGTCGCCTTCGAACTGCACGTCGACGACGGCGCCAATCACCTGAGTGATTTTTCCGACAGCGTTTTGCGGGGTGGCCATGTTTGTTCCTCTTAAACTAAAGTCCTGGCGTCAGAGCGCCTCGGCGCCGGAGATGATCTCGATCAGTTCCTTGGTGATCATCGCCTGGCGCGTGCGGTTATAGGTGAGCGTCTGCTTGCGGATCATTTCGCCGGCATTGCGGGT
>DATBZY010000251.1:0-8477 GCA_036512915.1 Pseudolabrys sp. | reverse complement strand
CCATCAAAACCGCGACGGTGAGGGACCGAATGCAACGCGACACGCGCACCATGACTGAACTCCTGCCAGCGCATGATCCCGAAAAAGCCTGCCCCGGACTTGATCCGGTGTGGCATACCGGTTTTCGGACACGACCATGCGAGAACGACCGGCCGACTTTATCACAGCTTTTTCCCGCCACAGCCGATTCGTACACAGCTTTGCGGCCATTTGGACTCGTGACTCGGTTTGCGGCGCTGCATCATTTCCCTCGCGAATCGGGCTGACGTGCGGCTCCGCGGTGCGGGCCGCCGCTGAATGTCCGAAGCAGGAGGAGTCATGACCGCAGCACTGCGCCGGCCGGAGTTGGCCGAAACGGTGTTTGGTCTTGTGTTGGCGGCGCGTTTACTGGCCGAGGTTCTGCCGCGTTGGGTGCAGGATCTCGGACTGGTAATCGAAAAAGTGGAAGCCACCCGACCGGCCGGAGCGCCGGAGGATTGGCAACCGGGGGCACTGTTGCGTTTGCCCTTTGCCGCGGGGAACTGCCGCGACGGCGGCGTGGTGTGCGGGCCGGCGCTGATGGCGCAGGCCGACAGCGCGATGTTGTTCGGCTGTGCGGCAGCATGGAACGGTTATCGGCCGATGACGCCGATCGATCAGACCACGCATTTCCTGCGGCCAGTGAGTTTCGACGTTCTCGCCGATGCACGCGTGGTGCGTATCGGACGGACGACGACCTTCTGCCGCGTATCCTTGTCGAGTGCGACCGACCGTCGTCCGGTCGGAATGGTATCGGCCGCGTATGCCATGTTGTGAGTAGCGTTCCTGGTCATGGTCGGTTGTTTGTTCGCGTTCACGGCGTTGGTTGCCGGCCAGTTGCCGGCAACCGCGCCGCAACGGGCCCCGGGCTGATCGGGTCGACCAAGGGAAGCGCAATCCCTGGCGGCCGGTCAGCCGGGCGTCCGCATCCGCGTCGGATCATGCCTTTTTTTATTGCGCATGATCTTTTCCGAAAACCGGTTCCCACTTTTCGGAATTATGCGCCGCGCCAATCGCCCAGCACCGCCTGAACCAGCGCGAGCGCGGCCACCGCTGCGGTGTCGGCGCGCAGGATGCGCGGCCCGAGCGCGATCCGCACCACATTCGGCCGCTGGCGCAGCGCCTCCCGCTCGTCCTCGGCGAAGCCGCCTTCCGGGCCGATCAGCACGGCGAGCGGCAAGGCGAGTGGATTGGCGGCGCGCGCGGCCTCGGCCGGCAGCAGCGCCCGCGCCGACGGGCGCGCCCCTGCCAGTGCCGTCACCGGATCCGTCACCTCGGCGTCCTCGTCGCAGAACACCAGCAGCCGATCGGCGTCGGCGGTGCCGGCGACCGTCTTGAACGCCACCGGCGCGGCGACCTCCGGCAGTGTCAAAACGCCACACTGCTGGGCCGCCTCGATCGCATTGGCGCGCATGCGTTCGAGATTGACCCGCGCCACCTGGGTGTGCCGGGTGATCACCGGCTGCAGGCGCGAGGCGCCCATTTCCACCCCCTTTTGCACCAGGTAGTCGAGCCGGGCATGCTTGAGCGGCGCGAACAGAAAATGCAGGTCGAGCGGCCGCGGCTGCTCGCGCATGCGCTCGCCCACGATGGCCGTCAGCGCCCGCTTGCCGGTTCCGGCGAGTTGGCCCTGCCATTCGCCGTCGCGGCCATTGAACAGCAGCAGCTCGTCCCCGCGCTTGAGGCGGAGCACATTGAGCAGGTAATTGGCCTGGTCGCGGTCGAGCATGGCCTCTTTGCCGCCGGCGAGCGGCGCATCGAGGTAGATGCGGGGGGTGCGGAAATCGGTGCGCGGCATGGGGTCAATCGTCGCAGGTGTGTGGCTGGCACTGATTTACGCCGGCCGGCGGGGCTGCGCGAGGGGCATCGATTTTGGGCGAATTGCCGCCTTCCCAACGCATTCAGCAGGTTGTTATAAGGCTCCCATCGGCCAACCGCCTGTATAATGCGCCGGGGCCAAAAGAGGATTCGCCATGAACTTGCGCCGGGCAGTGTGCATCGCCGCGTGCATGTTTGCCATCGCCGCAGGTCCCGCTGCGGCGCAGTTCCAGCCGCTGCCGCAACCGCAGCAGCAGCAGGAACCGCCCTGCTTGAAGGAATTCGGCAAGCTGCGCGATGAGGCGCAAAAGCGGGCGGGCGCGATCCGCGCCGCCGGCGATCGCAAGGCGACGGCGAAAGAGGCCTGCGCGCTATTCACCGCGTTTTCCGCCGCCGAAATGAAGATGCTCAAATACGCCAGCGACAACGCGGTCTGGTGCGGCATTCCCCCGCAAGTCCTGAGCAACATAAAACAGGGGCACGCCAAGACGGCGGAGATGCGCAGCAAGGTCTGTCAGGCCGCCGCCGCGCCGATGCAGCAGACGGCGCCGAGCCTGAGCGACGCACTGGCCGCCCCCGTGCCTGACTCCAACAACATCCGGACCGGCCGCGGCACCTTCGACACCCTGACCGGCACCCCGCTCGGCAACAAATGAGCGAGAGCAGCAAGTGACCGGAAGCGGGCGCGTCGCCGATGCGACCGGAAATTGGGTCGACGGTCTCGCGCCCGCGTTCACCCGCCCCTATCTGCGGCTCGCCCGCCTCGACCGTCCGATCGGCTCTTGGCTGCTGCTGATGCCGTGCTGGTGGTCGGTGGGACTGGCCGGCATGCAGGTCGGCCGATTGCCGAGCCTGTGGCACATCGTCTTGTTTTTCATCGGCGCCTTCGCCATGCGCGGCGCCGGCTGCACCTGGAACGATCTGGTTGATCGCGATCTCGACACTCGCGTCGAGCGCACGCGCTCGCGGCCGATCCCGTCCAAACAAGTGACGGTCGCGCAGGCTATCGTTTTCATGCTGGCGCAGGCGCTCATCGGATTGCTGGTGCTGATCCAGTTCAACCGCTTCACGGTGGTAACCGGCCTCGCCTCATTGCTGGTGGTCGCGATCTATCCGTTCATGAAGCGCATCACCTATTGGCCGCAGATCGTGCTCGGCCTCGCCTTCTCCTATGGCGCGCTGATGGGCTGGCCGGCGGCTTTCGGCCGGCTCGATTGGCCGGCGATCGTGCTCTATGCCGGATCGATCTCCTGGGTGATCGGCTACGATACGATTTACGCGCACCAGGACCGCGACGACGATTCGCTGATCGGCATCAAGTCGACCGCGCTATTGTTCGGCGAGCGCACGCAGCCGATGCTGGCGAGCTTCTATGCCGGCGCGGTGGTTCTGATTGCTGCTGCCGGACTGATGGCCAGCGGCGGGTTGATTTTCGTGCTCGGGTTGATCGCTTTCGCCGCGCATCTGGCCTGGCAGGTGATGCGCCTCGACATCAACGACCCGGCGCATTGCCTGATGTTGTTCAAATCCAACCGCGATGCCGGCTTGATCCTGTTCGGCGCCATGCTGCTCGAGGCGCTGTTTTGAACCGCAGATGAGCCGGGGCGTTCGGCAGGTACATTACGTGCCAGGAATGGTCATTTCTGTTTTAGAAATTATCGAAGCACTTGGTCCGCGTCGCGCAACACGACGTATATGGCCGGAATAACCAGCACGGTCAGCAAGGTCGACGAGGCGAGACCGAATAGCAGCGAGATCGCCAGGCCCTGGAAAATCGGATCGAGGAGAATCGTCGCCGCGCCAATCATGGCGGCGAGCGCGGTCAGGAGAATAGGCTTGAAGCGGACCGCGCCGGCTTCCAGCAACACCTCGCGCAAAGCTTTCCCCTGGCGTGAACCGTGGCGGATGAAATCCACCAGCAGGATCGAGTTGCGCACGATAATGCCGGCGAGCGCGATGAAGCCGATCATCGACGTCGCGGTGAACGGCGCGCCGAACAGCCAATGCCCGAGCACGATGCCGATCAGAGTGAGCGGGATCGGCGTCAGGATGACCAGTGGCAGCAAGAAGCTGCCGAATTGCGCAACGACCAGGATATAGATGCCGACGATTGCCACCATGAACGCCGCGCCCATGTCGCGGAAGGTCACGTAGGTGATCTCCCACTCGCCGTCCCACAAGATCGTCGGCTTGCTTTCGTCCTCCGGCTGGCCATGGAAACGGATGGTCGGCCGCTCGAGCGCGCCCCAATTATGCGCCTCGATGCGCTTGTCGACGTCGAGTATGCCGTAGATCGGAGCCTCAAAGGCGCCTGCCAGTTCCGCCATCACCATGTCGGCAAAGCGTCCGTCACGACGGAAGATCGTCGGTGAACCCAATTCCTTGCTCACACGCACGACGTCGCCAAGCTCAACCACGGTCTTGTTGCCGGGCACGCTGTTGGCGGGCACCGGCGTCGAGGCCAGAAGCTCGCTCCAGGACAGGTCGCGTTTCGGCAGCCGGACGACGATCTCGATCGGGTTGCGGCCTTCGCCGCGGTGCGAATAGCCGACTGCGGTGCCGCCGAACAGGGCCGCGATCGTGTCATAGACGTCGCGCTGTTCGACACCAAAGAATTCGAGGCGATCCTGATCGATCGAGATCCGCAGGCGCGGCCGCGGCTGTCCGATCGAGTCATCGATGTCGACGATGTAGGGTACGGAGGCAAAAAGTTTTTTCAATTCGGCAACCACGGCGCGGCGGTCCGTCGAGCTCGGCCCATAAACCTCGGCCAGCAGCGTGGCCATGACCGGCGGCCCCGGCGGCACTTCGACCACGCGGGCGACCGCACCGTCCGGCATAACAATCGTCTTCAGCCGGGCGCGCAGATCGAGCGCGATGGCGTGACTGCTGCGTGCGCGGTCGTCACGCGACGCCAGGTTGAGATGCAGCTCGCCCAACTCGGGCAATTCGCGCACATAATAGTGCCGGACCAGTCCATTGAAATTGAACGGTGCCGGCGTGCCGGCATAGGTCTCGATCGAGCGGATTTCCGGCAGCTGCCGCGCCACGCCGGCGATCGAGAACAGGGTCCGCTCGGTGTCCTCGAGCGTCGCGCCCTCGGGCAGATCGACGACTACGGCCAGTTCCGACTTGTTGTCGAACGGCAGCAGCTTCACCGTGACGCTCTTGGTCACGAATAGTAAGCACACGAGCACCGTCGCCACCCCGACCGCGATCAGGAACGTCCAAGCCGACCGGCGCGAGCGCACGACCGGATTGGCCAGGCGGCGATAAAGGTGGCCAAGAATGCCCTCGCCGTGCGCCGCCTCGTGTCCGTGCAGCGCGTTTCCTTGCGGGTGGAGGCGAACCATCAGCCACGGCGCGATCACCATGGCGACGAAGAACGAGAACAACATCGCCGCCGACGCGTTGACCGGGATCGGCGCCATGTAAGGCCCCATCAGGCCGGAGACGAACAGCATCGGCAGCAGCGCCGCCACCACGGTCAAGGTGGCGACGACGGTCGGATTACCGACTTCCGCCACCGCCTCGATCGCTCCCTGCAGGCGGCTGCGGCCATCCTTCATCGCCCAGTGCCGCGCGATGTTCTCGACCACCACGATGGCATCGTCGACCAGGATACCGATGGAGAAGATGAGCGCGAACAGGCTGACACGATTAATGGTGTAGCCCATCACCTTGGAGGCGAACAACGTGAGCAGAATGGTGGTCGGGATGACAACGAAGGTGACCAATGCCTCGCGCCAGCCGATCGCAAAGGCAATGAGCACGACGATCGACATGGTTGCGAGGGCGAGGTGGAACAGGAGTTCGTTCGCCTTGTCGTTCGCGGTTTCCCCGTAGTCGCGTGTCACCGTCACCTTGACGTCCGGAGGGATCAGCCTCCCCTCCACGCTCCGCAGCCGCGCCAGCAACTGCTCAGCCACTACGACGGCATTGGCGCCGGCGCGCTTGGCGAAGGCGACGCTGACCGCCGGCACACGGCCCCAATTGCCATCTTTCTCCGGCGTGTCCATCCACACGCGATGCTCTTGCGGGCTTGGTCCAATGACGACCGAAGCCACGTCGCGCACGTAGACTGGGCGGTTATCGCGCGTGGCGACGAGCAAGAGTCCGATATCGGGAATGCCGGCGAGCGTCTGCCCGGCCGCGACGTTGCGCATGGCGCCGTTGTCGCGCACCTGGCCGGCCTGGAACGAGCGGTTAGCGTCGCGCACTTTCGCGACCAATTGCTGCAGCGTGACGCCAAACAGTGCGAGCTTCTCCGGGTCGGGTTCGACACGGATCTGCTGGGGGTTACCGCCGGAAATGTAGGTCAGGCCGACATCGTCGGTCTTCACCAGTTCGGAGCGCAACTGGTCGGCAAGCTCATAGAGGTCTTTGTCGGCCCAACGCGCCGCCGCTTCCGGCTTCGACGACAGCGTTAGCACCACAACGGCGACGTCGTTAATGCCGCGTCCGACGATCAACGGATCCGAAATTCCAACCGGGATTCGATCCAGGTTGGCGCGAATCTTCTCGTGCACCCGCACGATTGCGTCGTCGGCTTTGGTGCCGACGAGGAAGCGCGCCGTTACCATGACCCGATCGTCGACGGTCTGGCTGTAGACGTGCTCAACCCCGTCGAGGCCTTTGATAATGGCTTCGAGCGGCTTGGTCACCAGCTCGACCGCATCCGGCGCCTTGAGACCGTCGGCGTTAACGCGAATGTCGACCATGGGCACGCTGATCTGCGGTTCCTCCTCGCGCGCGATGGTGAGGAGCGCGATCAACCCGACCGCGAGTGCCGCCAGCAGGAACAACGGCGTCAGCGGCGAGCGTATCGTTGCTTGGGTGAGTCGCCCCGACAGCCCGAGCTTCACGGCCGCACCAATATGTCGCCACCTTTAAGTCCGGACAGGATTTCGAGGGCATCCGGCATCTCGGGGCGTGGCAACTCGCGTCCGCGCTGCACCGGCACATCGTTCACGGCTTTGGCGTCCTTGCGAATGCGGACATAGTCAATGCCAAAGCGAGTGATGATGAATGATCCCGGCACGATGAAGCTGGTACGCTCACCGGCCGATACCCACACCCGGATGCGCTCGCCGACGAAATAATCACCGAGACTTGCGACCGCCGCATCGGCGATCACACGGCCATCTTCGATCTGCGGATAGACCAGGCGGATGGTGCCGAATTGCGCGCCGCTCTTGCCGAGCTCTTCACCATCGATCCGCACCGGATCGCCGGCCTTGAGAAAACGGGCATGCCGCTCCGGCACGCGCAGCCGCAGCACGAAATTCTGTTCCGCCACCGTGGCGACGGTTTCACCGGCCAAGATGACGGTGCCGGTTGTCACCGGCACCTTCAAGACGCGGCCGGAGGTCGGCGCGAGTACGCTGCCTTCGGTGACCTGCTGCTGGATGACCGAACGTTCGGCGGTGCGCGACTTCAGCGCATTGGTCGCGACGTTGAAGGCGGTGCGCGCCTCATCGAGCCGGGTCTTTGGAATGGTCCCGCGCGAGAACAAATCTTCGCCGCGGGTAAGATCGGCCTGCGCCTGGGCAAACTGGGCTTCCAGACCGGCAATCTGCGCATCGAGCGACTTCATCTGCAGCGCGAGCTTCTCGTCGCCGATGGTCGCAACGATCTGGCCCTGCTTGACCGCATCGCCTTCCTTCACGGCAAGCTGCACCACGGTGCCGCCGATGCGCGCACGCGCCGGCACGACGTTGGCGCTTTCGACCGTGGCAAAGACCGCCTTTTCGTCGGCGACCGTCTTCGGCGCAACGACGAAAGTCTCCTGGGCGAGCGCCCGTTGGGCAAACAGCGCGAGCGCCACCGCTACGACAATACCGGCACGCATCAGTACTTTTCCTCAGTCATCTGGACATCGACCGGTTATCGTGTCCCGCGTACCGCGGGCACGGTCATTGATTTGACGCAAGACTCTGGCGGCGCGCCGGGCGTGGCGTCTTGATCCGCGCGTTCGGGAGGCAGGCGGAGGTCGGCGCGCAATAGACCCGATACAGGGTGCGCACGAGTTCGCGCGCCGGAGCGCTACCGATCGAATACCAGATGGTCTGCCCGTCGCGCCGAGCCGTCACGAGCCCGTCCTTGCGCAGCAGCGCCAGGTGCTGCGACACCGTCGAGTTGCGGATCTTCAGCAAGGCGGCCAATTCACCCACCGAGCGCTCTTTCTCGATCAGCTGACAAATGACGATCAGGCGGTGGCGGTTGCCGAGAGCCTTCAGCAGGGTGCTCGCTTGGTCCACCGCCGCGAGCATGTCATTGGCTTGTATTTTCATAGTTGCGTATATACGAATTAACGCATATATAGTCAATGCCGTCGCGCAGGGTTAGCCCGGCCGGCAGCGCCCGCGGGGCCGGGCACCGAGCGCAAGTTTCAGCCCTTCGATCAGGAGGTCCACCATGAACGTCGATCGCGCAGTCCTTACCCTAGCCGGCACAATCGTGCTGCTCAGCCTCGCGCTTGCCTGGCTCGTCAGTCCCTATTTGTACTGCGGCCCGGTTTTGAGACACCCGGCTGAGCTTATTCAGGCGGCCAATGATAGGTCGGTTGTGACTGTCTGATCAACCCGGGATTGATCGGCTCGCACCTGAGCTGGGGTACGATAGCCGTGCCGGGCGACGAG
>DATBZY010000250.1:0-3765 GCA_036512915.1 Pseudolabrys sp. | reverse complement strand
AGCGCGGCGCCCTCGCCGGCGACGATATCGCCGAGCTTGAGCGACCCGGCGCCCACTTGGGCGAGATCGTGATCGAGCCAGTTCGCCAGCGTGGCATTGAGATAGACCACGTCGCCCGCGGCATCGGCCGAGAAGAAGCCGGCCGGCGCGTGGTCGAGATAATCGATGGCGTGTTGCAGCTCCTGGAACACGTTTTCCTGGCGCACGCGGTCGCGCGTCACGTCGGCGATCGACCACACCGTCATGCGCGCGTCGTGCTTGCTGGTCCCGAGCGGGCGCACGCGCATGCGCAGCCAGCGCGTGGCCTCGGCCGTGGCGCCGGGAATGCGCACCTCCTCCTGCAGGCGGCGGCCCTCGCGCGCGGCCTTGAGCAGGCGGTAGATCGATTCGGAGACATCGGGATCGCCGACGAAGACCCGCTCGATCGGCCGCACGTCGTTGCTGTCGGTCGCCCCGATCAAGTCGAGATAGGTGGCGTTGGCGTAGAACACGCGGCCCGACTGGTCGGTGACCACGATGCCGTCGAAGGCACTGTCGACCACCGCCTTGAGCAGCGGATTGCGCTCGCTCCGGCTGGCAAGCTGCATGATGCCGGAGGCCATGGCGAACAGCGCGAATACGCCGATGGTGCCGAGCAAGGCCAGCAGCGCCAGGATGTAGGTTCCGGCATAGGGGCGGTCGATATAAATCAGGCTGGCGGCGGCGGCGATCAGCGCCAGGGCGACCAGCACCACCAGGCCGACCGAGCCGCTGCGCGGGGCGCTCTGGCTTTTGTCGAAAGCCCGCCGCCCCGGAACTTCGCTGCGATCCTGCGCTGGTGTCTGCGCTGCGGGTTGCTGGCCTGCCATGACTCCTGAGTGCCTTAACCCGCCCTATCGGCGCAAGAGCCAGCCAACGGCAATCCCGCCCTTTTGGATAATTGCGCCCCTTTGGCCGCTATCGGGGAACCGCCCGGCGCAGCCGCATGACATAGCCGATCACTTCGGCCACCGCCTTGTAGTGCTCGATCGGGATCGCCTGGTCGACCTCGACGGTGGCATGTAGCGCGCGGGCGAACGGCGGGTTCTCGACCACGGGAATCGAATGTTCGGCGGCGACTCTTCGCGGATCTTCAAGGCCAGCGCATCGACGCCCTTGGCGACGCAGACCGGGGCGTCCATGCCGCGTTCGTATTGCAGGCCGGTCATCACCATCCTCGGCTAAGCGGAACCGGCGGTGGGATGGCAAAAGGCCTAATATCTGTTAATGTTCTGTTAGTATTCCGGGCGGCAAATTGTGCTTTACGGAATTAACCATTTGGGCGATTCCCGGCCCATGAGCCGCGGCCCCAAGTACGGAGTGCATTGATGTTCGAGACCCTGTTTGGCTCGGAGATGCCGCTGGCTGCGCGGTTTTTCATCGCGTTTCTGGTGGTGCTCGCGCTGATTGGTCTGACCGCCTGGCTGGTGCGCCGTTTCGGCGCCAACCGCCTGGGCAGCGGTGCGCGCGGACGCCAGCCGCGGCTGGCGGTCATCGATGCGGCCACCATCGACGGCCGCCGCCGCTTGGTGCTGATCCGCCGCGACAATGTCGAGCATCTCTTGATGATCGGCGGCCCTACCGACGTCGTGGTCGAGCCCAACATCGTGCGCGCGGCCGGCGCCCGCGACCTGGCGCGCGAGCCAGGGCGGGTCAGCGTCTCGACCGAGCCCGCCACGCGGCAAACTCCGAACGGGGATGGCTCCTGGCCGTTGCAGCCGATGAGCGAGCCGACGCCGATCCCGGCGCCGCGCCCCTACCGTTCGTCCGCCACCGAGGAACCGTGGCTGCCGCCCGAACCGGGTGCGCGGGCACGCCCGACCGACAGCCTCACCGATCTTGCCGCCGAATTGTCGACGCGGCTCAATCCGCCTGAGGTCGCCGCGCCCACAACACGCAGCGAACCGGCGCTGCGGCCGAGCGTCGCGCCCGTGGTGCCGCCGCCGCTCGCGGAGCCCGCAGCGCCGGCGCAGACCGATCATAACCTGGCGGAGATGGCGCAGCAGCTCGAAGCCGCGCTGCGCCGCGCGCCCATGCCGGAAAGCCGCCCGCCGGTCACCGATCCGCTCGCCGCCCCGCAAGCCAAAGCGCCGGCGCGCGATTACAAGCCGCGCATCGAACCTAAATTCGAACTCAATCGCGAGCCCAAGCTCGAACCCAAGATCGAGACCAGGGTCTCACCCCCGGTTGAGCAAAAGGCCAAGCTCGAGCCCGCGCCGGGCAAGGCGGCTTTCGACAATCTTGAAGAGGAGATGGCCAGCTTGCTGGGCCGTCCGCCAGGAAAGACGTGATAGGCATTTCCGACAGCCGTGTCCGTCTTGTGACAGTGGCGATCGGAGTAGCCGGACTGATCGCAGCGGCGACGCAGCCTGCTGGCGCGCAGGACATCAGCGTCAATTTCGCATAAGGCAGCGGACTGACCGAGCGCGTGATCCAGATGACCGCGCTGCTCACGGTGCTGTCGCTGGCGCCGTCCATGGTGTGTACTGGATCACCCGGTCAAGCCGGGCGATGACAAAGCAAGAGGCGAACGCGCCAGCTTATGGCCCCCCGCCGGAGCCTGTCATCGGGCCGCGTTTCGCGCGGACCCGTTGGCGGGGACGACAAGAAAACCGCGCCTCATTCGTCGCGATACACGCGTTCGCGCTGCTCGTGCCGCTCCTGCGCTTCCACCGACAGCGTCGCGATCGGGCGCGCTTCCAGGCGGCGGATCGAGATCGGCTCGCCGGTCTCTTCGCAATAGCCATAGGTGCCATCGTCGATGCGCGCCAGCGCTTCGTCGATCTTGGCGATCAGCTTGCGCTGACGGTCGCGCGCGCGCAGCTCGATGGCGCGGTCGGTTTCCGATGAAGCCCGGTCGGCGATATCCGGATGGTTCTGGTTCTCCTCCTGCAGATGCAGGAGCGTCTCCTTGGCCTCCTTCAAGATGTCTTCCCGCCAGTTGAGCAGCTTCAAGCGGAAATAATCCCGCTGGCGCTCGTTCATGAACGGCTCCTTGTCGGACGGCTGATAAGTCTTGGTTTTAGTTCTGGCCAACATCCCACTCACTCCCTGACTTCTTTTGTTGTTGGTGCGACGATTTGTCCCGCGCGGCAGGCTTATATACGCGTGCCAAGCCCCGGACAACATCCGAGTGCGGCTGAGCGGCTGGACGGATTATTGTGATAGTTCAGTGACTTATGCCGATAGGCCGTCTTGACGGGGGCAACGTCGAGGCTAGCAGATACCGGCTTTGGCCAGTTCCACGGCGACGCGCATGTCGATTTCGCCCAAAACCGAGTCCAGGCCGGGATCGCCGGTTTGCTCGCCCAGCCCCTCGGCTGCGACCTTGAGGCGCGCGAGCGTAGAGCCATCCACGCTGCCATCGAGCAGGGAGAGCTTGAGCGTATGAGGCCCTGGGCAAAGGCCTACGGCACGTTCAGCGGCTGCGGTTTGGGCTGCGGAAGCGGCATCTCGGCAGGGTTCCCCCTGCCGAAGGGTAAAAAAGCCGCGCTGAGTCGTCTAGCAGTCTGCTGAAATACAGAACAATGTTCACGATCCGATTCTAATTCGTTCACGTCCGGATTCGCTTATGTTCATGGCCAAAACTAGTTTTTCAGCAGACTGCTAGTCTTACTGCATCATAAAAATTGGCGCATGTGTCTTGCGATTGGAGCTGCGCAGCATGGACATCGCGGCAGTCTGCTGACGAGAGCGGCGATCAGTCGCCGACGCACGGTTGCGATCGAGTTTGGAATGTGCCGTTCG
>DATBZY010000249.1:0-7288 GCA_036512915.1 Pseudolabrys sp. | reverse complement strand
GTCGTAGCCATGGCGCGCCAGCAATTGCTGCAACTCCAGCCGCTCGGTGCGCGACAGCACGTGCTCATAACGCGGCCAGTCTTGCGCGAACGGCTCAGCCCCGCGCAGCCGGTCGGCGAGATGGCCGATCGCCAGCGCATAAGCCTCCGCCGGATTGTATTTCATGATGGCGAGGAAGTTCGGCAGCATCAAGAAGCCGGGGCCCTGCACGCCGCCAGGCACCAGCAGGAATGCGCGGTCCGCGAGCCGCGGGAACGCCTTGCCGCCGGGGCGCGTGAGCCCGTGCCGCTCCCAGTCGCGGATCGTCATCATCTGGGCGTGGTCGGCGAGCATGAAATTGAAGGTCGCCGGCACCACCACTTCGTAGCCCCAGGTCTGCCCGGCAACCCAGCCGTCCTTCCGCAAGTTGTTGGCGGTGGAGGCGATGATGTCGGGCACCGAGTCGACCACGTCGCGGCGGCCGTCGCGGTCAAAATCCACGGCATAGCGCTTGAACGCCGTCGGCATAAATTGGGTCGGCCCGAACGCGCCAGCCCATGAACCGACCAGCCGGTCCGGCCGCACGTCGCCGCGCTGGAGAATCTCCAACGTCGAAAGAAATTCCTCGCGGAAATAATTCTGCCGGCGCCCGACACAGGCGAGCGTGGCGGTGGAGCGGATCACCGGCCGATCGCCGGCGATGGCGCCGTAATTGGTCTCGACGCCCCAGATCGCGGCGACGATATAGCGGTCGACGCCGTAGGCCTTCTCCACCGCATCGAAGGTGGCGCGATATTTTTCCAGCAGTTCGCGGCCCTTTGCGATGCGCGCGTCGTTCACCAGGACGTCGAGATAGTCCCAGAACGATTTGGTGAATTCGGGCTGGTTATCGAGCAGATCCATGATCCGCAGGTCCGGCGCAAGCGACGCCGTGTAGGTCTGAAACACGCTACGCGAAATGCCGCGCCGCGCCGCCGCCGGCCATAGATTCTCGATGCAGCCACGGAAATTCGCCGCCGCCGCGCGAATCGCCTCGGCGGTCATCAGCGGATGGCCGGAGGCACCGGACTCGCCCGTCCATTCCTGCGCGCCCGCCGGCGTGACGGGTGCGACCGGCGAGATCGTCCCGGTCGTGCCGGAATAGCGGTCGTCGCGCGCATTCTGCGCTGCCGCGCCGCCAATGGCGGCTGCCAGCAGGATGGCAGCGATGAGATAGGGTCGGGTCTTTCGCATGGCCGTGCCGGTCCGCGCTCCTAGTCCAAGACCCCCATGGGTGCCGCGATATCGTTTCGAGGACGTTAATAGTTTACTCTTATACGCCTGCATCTGGACCGGTGGGCGCCAGCATGCTTTCTGCCCGGTTGGACGCCATCACGACCCCCGCAACGACCGCAATCCCCGCATGACCCGCATCCGCAAAGCCATATTTCCCGTCGCCGGTCTCGGAACCCGCTTCCTGCCGGCAACCAAAGCCATGCCGAAGGAAATGCTTCCGGTGGTGGACCGGCCGCTCATCCAGCACGTGGTGGATGAAGCACGCCAGGCCGGTATCGAGCATTTCATCTTCGTCACCGGCCGCAACAAGAGCGTGATCGAGGACCATTTCGACCGCCAGTTCGAACTGGAACTCACCTTGGTCGAGCGCGGCAAGAAGGCGGACCTGGCCTTATTGTCGCAGGACCTGCCTGGACCGGGAACCACCAGCTTCACCCGTCAGCAGTCGCCGCTCGGCCTCGGCCATGCGGTCTGGTGCGCGCGCGAACTGGTCGGCCACGAGCCGTTCGCGGTGCTGCTGCCCGACGTGCTGGTGCAGCATCCGCGCGGCTGCCTCGCCCAGATGATCGACGCCGCCAATGGGCTCGACGCCAACGCCAATATCATCGCAGTGGAGGAAGTGCCGGCCGAGCGGGTGCACATGTATGGCATCGTCGGCGTGGGCGCCAGCAAGGGCAAGGCGTTCTCAATCACCAAAATGGTCGAGAAACCGAAGGCCAGCGAAGCACCGTCCAATCTCTCCATCACCGGGCGCTACATCCTTCAGCCGGAAATTTTCGAGCTTCTGGGAAAGCAGGCTGCCGGCACCGGCGGCGAGATCCAGCTCACCGACGCCATGGTGGCGCTTGCGCGCACGCAGCCGTTCTACGGCCTCAAATTCGAAGGCCGCAGCTTCGACTGCGGCTCCAAGATCGGGTTTCTCACGGCCAACGTCGCCTATGGACTCGAGCGCTCCGATATCGCTCCGGAGCTTCGTGGCGAGATCCGCCGGCTGCTCGGCGAGAACTAGCCGCCCTTACTCCTGCAGCCGCAGCCCGAGCAGGAAGATGCTCGCGGTATAGTCGACGCCGGTGACATTGGAGCGCAGCCAGTCATGGTGGAACTCGCCCTTGATCTGGACCGAGCGGTTGAGCTTGTACGTCAGCCCGACACCCGCCGAATAGCGCTTATCCTCGCGGTCGGCGACCGTGCCGCCCGGCGTTGAGACCACGCAATCGCAAAGCGGCGCCAAGCCTGTCGATGTATCGACGGCGCCGCCCTTATAGGTATCCAAGCCGAAGCCGACTTTCACGCTCCCGATCAGCCAGCGCCGAAAGGCGTGATCGACCTGTAAACCGATGTCGCGGTAGAGCACGCCGGAGACGCCGGGGATGGTCGATTCCCCGACCGTTGAATTGGCGCTGAGCTTCACGGTGGTCAGCGCATTCGCGGTCCACACCAGCGAGGCATTGCCGATCAGGCCACTGAGTTTGTCCAGCCGAGGATCCTCGTAAGTCCGCCGCGTATAACCAAGCGCGATTTCGCCGGTGAGCATGCGCGAAAGATCGAAGGTCGAGCCGACCTTGCCAATCACGCCCTTGGAATTGCGCTGGTAGCCGAAGAGATCCGAATTGAGATCGTGCACGCGGGTGTCGGCGCCGACTTCGGCGAACGGCGTCACGCCCGGCGACAGCTCGTAGCCGCCGCGCAGCGTGCCGCCGTACTGGTTGTAGTTGCGGTCGTCATTGCTGGCGGTGCTGCCGTCGGTCAGCGTCGAGTGATAGGCGGTGCGCTGGGCATCGCCCTTGATCGACAGATCGAAGCGGTTGAAGCGCTGACCGATGTCGGCGCTGCCGCCGATGGTGGTGAAGATCGGAAGCTTGGCGAGCCCGGCCGGCAAGTTCGGGCTGTTGGGATTGTCGGTTGAGACCAGCACGCGGCCGCCGAGGTCGATGCGCGTCTCCTTGGTGACATCAATGCGGCCGTCGACCTTGCCGTTGACATTAGGCCGGCTCAGCGTCGGCGAACTGTCGGGATTGTAGCCGGTATAGCTGCCGCGCAAGTCGGCCTTGAGCTCGTGCCGTGACCAGTTCGACTGCGCCTGCAATTCCGGAGCGACGGTGTAGAGCGAGGCACCCTTGCCGCCAGCCGCGTGCGCCGGGTTGGTGTCGTAGCCACCGATCAGTTCGATCGCGGGATAGAGCGTGAATGCGCCGGTGTGCATGCCGAGTGCCGCGTAAGGATCGTCGGGCTCGCTATGCGCCTTGCGCTTCTTCGGCGGCTGGCGGATGGGGCCAAGCTCCACCGGCGGAGTTCCCGGCGCGGCCGCGTAGGCGCCATTGCCGGTGTTGGCCGCCGGCTTCTGGTAAGGCAAAATGCTCGCAGGCTGAGCCGGTCCGGGCGCGACCGCCTGCGCATTGGCCCGCGATTTGGGCTTGGCGTTGCCTTTGATTTTGCGGGTGTTCGTTCAATCGAAGCCGGTATTACCCGCACCCGACGCCGGCGGGGCGAAGGCAGCGGGCGGCCCCAATTGCACGAGCCCCGGCCGGTTGAATTTCTGGAAGCGCGGCGGATTGCGCGGATCGGTTGCGAGCTTCGGCGCCAGCGGATCGGGAAAAACAGGCGTCGCCGTCTGCGCCATCGCATCCACGCTGCCGAGCACCACGCAGGCGGCAACGAGCAGGCGCGCGCCGCGCGGCAAGGCCGGGCATGTGGGACGGAAGCGCGGCACTGCGGTCCTAACCCTCCTCGTCCCGCGAACCGGAACGAAACGTGAGCCGCCGCCCACGGCTTCGCGACGGGCGGGCGGGCCTCAATTGAAAGGCGCGCCCGCCCGCCGGCCGGCGGGCTTTGGTTAACGGAGTTAAGACTTTTATGGTTAACGAGCGGTTGATTGCCGCTAGCGGCGCCGGGCCTGCGCCTCAGATCCAGCCTTTGAGCTCGCGCAGCGCCACGTCGCGGATGACCGCCATGCCGCCAGGACTGTCGTTGAGGCAGGGAATTACCGCGAAGTTCTGCCCGCCCGCATGCTTGAATGCCTCGGCATTCTCCATAGCGATCTCTTCCAGGGTCTCCAGGCAGTCGGACGAGAAGCCGGGGGTGATGACGGCGAGGTTCTTCACGCCGCGCTCGGCCAGGGATTTCACCGTGGCATCGGTGTAGGGCTTGAGCCACTCCGCTGGGCCGAAACGCGACTGGAAGGTCATGATCAGCCGCTCCTCGTCGAGCTTGAGCCGCTCGCGCAGCAGGCGGGCCGTCTTGGCGCACTGGCAGTGATATGGGTCGCCCTTGCGCAGGTATTCTTCCGGCATGCCGTGAAACGAGGCGAGGATCACCTCCGGCTTGAACGGCAGCTTCGCCAATCCCTGTTCGAGCGAAGCGGCGAGCGCCTCGATGTAAACCGGCTCGTCGAAATAGGCCGGCGCCACGCGCACCGCCGGTTGCCAGCGCATCCGCACGAGCGCCTCAAACGCCTTGTCACAGACTGTGGCGGTGGTCGCGGCGGCGTATTGCGGATAAAGCGGCACGATCAGAATGCGGTCGCAGCCGGCGGCCTGCATCGCTTCGAGGCGTGACGCGATCGACGGATTGCCGTAGCGCATCGCCCAATCGACCAGAACACGCGGATCGCTCGCGAAGGTGCCGGCCAGCTTGTCGGACTGCGAGCGCGTGATGGTCTTGAGAAAGGATTCATTGCGCTCGCGATTCCAGATCTTGTCGTAGTCGCGACCTTTGCGGCGCGGACGCACCGTCAGAATGATGAGGTTGAGCACCAGCCACCACTTGATACGATTCTCCTCGATCACGCGGCGGTCGGAGAGAAATTCGTTCAAAAAGCGGCGCATCGACCAGTAATCGGTGGCGTCGGGCGTGCCAAGATTGACCAGTAGCACGCCGATGCGGCGCGGCGGTATCGCGGGATGGCCCGGCGGCAGATGCGTGACGTCGGTCAGGTTCATGGCTGCTATCAGGAGTAATCCGCCGGCGCGGTCAAGTGCGCACCGAGAAACGGCTATCCGGCGCTGCGCTCATCGGCGATCACCTTGCCGTCATTCGGTAGCGCGCCGATTGCTACCAGCTTGACCGCACCCTTGAGCTTGGTGACCGACTGCAAGGTCGCGGCCACCGCGACCTCGAGCCCGGCATCGGGCAAAGCGCATTCCGCCATCAGCGTCATGGTGTCCTGCTCGGCTTCGCGGCCGACGACGAGGCGCAGCCGCGAAAGCTGCGGATGACGCGCGGCGACCTCGGCGATCTGCTTGGGGTGCACGAACATGCCCTTGACCTTGGCGGTCTGGTCGGCGCGCCCCATCCAGCCTTTGATGCGCGCATTGCTGCGCCCGCAAGATGAGACGCCCGGCATCAGCGCGGAGAGATCGCCGGTGCCGAGCCGAACAAACGGATAATCGGCATTGAACGAGGTGACCACCACCTCGCCGACCTCGCCTTCCGTTACCGGATCGCCGGTGCCGGGCCGCACGATCTCAAGGATGACCGTCTCGTTGACGATCATGCCTTCACGCACTGGTGATTCGTAAGCGATCACGCCCAATTCGGCAGTCGCATAGCACTGCAGCACGGCGACGCCGCGTTTGCCCAGCTCCTCGCGCAGAGACGGTGGCAGCGCCGCGCCGGAGACCAGGCCGCGCTTGATCGACGAGGCGTCCTTTGCCGTCTTCTCGGCAGTGTCGAGCAGGATCTTGAGGAAATCCGGCGTGCCGACATAGCCCGAAGGCTTGTAGTGCGCGATCGCCTCGAGCTGCTGCTCAGTATTGCCGACGCCGCCGGGAATGACCGCGCAGCCGAGCGCGTGGCAACCCGATTCGAGAATGAACCCGCCGGGCGTGAGGTGATAGGCGAAGGAATTGTGCACGATGTCGCCGGCGCGGAAGCCGGCGGCATAGCAAGCGCGCGCGGCGCCCCACCAGTCGGCGCCCTCGCCTTCCGGCTCGAAGATCGGGCCCGGCGACATCAGCAGCCGTCGCACCTTGCCGGGCGCGGTGACGTTGAGACCGCCGAACGGCGGATGTTCCTTTTGCAGAGCGGCGACGTCGGACTTGCGCAGCACCGGCAGCTTCGCCAGCGCCGCGCGCGAATTGATCGATGTCGGATCGACGTTCGCCAAATGCTTCGCCCAGCCCGGCGCGGTCATGGCGCGCGCGACGATCTCTGGCAGCCGCGCGAATTGCTCCCGCTCGCGTAGCGTCGGGTCGCGGGTTTCGAGGGCGTCGTAATGCTTATCAGCCATCGGCAAAATTACGCCAGCCAGCGTTTGCGCCGGCGGTAATGCTTGCCGTCGCGGAAGGATTTGCGCCGGCCTTCGGAAATGCCGAGATAGAACTCCTTCACGTCCTCGTTCTCGGCCAGCGACTTGGCGTCGCCGTCCATCACCACCCGGCCGTTCTCGAGAATGTAGCCGTAGCGCGCGAACCGCAGCGCCATATGGGTATTCTGCTCGGCGAGCAGGAACGAGACGCCTTCCTTGTCGTTGAGGTCCTTCACGATCACGAAGATCTCCTCGACGATCTGCGGCGCGAGCCCCATCGACGGCTCGTCGAGCAGGATCATCTTCGGGCGCGACATCAGCGCGCGGCCGATGGCGCACATCTGCTGCTCGCCGCCCGAGGTGTAGCCGGCGAGCGAATTTTTGCGCTCGGCCAGCTTGGCGAAATACGAATAGACCAGATCCATATCGCGCTTGATCGCCGCCTTGCCGTCGCGCCGGGTGAAGGCGCCGGTGAGCAGATTCTCCTCGATGGTGAGGTGGCCGAAGCAATGGCGGCCTTCCATCACCTGGATGCAGCCGCGGCGCACCAGTTCATTGGGCGAGAGGTCCTGCACCTCGGCGCCTTCGAATATGATCGAGCCTTTGGTGACGTCGCCGCGCTCGGCATGCAGCAGATTGGAGATCGCCTTCAGCGTGGTGGTCTTGCCGGCGCCGTTGGCGCCGAGCAGCGCCACGATGCCGCCCTTCGGCACGTCGAGCGACACGCCCTTGAGCACCAGGATGACGTGATCGTAGATGACTTCGATGTTGTTGACGGAAAGGATTGCG
>DATBZY010000248.1:0-4348 GCA_036512915.1 Pseudolabrys sp. | reverse complement strand
GTCAAACGCGTGGATAGCGGCGAAGGCGTCGCCATCCTGACCGACATGTTCGGCGGGACGCCTTCCAATCTCGCCATTTCGGTGATGAGCCAGCCGAAGGTCGAGGTGCTGGCCGGCATCAACCTGCCGATGCTGATCAAGCTCGCCAAGGTGCGCGAGACCTGCCAGCTGGAGGATGCCGTAACCGCCGCTCAGGAAGCCGGGCGCAAGTACTGCACCATCGCCAGCCGGGTACTCAACGGTAAATGAGCGGCCCCGCTCGAGCGGACGGCAAGACCCCGGACGAATACGGCGTGCCGGTGGTGCGCGAGGTCGAGATCATCAACAAGAAGGGCCTGCACGCCCGCGCCTCGGCCAAATTCGTGCAGACCGCCGAACAATTCGATGCCGCCATCATCGTCACCCGCGGTCACGAGACCGTCGGCGGCACCTCGATCATGGGCCTGATGATGCTGGCCGCCGGTCCCAGCATCACCATCACGATCCAGGCCACCGGCAAGCAAGCCCAAGCCGCGGTGGATACGCTGTGCGCCCTCGTTGCCTCGCGCTTCGGGGAAGAAGACTAGCCCGCCGTCTACCTCCGGCTTTACATAAAGAAATCTTTATATATGCGTTGCGGGGCTGCCAGCGGCCTGTTATAGGCACGGCCAGCCCATTCCGTGTTTTCACGCCAGTTGCATAGGACCGTCATGACCGCTTCCGCCAAGCCGAAGACCAAGACCGCCGACTACGTCGTCAAGGACATCTCGCTCGCGCCCTGGGGCCGCAACGAGATCAACATCGCCGAGACCGAAATGCCCGGCCTGATGTCGACGCGCGAGGAGTACGGCCCGGAGCAGCCGCTGCGCGGCGCCCGCATCGCCGGCTCGCTGCACATGACCATCCAGACCGCGGTGCTGATCGAGACGCTGACGCATCTCGGCGCCGATGTGCGCTGGGCCTCGTGCAACATCTATTCGACCCAGGACCATGCGGCGGCGGCGATCGCGCAAGCCGGCACGCCGGTGTTCGCGGTCAAGGGCGAGAGCCTGGTCGAATATTGGGACTACACCCACCGCATCTTCGAATGGCACGACGGCGGCTTCCCGAACATGATCCTCGACGACGGCGGCGACGCCACGCTGCTGCTGCATCTGGGCATGCAGGCCGAGAGCAATCCGGCGGTGCTCGGTCATCCCGGCAACGAGGAAGAAGAAGTGCTGTTCGCCGCCATCAAGAAGCGGATCAAGGATCAGCCCGGCTGGTACACCAAGCTCGCCAAGGAGGTCCGCGGCGTTACCGAGGAGACCACCACCGGCGTGCACCGGCTTTATCAGATGGCCAAGGAAGGCCGCCTGCTGTTCCCGGCGATCAACGTCAACGACAGCGTCACCAAATCGAAGTTCGACAACCTCTACGGCTGCCGCGAGTCGCTGGTGGACGGCATCCGCCGCGGCACCGACGTGATGATGGCCGGCAAGGTGGCGATGGTGGCGGGCTTCGGCGACGTCGGCAAAGGCTCGGCCGCGTCACTGCGCAATGCCGGCTGCCGCGTAATGGTGTCCGAAATCGATCCGATCTGCGCGCTGCAGGCGGCGATGGAAGGTTACGAAGTCGTCACCATGGACGACGCGGCATCGCGCGCCGACATCTTCGTCACCGCCACCGGCAATCTCGACGTGATCACCATCGAGCACATGCGCAAGATGAAGGACCGCGCCATCGTCTGCAACATCGGCCACTTCGACAGCGAGATCCAGGTGCACGCGCTGAAGAACCTGAAGTGGAACAACATCAAGCCGCAGGTCGACGAGATCGCGTTTCCCGACGGCCACCGCATCATCCTGTTGTCGGAAGGCCGCCTGGTAAATCTCGGCAACGCCATGGGGCATCCGAGCTTCGTGATGTCGTCGTCGTTCACCAACCAGACGCTGGCGCAGATCGAGCTGTGGACCAATCCCGGCAAGTACAAGAACCAAGTCTACACCCTGCCCAAGCACCTGGACGAGAAGGTCGCGCGGCTGCATCTCGACAAGATCGGCGTGAAGCTGACCAAGCTCACGGAAAAGCAGTCGACCTATATCAACGTGCCGACGGAAGGGCCGTTCAAGGGCGATCATTATCGGTATTGATCGCTCACGGCCGCGGCGGCACGATCATGATCGTGTAGCGCTGCGGCTTGCCGGGTAGCCTGAGATAATTGCGCACGATCGCGGTTTCGATGCGTCGACTTGCCGGCGCGCGCGTAGCGACGGCGCGCACGCAGCCGGCATCCTCGGCGAAACACACCAGCACCAGTCCGCTTTGCGCCAGCTCGGCCTCGCTCGGCGCTGGCATGTTCGGCAGCGCGCGCGGCCGCTCAACTGCGGCGGCCACCACGTCATAGGCAATCTCGGCATCGCCGCCGACATAGCGCAGCGGCTTCGCCGTCTCTTCGTGCCAGGCGCGCTCGACTTGGGCCGCGAGAACACGCGCATGCGCGGCGGCCGGCGCCGGACCGGCGCGATGCGTCATGATAGCGATTACGGGCGCCGCGACCAGCATGATCAGCGGCACGGCGGTTGCGGCAATCAGGATGCGGCGCGTGTCGACCGCGCTCAGCCGCACCGCCGGTGACGACAGCAGCAGTACCGGCAGCAGCGTCCAGGCCGGCATCGACCACAGCGAGGTGATCTCGGTGCCGCTCGCCACCGCGCCAACCGCCGGCAACAGCAACGGCGCCAGCATGGCCACCGCCGCCAAACGGCGCTCGCTATCGGCCGGCCAGATCATATCGGCGAGCGTGCGGCGGCCCGGCCGCGCGGCGGCGAGCACGACGATCAGCGGGATCGCGCCATAGCCGATGGAGCCGGCGAGATAGCCGAGCGCGGCGGTGACCGTGGCGACAAATGGCTTGTCGCCGTGAATGCCGACGGCATAGCCAAATGGCGCAAAGTCATGCTGTGCCAGCCAAACCAGGTGCGGCCCGAGCACGGCGAGACCAACCACCACGGTGATCCACGGCGCCGCCGAGCGGAAATAGACAGCGCGGCGCTGGTCGATCAGCGCGGCGACGACGAGCCCTGCGAGCAGGAACACCGACCAGTATTTGCCCAGCATGCAGGCGGCGGCGCCGACGCCGGCAAGCACGGCGTAGACGCGGCTCCGCGTCCGGTAGGAGCGCAGAAACCAGAACGTGGTCATCGCCCACACCGGCATCAGCACCGTGTTCACGTTGAATTTCAGCGCGTGGAAATTGAAGAACGGAATGAACGTGAGCAGCGCCAAGGCCACGACGCGCTTCTCGACGTCGAGATAATCCGCCGACAGCCGCCAAGCGAACCACAGCGCGATGGTCGGCATCAACATCGCCAGCAGGTAGTAGGACCACTCGGCGACCGGGAACACGCTGAACCACGCCCACACGATGCCGGCGGCGAGCGGCGGATGCTTGAGATAGCCGAGGCTGAGATCGCGCGACCAGGCGATCACCTCGGTCATGTCGTAATGCAGGCCTTGGCTGCTTTTGGCGATGGTGCCGTAGATCGTCCACAGCAGCAGATAGCCGGCCAGCGAGGCGAGAACGCAGCGCTCGCGCCGCGCCGGATCGATCAGGACGCCGCGCCAGCGGCCGGCCGCCCGATCGGCGGCGTCAACGGGCTTGGAAAGCAGCATGGCCGGGCCTCTATCGCATGCCGGAGCCGCGGTCGTCCATGCGCAGCGGTATTATACAGGCCGTTTGGCTTGAAGGTGTGCGCCTCGAGTGTTATCTCGCCGCCATGACGGCGGTCCCGATCCAAAATATCCGAAACTTCTCCATCGTCGCGCATATCGACCACGGCAAGTCGACGCTGGCCGACCGGCTGATCCAGCTCACCGGCGGGCTCACCGACCGCGAGATGTTGGGCAAGGAGCAAGTGCTCGACTCGATGGACATCGAGCGCGAGCGCGGCATCACCATCAAGGCGCAGACCGTGCGGCTGCACTACCGGGCCAAGGACGGCAAGGATTACATCCTCAACCTGATCGACACCCCCGGCCACGTCGACTTCGCCTACGAGGTCAACCGCTCGCTCGCCGCCTGCGAGGGTTCGCTGCTGGTGGTCGATGCCAGCCAGGGCGTCGAGGCGCAGACGCTGGCTAACGTCTATCACGCGCTCGATGCCGGCCACGAAATCGTGCCGGTCCTCAACAAGATCGATCTGCCGGCGGCCGAGCCTGAGAAGATCAAGCAGCAGATCGAGGACGTGATCGGCCTCGACGCCTCCAACGCGATCATGATCTCGGCCAAGACCGGGATCGGCGTTCCCGACGTGCTGGAAGCCATCGTCACCCGGCTGCCGCCGCCGAAGGGCGACCGCGACGCGACGCTGAAGGCGCTGCTAGTCGA
>DATBZY010000247.1:0-2252 GCA_036512915.1 Pseudolabrys sp. | reverse complement strand
TGCTCAGCGCGCTCGGCTATTTCGTCTGCCTGGGCATGCCGGCGCTGTGGGCAAGACAGTCGCATGCGGACGCGCTAGATAACGGGCATGACTGACCCGGACAAACGCGCGGTGTGCATCGGCGAGGCGATCGTGGAGCTCGCCCGCGGCGCCGACGGCCGTTTCGCGCTGGCGAGCTCCGGCGATAGCTTCAACACCGCGATCTATCTGGCCCGCGCCGGTTTACCTGTCGCCTTCGCCAGCGCGCTTGGCGACGATCCGTTTTCCGACGCGATCGTTTCGCTCGCACAAGCCGAAGGCATCGGCACCGATTTGATATTGCGCGCTGGCGGGCGGCTGCCCGGCCTCGCGTTGGTCGATGCCGACGGCAAGGGCGAACGGCGCGTGCATTATTGGCGCGAGGCGGCGCCGGCGCGCGAATTGTTCGAGCTGCCGCAATGGAGCGGCATGGCGGAAGGCCTGGTCAAGGCGCGGCTGATTTACTTTACCGGCATCACGCTCTCGCTCTATTCGAACGTGGGGCTGGGGCGGTTTTTCGCGACACTCGAACTCGCGCGCGGCAACGGCGCCAAGATCGCCTTCGACGGAAATTTCCGCCCGCGCGGCTGGGGCGGCGATCTCACGCGCACCCGCACCGTATTCGCGGAGGCGCTCAAGCGCGTCGACATCGCGCTGCCGGCCTATGATGACGAGGCGGTGCTGTGGGGCGATCCTTCGCCCGAGGCGACCATCGAGCGGCTGCAGGCCTTCGGCGTGGCTGAAATCGTGGTGAAGAACGGGCCGAACAGCGCGCTGGTCGCAGCTTCAGGCGCGCGCGATGCCGTGCCGGTGCCGGAAGTCGTGGTGCCGGTCGATCCGACCGCCGCCGGCGACGGCTTCAATGCCGGCTATCTCGCCGCGCGGCTCGACGGACGCGGGCCGCTCGAGGCGGCGAGCGCCGCGCACAAGCTCGCCGGGCAAGTCATCCGGCATCGCGGATCAATCGTGCCGCGCGCCGGGGCTGCGGTGCATTAGCGCATGATCGCGAAAAGCGGGAACCGGTTTTCGGATAAGTTCATGCGCAAGCAAAGTGTGGGAACGGCTATGCGATACAAAATCCTCAATGCGATAGCCATCGTCGTTGGACTTTATCTATTCAGCGCCCAGACCGCGCTCGCCGCGCCGATGCTTTGCAGCGGCGAGCAAAAAACCTGCATCTCTGTCTGCCAGATAAATCCTCGCGCCTTGATTGGGGATTGCATTGCCAACTGCCGCGCACGGACAAACTATTGCAAGCAAACGGGCTGCTGGGATAACGGGATCAAACGGTATTGCGGGTTGTTGCGGCAGTAGCGCCCTACTCGACCTTCAATCCGAGCTTCTCGATCAGCGCCGCCCATCGGCCTTCCTCGCGCTGGATATTGGCGGCATATTCTTCCGGCGTGCTGGCGACCGGGCCGCCGCCATCGGCGATGATGCGCGCCTTGATGTCTTCGGACGACACGATCTTGCGCAGCTCCTTGTTGAGCCGCGCGACGATGGCAGGCGGCGTGCCGGCCGGCGCCACCAGCCCGTAATACTGCACGATGTCGAGCCCCGGCATTCCGGACTCGGCCGTCGTGGGCACGTCCGGGATCGCCGCCAGACGCTGCGGCGCGGCCACCGCGATGGCGCGCAACTTGCCGGCCTTGATGTTGCCGATGGCGGGCGGCAACGTGTTGAACGCCAGCATCACATGTCCGCCGAGCAGATCGGTGGTGAGCGGCCCGGTGCCCTTATAGGTGACGATGGTAAGGTCGGCGCCGGTCATGCCCTTGAATTGCACCGCGCCGAAATAGTTGAGCGTCGGCGACGGCGGCGTGCCGACCGTGAGTTTGCCGGGCTCCTTTTTGGCGAGCGCGACCACGTCGGTCATGGACTTCACCGGCACCGAAGGATTGGCCATGATCACGATCGGAATGGAGGCAATCAGCCCGATGGGCGAAAAGTCCTTCTGCAAATCGTAGCCGGTATTGGGGGGCAGGCTCGCGCCGGTCACCAGCATCAATATGGTGTAGCCGTCGGGCGTGGCCTTGGCGCCGTCGCGCACGCCGATCACCGAGCCGGCGCCCGGGCGGTTGACCACGATGACGTTTTGCCCGAGGGCGTCGGTGAGTTTTTGCGCGATCACGCGGCCGACCGTGTCCACGCCGCCGCCAGGAGGGTACGGCACGATCAGCTGCACCACGCGATTGGGATAGTCGTCGGCCGCCGCCGCTTTGAACGGCAAACCC
>DATBZY010000246.1:0-2152 GCA_036512915.1 Pseudolabrys sp. | reverse complement strand
TGGCGCTCAACAGGGCGTTGCCGAACACTCTCTTCAACCAGCTGGGAGTCCCAACGCTTGCCAGCTAACCTCAACCCATCAAACCGCCCGGTGCGGATCCGCATGCCGGGTGGTGTGGCAGGGGACGCGGAGGACTAACCTTCGCGCCCCTATGCCGATTGTCGACGCTATGAACCTGCTCTCCATCCAGTCCCATGTCGCCTATGGCCATGTCGGCAATGCCGCCGCGGTGTTTCCGCTGCAGCGCATGGGCGTGGAGGTGTGGCCGCTGCATACCGTGCAATTCTCCAATCACACCGGCTACGGCAACTGGCAGGGCCGCGTGTTCGATGCCGGCATGATCCGCGAGCTGGTGGCCGGCATCGCGCAGCGCGGCGTGCTGGGCACCTGCGACGGCGTGCTGTCGGGCTATATGGGCGGGGCCGATATCGGCTCAGCCATTCTCGATGCGGTGGCCAGCGTCAAGCGCGCCAATCCGGCGGCGCATTATTGCTGCGATCCGGTGATCGGCGACGTCGGCCGCGGCATTTTCGTACGCGAGGGCATCCCCGAGTTCATGAAGAGCAAGGCGGTGCCGGCCGCCGATATCGTCACGCCCAACCAGTTCGAATTGGATTATCTGTCCGGCCGCGCGAGCAAGACGCTTGAGCAGGCGCGCGACGCGGTCAAGGCCGTGCACGATCTGGGGCCGCGCGCCATCCTGGTCACCTCGCTGCATACGCAGGAGACGCCGGAGGATGCGATTGACCTGCTGGCGTCGGATGCGAGCGGCTGCTTCCGCCTGCGCACGCCGAAATTACCGCTCGCGGTGAACGGGGCGGGCGATGCCATCGCGGCGCTGTTCTTCGCGCATTATCTGCGCACGGGGAAGATCGAGGAGGCGCTAGCGCGCGCGGCATCAAGCATCTTCGGCGTGCTCGCCAAGACCGCGGAATCCGGTAGCCGCGAAATTCAGCTTATCGCCGCGCAGGATGAGATCGTTGCACCGAGCCGCGTGTTCGAGGCGGAAAAATTGGAACCGGCGGTATGAGTGCCGGCGTTTTCCTCGTTCACGTCGACCGGCTCGATCTCACCTTCGCGCCGAAGTCGTGGGCGTTCGCGCAAGAGCGGCGGCCCGAAATTGATGCCTATTTCGCCGCGCTGCAGCGGGAGAAGCCGGCGATATGGAATGGTCGCGTGCTGCTGCTGTACCACCAGGTGCTGGCCGATGGGGTGTTCCGCGGCGCTTATCTGGAAACCGACTTTGCGAGCTTCGCGGCCTGGCGCCATTGGGGCATGCCGGCGGCGGGGTACGACTGTTTCGGCGCGGCGGCGATCGCCACAGTCGACGGCGCGTTTCTGCTAGGCCACATGGGCGCGCACACGGCCAGCGCCGGTTACATCTACTTTCCATGCGGCACGCCCGAGCCCGGAGACATTGTGGACGGCAAGGTCGACCTCGATTTCAGCGTGCGACGCGAGCTCAAAGAAGAAACCGGGTTCGATGTGGCGGAATTCACCGCGGAGCCGGGATGGACGACCGTCGTCGATGGCGGGCTGATCGCGCAGCTCAAGGTGTTGCGGTCGAACGAGAGCGCCGAGGCGCTGCGCGCGCGCATGCTCGAGCATCTTGCGCGCGAAAAGCAGCCGGAGCTTTCGGATATTCGCATCGTGCGCGGGCCCGCCGACTTCGATCCCGCGATGCCGCGCTTCGTCACGGCATTCCTGGCGCAGCGGTTTGCCGGCGCGTAGTCTCTGGCACGACGCCACGCCGGCGCGTGGGAGAGGCAAGCCATGAAGCTCTACAGCATTGCCAAGCGCTTTCGCATCGATAAGCCGGACAAGTTTCGCCTGTCCGGCCACGATCCCGCCGAGTGCACGGTCTTACCGAGGCCATGCTCAGCGAGGGCATCGAGCGGCTGTCGACCTTGCAGGAGCGGCTTTATGCCGACGGCCGCTGGTCGGTGCTGATCGTGCTGCAGGCGATGGATGCCGCCGGCAAGGACAGCGTCATCAAACACGTGATGAGCGGCATCAATCCGCAAGGCTGCGAGGTGCATAGCTTCAAGCAACCGAGCGAGGAGGAGCTGCAACACGATTTCCTCTGGCGTGTCGTCCAGCGGCTGCCGGCAAACGGGCGCATCGGCATCTTCAACCGCTCGCATTACGAGGA
>DATBZY010000245.1:0-25902 GCA_036512915.1 Pseudolabrys sp. | reverse complement strand
CGAAGCCGGCTTCGGCGCCGATCTCGGCGGCGAGAAATTCATCGACATCAAGTGCCGCAAGGCCGGCTTGACGCCCGATTGCGTGGTGCTGGTCGCCACCATCCGCGCGCTCAAGATGCATGGCGGCGTGCAGAAGGCCGACCTGAAGAAGGAAGACCTCAAGGCGCTGGCAGCCGGCATGGCCAACCTGCAGCGTCACGTCGAGAACGTGAAGAAATTCGGCATCCAGCCGGTGGTCTCGATCAACCGCTTCTCGGCTGACACGCCGGCGGAAATCGATCTGGTCAAGAGCGCCTGCGCCAAGCTCGGCGTTGATGCGATCATGGCCGACCACTGGGCAATGGGTGGCGAGGGCGCCGCCGACGTCGCCAGGGCGGTGGTGAAGATCTGCGACAGCGGGGCGAGCAAGCTCAAGCTGCTCTATCCCGACGAGATGCCGCTGTTTGCGAAGATCGAGACTATCGCCAAGGAAATCTATCGCGCCAAGGCGGTCACTGCCGACAAGGGGGTCAAGGATCAGCTCAAGTCCTGGGAGGAGATGGGTTACGGCAAGCTGCCGATCTGCATCGCCAAGACGCAGTACTCGTTCACGACCAACGCGGATTCGAAGGGCGCGCCCGACGATCACATCATCAATGTGCGCGAGGTTCGCCTGTCGGCCGGCGCCGAGTTCGTGGTGGCGATCTGCGGTGAGATCATGACCATGCCGGGCCTGCCGAAGGTGCCGGCGGCCGACAGCATCGACATCGGCGCGGACGGACAGATCGTCGGGTTGTTCTAATCCCCGCCATCCCTCCCCCTGAAAGGGGAGGGAGATGAGAAACAAGGAGCGGCGTATAAACGTTATGGACGACAAGCCGACCACTAAGCGGCGCCGGCCGCCGCGCACGCCGAAAGGCCGTCAGGTCGATCCCGCCGCGCTGGCGGATGTGCAATCCTTGCTGACCGACAAGCCGCGCCGGCGCGATCTGCTGATCGAGCACCTGCATCTGATCCAGGACCATTACGGATATTTGTCGGCCGCGCATCTCGCCGCGCTGGCGTTGGAGATGAAGCTCGCGCTCACCGAGGTCTACGAGGTCGCGACCTTCTATGCGCATTTCGACGTGGTGAAGGACGGTCCGCCGCCGCCGGCCGTCACCGTGCGCGTCTGCGATTCTTTATCCTGCGCCATGGCCGGCGCCGAGAAACTGCTGGCCGCGTTGTCCGGCAAACTTGGGCCGGACGTGCGCGTGCTGCGCGCGCCGTGCATGGGCGCCTGCGATCGCGCGCCGGTCGCCGCGGTCGGCCATGTGCAGACGTTTCACGCCACGCCCGACAAAATCGCCGCCGCCGCCAAGGCCAAGCCGCACGCGCATGCATTTCATCCCGGCGCCGACTTCGCCGCCTATCAGAAATCCGGTGGCTATGCGCTGCTCAAGGATTGTCTGTCGGGCAAGCGCACGCGCGACCAGCTGATCAAGATCGTCAGCGACGCCGGTCTGCGCGGCATGGGCGGCGCCGGATTTCCCACCGGGCGCAAGTGGTCGCTGGTGCGCGCCGAGCCCGCGCCGCGCCTGTTCGCGGTCAACGCCGACGAAGCCGAGCCCGGCACCTTCAAGGACCGGCATTATCTCGAGCACGACCCGCACCGCTTCATCGAGGGCATGCTGATCGCGGCGCACGTGGTCGAGGCGCCGGATACTTACCTCTATATCCGCGACGAATATCCGGAAGTGCGGCTGATGCTGGCCGAGGAGATCGCCAAGGTCGCGGCGGCGGGTTTGAGCGCGCACACCAAATTGCATCTGCGGCGCGGCGCCGGCGCCTATATCTGCGGCGAAGAGTCGGCGATGATCGAGTCGATCGAAGGCAAGCGCGGATTGCCGCGCCACCGCCCGCCTTATGTGGCGCAGGTCGGCCTGTTCGGCCGCCCGACGCTCGAGCAGAATGTCGAGACGCTGTTCTGGATCCGCGACATCGTCGAGAAGGGCGCGGCATGGGCGACCTCACAGGGCCGCCACGAGCGCAAGGGCTTCCGCAGCTTTTCGGTGTCAGGTCGAGTCAAAGAGCCGGGCGTAAAACTGGCGCCCGCCGGCATCACCGCGCGCGAATTGATCGAGGAATTCTGCGGCGGCATGACGGACGGCCACACGTTCAAGGGCTATCTGCCGGGCGGGGCGTCCGGCGGCATTCTACCGGCCTCGATGGCCGACATTCCGCTCGATTTCGGCACGCTGGAACCGCACGGCTGCTTCGTCGGCTCGCACGCGGTTGTCATCCTGTCGGACCAGGACGATATGAAGGCGGTCGCGCTCAATCTGATGAAGTTCTTCGAGGACGAAAGCTGCGGCCAGTGCACGCCCTGCCGGGTGGGCACCGAGAAGGCGGTGAAATTGATGGCGACCGGCCCGTGGGACGTGAGCCTGCTGACCGAACTGTCGACCGCCATGCGCGACGCCTCGATCTGCGGCCTCGGCCAAGCGGCGCCCAATCCGCTGCTGTGCGTGCTAAAGTATTTCCCCGAGGAACTAACGAAACCGCTGGGAACCTGCTGATGGCGAAAGGCGAGACGCGATGACCACTGGCAACGGCGCCGGCAAATCGGTGAAGTTCACGCTCGACGGCCGCGAGGTCGAGGCGCGCGACGGCGAGACCATCTGGCAGGTGGCCAAGCGTCTCGGCACCGACATCCCGCATCTGTGCTATTCGCCGGAGCCGGGCTATCGCGTCGACGGCAATTGCCGCGCCTGCATGGTGGAGATCGAAGGCGAGCGCGTGCTGGCCGCCAGCTGCATCCGTCAGCCCACCGCCGGCATGAAGGTGAAGGCCAGCTCCGACCGCGCCAAGACCGCGCGGCAGATGGTGTTCGAGCTGCTGATCGCCGACCAGCCCGCCCGCCAGACGCAAGCGCACGACCCTAACTCCAAGTTCTGGAATTGGGCCGAGCGCATGGGCATCGGCACCAGCCGGTTCCCGACCCACGGCAAGCCGGCGCCCGACCGCAGCCACCCGGCGATGGCGGTCAACCTCGACGCCTGCATCCAGTGCAATCTGTGCGTGCGCGCCTGCCGCGAAGTGCAGGTCAACGACGTCATCGGCATGGCCGGTCGCGGCCATGGCGAGAAAATCGTGTTCGATTTCGACGACCCGATGGGCGCCTCCACTTGCGTCGCCTGCGGCGAATGCGTGCAGGCCTGCCCGACCGGCGCGCTGATGCCGGCGTCGGTGATGAACGAGAAAAACCTGCGCACCGAATTTCCCGACCGCGAAGTCGACAGCGTCTGCCCCTATTGCGGCGTCGGCTGCCAGCTCACCTACCAGATCAAGAACGACAAACTTATTTCGGTGGTCGGCCGCGATGGTCCGGCCAACCAGAACCGGCTGTGCGTGAAGGGCCGCTTCGGTTTCGACTATGTCAGCAACCCGCAGCGCCTGACCAAGCCGCTGGTGCGCAAGGACGGCGTGGCGAAAGCCGCCGACGATCTGGTCGATCCGGCCAATCCGTTCACGCATTTCCGCGAAGCCAGCTGGGAAGAGGCGATGCAACGCGCCGCCTCCGGCCTGAAGACAATCCGCGATCGCGACGGCCCGCGCGCGCTGGCCGGTTTCGGCTCGGCCAAGGGCTCCAATGAAGAAGCCTATCTGTTCCAGAAGCTGGTGCGCACCGGCTTTGGCTCCAACAATGTCGACCACTGCACGCGGCTGTGCCACGCCTCGTCGGTGGCGGCGCTGTTGGAAGGCGTCGGCTCGGCGGCGGTGACCGCGACCTTCAACGAGTGCAAAAACTCCGACTTCATCATCGTGATCGGCGCCAATCCGACCGAGAACCACCCGGTCGCCGCCACCTTCTTCAAGCAGGCGGCCAAGCGCGGCGCCAAGCTGGTGGTGATGGACCCGCGCGGGCAGGCGCTCAAGCGCCACGCCTGGAAGATGATGCAGTTCAAGAACGGCGCCGACGTGGCGATGCTCAACGGCATGCTCAATGTCATCATCGGCGAGAAGCTGTACGACCAGCAATATGTGCAGACCTATGTGGAAGGCTTCCCGCAGCTGGCCGAGCACGTGAAGGACTTCACGCCCGAGGAAATGGCGCCGATCTGCGGCATTGCCGCCGACACGCTGCGCGAAGTCGCCCGCAGTTATGCGCGCGCGGAAAGCGCCATCATCTTCTGGGGCATGGGCGTCTCCCAGCACACCCACGGCACTGATAACGCGCGCTGCCTGATCGCGCTGGCGCTGATCTGCGGCCAGGTCGGCCGCCCCGGCACCGGCCTGCATCCATTGCGCGGGCAGAATAACGTGCAGGGCGCCTCCGACGCCGGTCTCATTCCGATGTTTTACCCCGACTACAAGTCGGTGGAGAGCCCGGAGATGATCGCTAAATACGAAGCCGCTTGGGGCAAGAAACTGGATCACAAGCGCGGCAAGACCGTGGTCGAGATCATGGACGCGGTGCACGCCGACGAGATCAAGGGCATGTACATCATGGGCGAAAACCCCGCGATGTCGGACCCCGACCTCAACCATGCGCGCGGCGCGCTGGCGCATCTCGAGCACCTGGTGGTGCAGGACATCTTCCTGACCGAGACCGCGTCCTATGCCGACGTGATCCTGCCGGCCTCGGCCTGGCCGGAGAAGGACGGCACCGTCACCAACACCAATCGGCAGGTGCAGATGGGCCGCAAGGCGCTGCCGCTGCCGGGCGACGCGCGGCAGGACCTGTGGATCATCCAGGATCTGGCCCAGCGCATGGGCGAGGCGTGGGACTACAAGCACGTCAGCGAAGTGTTCGAGGAGATGGCGCGGTTGATGCCGGCGCTCGACAACATCTCGTGGGAGCGCGTCGCGCGCGAGGATCACGTCACCTATCCGACCGACGCGCCTGATCAGCCTGGCCGCGACGTGGTGTTCGACAAGGGCTTCCCGCGCCCGAACGGCATGGCCAAGCTGGTCGCCGCCAAGATCACGCCGCCGAACGAGACGCCGGATGCGGACTATCCGTTCATTCTCACCACCGGCCGCCAGCTCGAGCATTGGCACACCGGCGCCATGACGCGGCGCGCCTCGGTGCTCGATGCGCTCGAGCCGAGCGCGGTTGCTTCGGTGTCGCGCGGCACGCTCGAGAAGCTGGGGCTCAAGCCCGGCGACAGGCTGCGCGTCACCACCCGCCGCGGCGAAGTTGAGCTAGCATCAAGACAAGACGACGCCATCCCCGACGGCGTGATCTTTATCCCGTTCGCTTACGTCGAGGCGGCGGCCAATATCCTGACCAACCCGGCGCTCGATCCGTTCGGCAAGATTCCGGAATTCAAATTCTGCGCGGCGAAGGTGGAGGCGGCCGGGGCGAGGCAAGAGGCGGCGGAGTAAGCCCGAACTGTCATGCGCCGCGAAAGCGGGGCATCCAGTATCCGCCAGCTTATCAATTCAATTTCACATACGAACCGGACGCGGCGCCGGCGGGCTAATGAATCGTCGGCGTGTCCTCTCCGACCACGCGCAATTCCATCGTCCCGATCAGCGCCGCCCGCGTCGCCTCGGCGGCGTGCAGCGCGGCCTCCGTCTGCGCCCATGTGGTCGCATTCGAACCCAGCAGCACAATGCCGCCGAGCACGGCGGTCAGCGCGGCGACAAATGCGGTCGGATCGAACGCAACGATCCAAAACAGCACGAGTGCAAACCAGACCGCACCAGCAGCGACGGCGAGCTTCGCGGCAAACGATATTTTACGGCAGCGCTCGATCGACTCGGTCAGCGCCTCGATGTGCGCTTCGAGCTGTCCGATGTCATCGTGGAAATTGTTGTCGCTCATGGGACTGTGACCAATAGCGCGTCATGCTTGTGCGCTTCGTGCAAGGCGCCGTTGCCGAGCCTAAGCCTGGCGCTCCGCATCGATCATGAAATCGCGGCGAATCGGTACGGCGTCGCGCGTGGTCGCGACCAGCATCTGGAATACCATATGCGAGCCGTGCAGGAATTCGAGCTCCACGGCCGCCAGATAAAACTCCCACAGCCGGCAGAACCGCTCGTCGTAGATCTGCGCCGCCCGTTCCCGGTTGCGGGCGAAGCGCTCGCGCCAGTGCCGAATGGTGTGATAATAATGCAGCCGCAGCACCTCGATGTCCGACACCCACAGCCCGTTGCGCTCGGTGGCGGCGAGCACTTCCGACAGCGCCGGCGAATAGCCGCCCGGGAATATGTATTTGCGGATGAACGGGCCGGTGGTACCGGGCGGCGACATGCGTCCGATGCAGTGAATGAAGCCGTAACCGTCGTCCTTCAGCAGGTTGCGGATTTTCGCGAAGTACTCGTCGAAATGCGCGATGCCGACGTGCTCCATCATGCCGACCGAAACTACGCGATCGAAGCGGCCTTCGACGTTGCGATAATCGAGCTCGCGGAATTCCACCAGATCGGCGACGCCTGCGGCCTGCGCTCGCTCTTTCGAAATACGAATCTGCTCGGGCGAAACATTGATGCCGACGACGCGGGCGCCGGTCTGCTGGGCGAGATGAATGGCAAAGCCGCCCCAGCCGGAACCGATTTCGACCACGGTCATTCCCGGCGCAAGCTGCAGCTTGGCGGTGGCATGGATCAGCTTGTAGCGTTGCGCGTCCTCGAGGCTGTCGTGCACGGAATCGCGGAAGTAGCCGCAGGAATACTGCATGTCGTCGTCGAGAAAGAGCCGGTACAGGTCGGTTGAAAGGTCATAGTGATGGCGGGCCTGCTTGGCGGCGGTGCCGACCGGATTGGCCTGATGCCAGCGCCGCAGCGCGCGCCACAGTTTGCGCAGCAATTTCTGCGAACCATGCGCGCCAAGTCCGGAGCGATTGACCGAAAACAGCAGCAGCAGATCGTAGATGGCCGAACCGTCCTCGAAGCTGAGGGCGCCATCCATGTAAGCTTCGGCGGCTTTGAGTTCCGGGTTCAGGAACAGCGTGGTCTCTAACCCGCGCCGATTGATGCGCAGCGTCACCGACGGTCCCGGCAGCTTGCCGCCGAACGTATGCAGCTGGCCGGACGCGTCGTAGAGACGCAGCGTTCCGTTACTGATGAATTTGTCGAGGAGACCGGATAGCAACCGCACGGGATGGCACCTTGTTCTTCGCGGCGGAGGCTGCCGCCTCAGCCGGGCTTCTTATCCTTGAAATAAGGCTCGACCTTGCCGGTGAGCTTGATCGTCAGCGGATTGCCGAAGCGGTCCTTGGCGTTGCCGGCGGCGACGCGAACCCAGCCTTCGCTCACGCAATATTCCTCGACCGTGGTCTTCTCGACGCCCTTGAAGCGGATGCCGATGCCGCGCTCGAGCACCGCGGCGTTGAAGTGCGGGCTGCGCGGATCGTTGCAGAGGCGGTCGGGCGGGGTTTCGGGTGCGGGTTCGGTCATGCAGGCTTTTCTCACAGCAGGTGGCCCGGCGCAAGAAACCGGAGTTCCTTGCGCGCGGCGCCGTGCTATCTCTGAGGCCGCATGAGCGCTAACTCCCAAGACCTCATCGTCGTCGGCCAGGGCGCGGCGGGGCTTTCGGCCGCGCTGGCGGCGGCGCAAGACGCGCGCAGGCGCGGGTCGCCGCTTCGCATCACGCTGGTGGACAAGGCCTCGGCAGCCGAGGCCGGCGGCAACACGCGCTGGTCGCCGTCCAACATGCGCATGGCGGCCATCGACCGCGTCGAGCCGAGCTTCGTGCACGACATGCTCGCCGCCACCAAGTTCCAGGGCGACGAGAGCTATTTCGCCCGCCTCGCCCAGGAAGCGCCGGCCACGGTGCAGTGGATCGCCGCGCAGGGCATCGCGTTCATCCAGCCGACCTACTATCTCGCCAAGGGTCCGCCGCGCATCCAACCGGTCGGCGGCGGACCGGCGGTCGTTAGCCAACTCGCGCAGGCGGCGAAGGCTGCCGGCGTCGCCTTCCGCCACGGCTGCGCGGCGCAATCGCTTACCAGCGAGCACGGCCGCGTCAGCGGCCTGGTCATCGCGCAAGAAGGCGGGCAAGGCGACGCGCGCGAGACGCTGGCGGCCTCCGCCGTCATTCTCTGCAGCGGCGGCTTCGAGGGCGACGGCGCCACCATGCGCGAACATTTCGGCGCGGGCGCCGAGACGATGCGGCTAATTTCGCCGGGCGGGCGGTTCAACACCGGCGACGGCATCCGCATGGCGCTGGCGCTTGGCGCCGATCGCGCCGGCGACTGGAACGGCATGCACGCCGAGCCGGTCGATGCGCGCGCCAAAAATTCTGCGCCGGTGGTGCTGGTCTATCCCTACGGCATCGTGGTCGATAAAAACGGCCGCCGTTTCTTCGACGAGGGCGGCGGCCTCGTGCACGAGACCTGGGAATGGTTCGCGCGCGACCTGCATTTCAAGACGCCGGGCAGCATCGCTTTTGCCATCCTCGACAGCCGCCTGCTGGAGATCGAAGGCTATGAGCGCGCCATCCGCTCCGAGGTGCCGCCAGCGCGCGCCGGCACGCTTCCCGAGCTGGCCAAGCTGATCGGCGTCGACGCCGACAATCTCTCCGCCACCGTTGCGGCCTACAATGCGGCCTGCGTGGGCGATCCGAAAAAATTCGACGCCACCCGTTGCGATGGGCTCGCAGCTGCACGCACGTTGCAGCCGCCGAAATCGAACTGGGCGCGCGCCATCAGCGCGCCGCCGTTCCTTGGCTTTCCGCTGGTCGGCGCCGTGGCCTACACCTTCGGCGGGTTGGCCACCGATGAATGCGCCCGCGTGCTGCGCGACGGTGCGCCGATCCCCGGTCTGTACGCCGCCGGCGAGATCACCGGGCATTTCTATGCGACCGCTCCCAACGCGGTCTCGGTGCTGCGCGCCTTCGTGTTCGGGCGCATTGCGGGGCAGCAGGCGGTTTCGTTCTTGCACGGGGGAGGCGGGTGAGCGGGCGGGTGGCCGCCTCGATGCCGCCGCTTTTGCGAGTTGAAGATGTTAGCTGTCTTCGGTGTTAGCGAGCCGAGAGCATGAACGAGAGAGCGAGCAAGCCATGAGATTGACGCCGCATTTAGTGAGCCTCGGCATCCTGTTGGGCGCGACCGCGGGCGCGATGGCGAAGCCGGCCTATGTGGCCTCGACCGTGAACCTGCGCGCCGCGCCGGGCACGACCAGCGAGATCGTTGGGAAAATCCCCGGCGGCAGCCTGATCGACGCCGACAATTGCAGCGAAGGCTGGTGCGCGGTCAGCTGGCAGGACAAAAAAGGTTTTGCCATTCAGAGCGCGCTCGACATGAGCGGACGCGTGCCGCAGCAACGGGCCGCGCGGTCGCCGCGCTACGCGGCGCCGCCGCCGGATTATGTCGACGATCCGAATTACGTGGTCGAGGGGCCGCCGGTTTATTACCAACCGGCGCTGCCCTATTACTACGGTTACGGCCCGTATTACCGGCGGCATTCGGGCTGGCGGCGGCATTGGTAACGCATGATCCCGAAAAGTGGGAACCGGTTTTCGGCCAAGATCATGCGCAAGGAAAAGGCCCGCGCCTAACGCCGCGTTATTTCGCGCGCGGTTCCGTTCCCAACACTAGTCCCAGCGCGAGCAAGGTGACGATATAAGCGAGCACGCCGGCCGGTATGGCGATGTAAAATTTCAGGCCGAGCCCTTGTTCGAGTCCGAACAAGACGGCGGCGCCGACCAGCACCGAGACGATCCTGCTGATGCGGTGCTTGTTCATCGGCGCACGGCGCTAGCGTTTGGTTTTGGAATCGTCGGTGCCGCGCATGTTCGACCACGGATCGGTCCGGGGCGCCGTGGTTTCCTGGCGCGTCCTTTCGAGCGTGGATTTGTATTGCCGATCTTGCGCTTCGGCGTCCTTTTTCTTCTGTTTTTGCTCCATAATGATCGGGTCGCTCTCGTTCGATGCCTGAGCGAAAACAGGCCCCGTCAGCGCGGCGAGCGCGACCGTGGCGGCGATCAATCTTTTCATGGCAAGCACCCGGTTCTTGGCTACGTGGAAGGTTACCACGTCACCGTTCGGCGCTACAATGCAATGGAATCATGGCGAAATTAACCGTCGAGCTTGCTATAAACCCGACCGTAACGGCGACCGCATGCGCCATCGGATCGAAATCCCGCGCGGTCGCAACAGGCCTGCCAAGAGGTTGAGTGATGTCGCTTTTCCACCACACATTGCCGCACGCGGTTTCCAGCCTGCCCCGCCACGACTGGACGCGCGCGGAGGTGAGGGCGCTGTTCGCGCTGCCGTTCCCGGAATTGATATTCCGCGCAGCAGGGGTGCACCGGGAGAATTTCGATCCGACCGAGGTACAGATCTCGACCCTGCTGTCGATCAAAACCGGCGGCTGCCCGGAAGATTGCGCCTATTGTCCGCAAAGCGCGAAATACGACACCGGCGTCGAGGCCGAGAAACTCATGAGCCTCGATGCCGTGCTGGCCGAAGCGCGCGCGGCCAAAGCCTCCGGCGCCTCGCGCTTCTGCATGGGCGCGGCCTGGCGTTCGCCCAAAGACCGCGATCTCGACAATGTCTGCGCCATGGTGGAAGGCGTGAAGGCGCTGGGCCTGGAGACCTGCGCTACGCTCGGCATGCTGACGCCGGATCAGGCGCAGCGGCTGAAACACTCCGGCCTCGACTACTACAACCACAATCTCGACACCTCCCCGCAATTTTACGGCACGATCATCACCACGCGCAGCTATGAGGACCGGCTCGACACGCTCGACCACGTGCGTGCGGCCGGCATCCATGTCTGCTGCGGCGGCATCGTCGGCATGGGCGAGGGGCTGGAGGATCGCGTCGGCATGATCGCGACGCTCGCCAGCCTGCCGGTGCATCCGGAAAGCGTTCCGATCAACATGCTGGTGCAGGTGGCAGGCACGCCGCTCGCCGACGTGCAGAAACTCGATCCGCTCGATTTCGTGCGCACCATCGCGGTGGCGCGCATCACCATGCCGGCATCGATGGTGCGGCTGTCGGCCGGACGCGAGGACATGAGCGAGGAGACGCAGGCTTTGTGTTTCCTCGCCGGCGCCAATTCGATCTTCTACGGGCCGAAGCTGCTCACCACGCCCAATCCCGAGCGCGACCGCGACATGCGGCTGCTGGATAGACTGGGCTTAAGGCCAATGGAGTAACGGCGGGTTCCGCCTACTTCACCACCAGCACCGGGCAGGGTGCGAGCCGCACCAGGCGGTCGGCGGTGCCGCCAATGATCCGCTCGTAAAGCGCCGAATGCCCCATGAAGCCGACGACGAGCAGATCGGCCTTGTGCGCCTTGACATAGGCGACGATGGCCGACACGGCGTGGCCGGCGACCACCTCGGCGTCGAGCTTGACGCCCTTCTTCTTGGCGATGTCGCGCGCCTTCGCCAAGACGTCGTGGAACTTGTGATTTTCGTCGGTTTTGGCCTCGATCACCTCGTCGATCGAAGCTGGCATGTTCGGCAGCACCTCGACCGAGATCATGTGCAGCGCGGTGCCGTCGCGCTTGGCGATGTCGCAGGCCAAGGCCAGCGCCTTGAAGCCGCCGACCGATCCGTCATTGGCCACCACGATCCGCTTGAACATGTCTCACACCTCCTGCTTGGCCGACGCGATTTTCGGCAGGAACCATTTCTGCGCGATCACGGTAGGCACAACCGCGCTGCCGATCACGGACGTAAGCAGAATAGTGTACTGCTCCTGGTCGATGATGTGGTTGGTCAGGCCGTAAAGGGCCGAGATCGAGCCAAAGGTCAGCCCCGTCGACATCAGCAGCGTCGTGTACATGCCCTCGCGGTTGTCGAAGCGATAGTAGCGCGTCAGCGGCAAGATGCCGACGAACTTGGTGGCCATCTTCATCCCGAGGAACAGCGCGATCAAGCCGGCGCCGGCCATCAGCGCCTTAGCCTCGACCAGCGAGCCGGCCTTGAGGAAATAGAACGGCGTGAGCACCGCGAAGGCGATCACCCGCATACGGTGCGGCAGCTCGGGGTCGTGCTGGAAGGCCGGCGCCAACGCCATGCCGACGAGATAGGCCGGCAGCACAGCCTCGCTGCCGACGGCCGAGGCAAAACCGCCGAGTGCGAACAGAATGAGCAGCAGGAACTTGATTTCGGGTTCGCTCACTCGCTGTCCAACCCACGCAAAGAACCAGGGCCCGACCTTCGGCAGCACGATGACCACGACGACAGTCGCAGCGGCAAAGGCGAGCAGCCAGATGGTGAAGGATGCGAACACGATGCCGAGCGCCAGCACGGTGCCGAGATCGGTCACGAAGCAGGCCGCCAGGATGATCTTGCCGAGTTCGGTCTTGTTGAGGCCAGTTTCCACCATCACCGCATAGACAACCGCTACCGAGGTCGTGGACAGCGAGATGCCGGCGATTTGCGCCTGTGGCCAGGGCCAGCCGAGCAGGTAGCGCGCGGCCAACATGCAGCCGAGATAGGGCAATAGGAAACTGATAAAACCGATACCGAGGCTCGCCCCGAGATTTCGGCGCACCACCACCATATCCACTTCCGCGCCAGCGAGAAAAGTCAGCAGGATGGCGCCGAAGCCGGCGAGATAATTCACCCACGGCGTCAGCGGCAGGCCGATCAAATTGCCGCCGAAGGCGCCGACCACGATCTCGATCAGGGCAACCGACAACGCCAGCCGGATCGAAATCAGCGAGGAGGCGAGGGCGAGCCCGATCCACAACGCCGACGCAAGCCAGATATTGTCCATCATCAGTCACGCTCCTGTGCGCGCGGGCGGCAGCAGGCCGACGCGGGATCGGACGCGTGGCGGCGCGATGAGCCAATAAAAAACCGCCCTCGCTCGACCGATCGAATCCTACCGTGCCTCGTTCGCGGTAGGAGTCATCAGCCCCTCACGGGCGGTTTCGGGGGACTCCATCCCCATCGCGGTGCAAATTATCGGCACCCACACGCGGGGTCAACAGGGAGACGGCAGCCAGGTTGGCCGCGCTAATCGCGCTGGGTATCGCCGACTTGAACGGCGGGCGGCTTCCGCGCAGGATGCCGTCCCTTAACGTCAGCCACGAACCGCGCATTGTCATCAGCAGACTCAACTCCGCCACGCCGCCGCCGGCGCGCATTCGACTGGTCGACGGCGACCATTGCTCTATTGGCGCTTGCGGCCGCCGCGGCAGTCTATTGGCGCGACGGGCGTGAGCATTTCCTCGCAATCCTGGTCGGCGATCTCACGCTGTTCGGCGAGATGCTGCCGAAGGTATTGGCCGGCTGCCTGATCGGCGCCTTCGTCACGCTGCTGCTGCCGCGCGAGATGGTGGCGCGCTGGGTCGGCCATGAATCCGGCTTCGCCGGCCTGCTGATCGCGGCGCTGTTCGGCTTTATTCTGCCCGGCGGCCCGATCACCATCTATCCGGTGGCCGGCGCGTTTCTCGCCATGGGCGCCGATGCCGGCGCGGTGGTCGCCTTCATCGTCAGCTGGACGCTGATCGGCTATACGCGCGCGCTGGTCTGGGAGCTGCCGTTCTTCGGCTCCGAATTCGTGATCTGGCGGGTCGTCGCGGCGTTGCCGCTGCCGATCATCGCCGGCGTGCTGGCGCGGATCGCGGTGCGGGCCGGCTTTGCGCGCGAGCGGGACGCCAAATGACGCTCGCCATCAATATTCTGCTGTGGCTAGTGGTCGGCGCCTTGGCGTTCTTCGCCGCATCGCGCGGCCGCGTGCTGCTCTACGACGGTGCGCGCGACGGCGCCATCGAGTTCATCATGCTGTTGCCGCGCATCGGCATCGGCGTGATCGGCTCCGGCTTCATCGCCGAGGTGCTGCCGAACGCGTTGATCGCGCCGTGGCTCGGTCCGGAATCAGGCTTGCTGGGCGTCGTCATCGCGACGCTCGGCGGCGCGCTCACGCCGGGCGGGCCGGTGGTCGGCTTTTCCATCGGCGCCGCCGCGCTCAAGAGCGGGGCCGGCGCGCCGCAGGTGATCGCTTATTCCACCGCCTGGGCGCTGTATGCGATCCACCGGTTGGTGATCTGGGAAGTGCCGATGATGCCGGCGCGCATCGTCTGGCTGCGCGCGGCGGTGTCGCTACCGCTGCCGTTCATCGCCGCCGCAGCGGCGATGCTGCTGGGAAAACCTTAGCGCATGATCTCAGGTGGGAATCTGTTTTGCGCAAATATAAATTTTGTTAGGGCAAAATCGGCCCCGGATCGGGAGGCAGCGGCGGCTCAAAGCGTCAGTAGCCGCGCCGCCGTACCTTCTTGGCCGCCTTGCGGGCTGCGTAGCGCGCATCCCGCTCGGCTTTTTGCTCGGCCTCCAGCGCCGCCTGACGCTCGGCCTTTTCGGCTGCGGCAAGCGCTTCGAGCTGCTCTGCGTCGCGTTGGGCCTGCGCCACGAGTTCAGCAGCTTTGACAGCTTGTGCAGCCCGTTCGGCCTCGAGCAAACTTTTGGCGACTTCGCGCTCGGCCATACGGACCAGGCGCGCTTCATTGACCGCCACCCTGGCAGCCTGGCGCTCCGCAATCGTGGGATCGTCGGACGCTGCTTGAAACTTTTGCAACAACGCCATCTTTGCGGCGGCGGCGGTATTCTGACGTTGCTGAAGATTAGGATCTTTGTAGTTACCCATTTAAGTCCATGGCCTCTATGATGATTTCTTCGACATGACACCCGGTGCGCCGGAAGCGCGTGCTCTTCGCCAGCCAATAACCGCGGCTTCAATCGCCTCGCCGGACTTCGTGCTGCGCCACGCGTCGTTCACCCAACTGCAAGGGAAAGGAACGACGTAACTGCCACAATGATCTTCGCAAAGCAATTCGACCGGCTCGTCGGCTGGCGGCTGGCGGCTGCCCAGCGCCATCGAAGTCGTCCAATCGTTGCTGCCGAGTTGCCATCAGTTACCTTGCAGTAAGCTAATCACAGTGCGCGCTTGGCTTTTTCGGTTGTGGGCTTCACCCCAGTCTCCAGCTCCGCCGTCTCGCTGGCCAATCGAAGCGATCGCAACCGCGCGGTTTTTTCGCGAAGAGCGCGAGCATCGGTTTCGTACTGCGGGCTGGCTTGCCCGGCCGCCTGAAGCCTCTGCAGCTTCTTGAATTGCGCGTTGGCTGCTGCCTTAGAATTACTGGCCAATGCTGGCTCCTTTTCGGTGGGCAGAACTGCCCAAAATATTGCGCGCTAGGATTGCGGATGGCGCCCGCGCCAAACACCGTTCAATTTGAAGCGTTTTGTGCCTACCGACGGCACCTGCACTGCCAACTGGAGAATACGGCGACTTCGATAGGCCCCGTTTGGGGCAGCCCGCAGGCAAGCCACCGCATGTATTGACGGCTTTATATAGGGGTGCCGGACGTAAAGCACAATCGCGGGTCAACAAGTTAAACACCGAGCAAACATCAGTCCGATGCTTATGAGTCCATGCCCTAATGTACCGCCGCGCCGGCGCGCGGAATGATCGCACCGCGATGCCGGATCACGTCGCCGGCTAATCGGTGCGCGGCGGTGGCGGCCTCGACCGGTGGGCGTCCGGCCAGCCGGGCGGCGAGATAACCGGCATTGAAGCCGTCGCCGGCCGCGGTCGGATCGACCGGCACCACCACGTCCGGCACCGGCACGGCGTCGCGCTCGCCCGCGCTCGCTACCAGCGCGCTGTTCGGCCCGTTCTTCACCACGATTTCATTAACGCCGAACGCCTGCAGCCGTTCGATGGTCGCCTCGGGCGAAGGATCCCCCCACAGCACCGCCTCGTCGTCATAGGCCGGCAGCGCGATATCGACGCGCTTGAGCGCTTCCGCGAACACGGTGCGGGCGCGGGTGAGATCGCCGTGCCAACCGCGCGGGCGAAAATTTCCGTCGAAGGCGATTTTGGCGCCGCTGCCGCGCGCCAGCTCGACGGCGGCAAGGAATCGCCCGAGCCCGATATTGGAGTAGAGCGACAGCGTGATGCCGGAAAAGTAGATCAGCCGCGCGCCGAGCAGGCCTTCCGCCATGCGGCTCCAATTCGGCAGTTCGAACAAGTCGCGCGCCGGCGACGCCTCGCGCCAATAATGCGTGCGCCGCGCGCCTTGCGCGTCGGAGTCGACGAGGGCTAAGGCCGGCAGCCGGCCGGCCACGCGCATGATCAGGTCGGTGCCGATGCCTTCCGCTTGCGCCAGTGACACGATCGCGTCGGAATAAGAATCGTCGCCGAGCGCGCTGGCGAATGCCACCGGCACCTTCGCGCGCGCGAGATAGATCGCGGTGTTGAAGGTGTCGCCGGAGCTCGCCAGCGCGAAGCGGCCGTCGCCGCCGCGGGCGAGTTCGACCGTCGCCTCGCCGATGCAGATCGCGCGTTTTGCGGGTTCGCTCATGGGCCTCTGCCTATCACGGCCCGGCGTTAAGCGCACCGGGCCGGGGTGTCTCCGGCTCCCATCGGAAAAGCCGCACGTTTTGCGGAAACGGCAAACGTGTTACGCTTGCCTCACGGGCGAGGGGTTCACGAGCGCTAACCTGACCAAGGACCGGAAAAATTCCGGTCGATAACAATTTTTGCTCCGTCGGCTGCAAGCCGGCCGGCGGACCGCGGGGGGACGATGGCTGAGGACATCACAGCGGACGTCGAGATTTCGGCCGAAGCTCTGCGCAAGGCCGAGGAATACGTCCAGCAGGAAGAAGGCGCCGGCAACCGGCTCACTGGCTGGGTCGGCATAACGGTAACGGCGATCGCCGTCGCCATGACGCTGTTTCATCTTTACGCCGCCTACGACATCGTGCCGACCATACCGCTGCGCTACACCCACGTCGCTTTCGTGCTGCTGCTGAGCTTCCTGCTGTTCCCGCTGGCCGACCGTTTCCGCAACCGCATCATGTGGTTCGATATCATCCCGCCGCTGCTCGGGATAGCGACCATCGTTTATGCGCTCATGCAGGGCGACGATTTTACCGACCGCGCCGCGGTGCCGGAAAAGTGGGACGTCATTCTCGGCGCCATCTTCATCGTGCTGGTGCTCGAGGCGGCGCGGCGGACCACCGGCTGGATCATGCCCTTCGTCGCCGTGCTGTTCATCGCCTATGCCTATTTCGGGCCGGAGTTGCCGCCGCCGTGGACGCATCGCGGCTACGATCTGCCGCGGCTGGTCGGGCATCTGTTCATCACGCTGGAAGGCATCTTCGGCGTGCCGGTCGACGTGTCGGCGACGCTGATCATCATGTTCACGATCTACGGCGCCATTCTGCAGCACTCCGGCGCCGGAAAATTCTTCATCGACTTCTCGCTTGGCGTCATGGGCAACAAGCCGTCGAGCGCCGGCCGCGCGGTGGTGGCGTCCTCATTCCTGCTCGGCGGGCCGTCGGGCTCGGGCGTCGCCACCACCGTCATGATCGGCACGGTGGCTTGGCCGATGCTGAAAAAGGCCGGTTTTGAGCCGAACGCGGGCGGCGGATTGCTGGCGGCCGGCGGTCTTGGCGCCATCATCTCGCCGCCAGTGCTGGGCGCCGCCGCCTTTCTGATCGCTGAGTTTTTGAAGATCAGCTATCTCGACGTGATCTGGATGGCGACCATCCCGACCTTGCTCTACTACCTCTCGCTGCTGTTCATGGTCGAACTCGACTCGCTGCGCTTCGGCGCGCATGAGGTCGTATTCAAGCCGGAGATGACCGTCTGGCAGATGACGAAGCGTTACGGCTTCCACTTCGTCTCGCTGATCGCCGTCGTCATCTTCATGGTGATCGGCTATTCGCCGATGCTCTCGGTGTTCTATTCGACCGTGCTCGCCTTCGGCATGAGCGCGCTCACGCTCGAGACAACGCTCGGTCCGCGCAAGCTGCTGATTCCGCTGTTGGTGATCGGCTTCGCCGCCGCCGGGCTGTTCATGATCCCGCCGATCGGGGCTTCGGCCTTCGCGGCCGCGTTCGAGTCCTGGTTCCCGCTGTTGATCTTGATCGTGATCGGCGTGCTGGCCGTTATTGGGCTCTCGCCCGCCGGCCAGCTTGCCGTGCCGTCGTCGAAGAAGCTGACGGCGGCGATGGCCGACGGCTCGATTGGCGTGCTCAGCGCGGCGACCACCTGCGCCGCCGCCGGTATCATTGTCGGCATCGTCACGCTGACCGGGCTCGGCTTGAAATTCTCCGCCATCGTCATCGACTTTGCCGGCGGCAGCTTGCTGATGACCGCGATCTACACCTCGCTGGTGGTCTGGATCATCGGTCTCGCCGTGCCGGTGACGGCGTCCTACATCATCTGCGCAGTGATCGCCGCGCCGGCGCTGACCAAGCTCGGCGTGCCGGATTTCGCCGCGCACATGTTCATCTTCTACTATGCCGTGCTGTCGGAAGTGTCGCCGCCCACCGCGCTGTCGCCGTTCGCGGCCGCCGCGATCACCGGCGGCGATCCTTACGTCACCACGATGCAGGCGTGGAAATACACGCTGCCGGCGTTCCTGGTGCCGTTCGTGTTCGTGTTGGATCCGCAGGGCGTCGGCCTGCTGATGAAGATCCCGAAGGACGGCTCGGTTTACGACATCATCTGGGTCACGTTGAAGACCGGCATCGGCTTGGGCGCGCTCGCCGCGGCGGCGCAGAACTGGGCGCTGCGCAAGAACACCGCGGTCGAGCGGGCACTGTGGCTGTTATCCGGGCTCTTGCTGGTGTTCCCGAGCCTGATCGAGGGGCTGGCCGAAACCATCACCGGGTTCGACGTGCCATATCCGGTCCCGTTCGGTCTGGCCTTGGGCGTGGCTTTATTGCTAAAGCAGAAATTCGTTCCACTAAAACCGGCGACTGAAACAAACCGGCCTTAAGCAAGCATAAGGGAGGAAGCGATGTTGAATAGACTATCGACAAGACTGGCGACATTGGCACTGGTGCTCGGCGGCGTGCTGGTCACCGGCAGCGTGATCGCCCAGCAGCGGGCGATCTCGATCGCCACCGGCGGCACCGGCGGCGTCTATTATCCGCTCGGTGGCGGCCTGGCCAACGTGCTGTCGAAGACGATCCCTGGCCTGCAGGCGACGGCGGAAGTCACCGGCGGCTCGGTCGACAATCTCAAGCTGATCAATTCCGGCGGCAGCGAAGTCGCCTTCGTGATGGTCGACGCCGCGCTCGACGCCTACAAAGGGCAGGACAAGTTTAAGGGCACCGAGGTGCCGGTCCGCACCCTGATGGTGCTCTATCCGAACCAGATGCACGTGGTGACCGTCGAAGGCACCGGCATCGAGAAGATGACTGACCTCAAGGGCAAGCGCGTCTCCACCGGCTCCGGCGGCAGCGCCACCGAGGTGATGGCGTTCCGCGTCATCGAGGCGGCCGGGCTCGACAAGGATAAGGACATGAAGCGCGAACGGCTCGGCGTCGCCGAGTCGGTCAATGCGCTCAAGGACCGCAAGATCGACGCCTTCTTCTGGGTCGGCGGCATGCCGACCTCGGCGGTGACGGATCTCGGCGCCACCCCCGGCGTCAAGATCAAGCTGGTCGACCACGGCGATCTGGCCGCCAAGATGAACGCCAAATACGGAAATCTCTATGCCAGCAGCACCATCAAGGCCGGCACCTATCCGGGCCAGACCACCGACAACATCAATACCGTGGTATGGAACATCCTCGTCTCCAACGCCAAGATGTCGGAACAGGACGCCTACAACATCGTCAAAACCATCTTCGACAAGAAGGCGGATCTTGTTGCGGTGCACGGCGAGGCGAAGAACTTCGAATTGAAGAACCAGGTGAAGGACTATTCGCCGATCCCGTGGCATCCGGGCGCGGTGAAATATTTTGCCGAGAAGGGCGTCAAGGTGTGAGGCGAGCAGCCCCATCTGGATCGTCGCGCTCGCAACGGCCCCGCTTCGGCGGGGCCGTTTGCATTTCAGCTTTCGGCCGCCGCATGCGCCGCGTGCTCGTCCTGCGTCCGGTTTGCGCGCAGCGCCGGCAGCCCCAGGCAGACGAAATAGCCGAGCGCGCTGAGCACGGCGATGCAGAAGCTCACCGGCCAGTCGGTGTAATAGGCGATCACGAGGCCGAGCCAAGCCTCGCTGAGGGCAAGCGCCGCCGACAGCACCAGCCCGCTCCACAGCCCGGTGGTGACGCGCTGCGCGGCGGCCGGCGGCCCCACCATCAGTGTGAACACCAGCAGCACGCCGACGATCTGCGCGCATTCCGATACGGCCAGCGCCACGATCGCCAGAAACGCCGTGGAGATGAAGCGCAGCGGCACGCCTTTAGCCTCGGCCAATTCGGGCTGCAGGCTGGCGAAAATCAGCGGCCGCATGATGAGCCCGAGCGCAAGCAGCGTGATGGCGCCGAGCACGGCCAGCGTCGCGATCATCGCGCGATCGACCGCGAGCACATTGCCGAACAAGAGCGCGGTCGCCTGCGTGGCAAACGACGTGTAGTAGTGCAGGAACAGCAGGCCGAAGCCGAGCGCCAGCGCCAGCACGACGCCGATGGCGACGTCGCGGTTGCTGATGCGGTCGCTGAGCAGGCCCATCACGATGCCGGCGGCAAGCGTGAAGCCGAGCAGGCCCCAGAGCGGCGCCAGCCCGATGAGCCCGGCGCCGGTCGCACCGGCAAAGCCGATATGGGAAAGCGCATGGCCGGCGAATGTTTGGCCGCGCATCACCAGGAAGTAGCCGACAATGCCGGATACCACCGCCACAATGCCGGCGGCGGCGAAAGCATTGTTCATGAATTCGTATTCGAACATGTCAATGATGATGGTGGTCGTGGCCATTGCCGTCGTCATCGTGATCGTGCATGTGATCGGCGCGCTCGACGTCGAGCCCGCGCGACATCACGAAGATGTGGCCGTCGGCACGCACCACGTTGATGTCGGTGCCGTACAGGCGTGAGAGTACCGGCGCGGTCACCACGTCGTCGACGTGGCCGAGCACCGCCTGGCGATTGCCGAGATAGAGCACGCGATCGAGCGTGCCGAGCAGCTGGTTGAGCTCATGCGCGCTGAACAGCACGGTAATGCCGCGCTCGCGGCAGACCTTGCGCACGACGTCGATCGCCACTTCCTGGTGGCGCGCGTCGAGGCTGATCAGCGGCTCGTCGAGCAGCAGCAACTTCGGCGAACCGATCAGCGACTGCGCTAGCAGCAGCCGTTGCCGCTCGCCGCCGGACATGTCGCACATCGGCCGCTGGCTCAGTTCGCGGGCGTCGACGGCGGCGAGGGTCTCGTCGATCATGTCGCGGTCGGCATGGGCGTGCCACGGCAGCCCCCAGCGCTCGCCATGCATCGAGCTGGCGATGAAATCCAGCCCGCGCACCCGTAAGTCAGGCAGCACGGTGCGCAATTGCGGCAGATAGCCGATGGCGCGGTCGCCGCGCTGCGGCTGCCGCCCGAACACGCGCAACGTTCCTGCGCTCGGCGGCAGCAGCCCGAGGATGGCGCGCATCAGCGTGGTCTTGCCGGCGCCGTTGGGGCCGAGCACGCCGATGAATTCGCTCGCGTTGATCGAAAAGGTAGCATCCGCCAGCACGGTGCGGCCGCCGATGCGGATGGTGGCGTGGTCGAGCTCGACGACGGCGGTCATGACGAAGGCCCCGCCAGCGCCTTATCGAGCGCGTCGAGCTGCCCCAGCATCCAATCCTGGAACGACACATTCGCCGGCTGCGTCTCGGTCACGCCGACCACCGGCACTTTCGCTAGCTTAGCGATATCGAGCAGCCGCAGCGTCAGCTTCTCGGATACTTGGCTGTTGTAGAGCAACAGCTTGACCTTGTGCTGCTTGAGGTCGTTCTCGAAGGCGGCGACGTCGCGCGCGCTCGGCTCGGTGTCGTTCATCATGGCGAGCTGGAAGCGCTGGTTGCGCATGGTGAGGCCGAGCGCGTCGGCCATCGGGCCGAACACCGGCTCGGTGGCGGTCACCGGCTTACCCACGTGCTTGGCCTTGATCTGGGCGGTGCGCTGGGCGATGCGCTCGAGCGCGCCAAGCGTCGTCGCGAGGCGAGCCGCATAGTCGCCGGCATGCGCGCTATCGGCCTTGCTGAAAGCCTCGGCCAGCGCCTGGGCGACCGCCGGCATGGTGGCGGGGTCGTACCACAGATGCGGATTGTCGCCGGGCTTCTTGCCGGCCAGATCGGCGGCGGCGATGACGCTGCGGCCCGGCCGCGGCGCCGCGCTCAGGAGCTTTTCCATCCAGGGGTCGTAGTTGGCGCCGTTCAGGATCACGATTTGCGCGCCCGCGATCTGCCGCACGATGCCTGGGGTGGTTTCGAACAGATGCGGGTCCTGGTCGGGATTATTCAGAATGCTGACGACCTCGACCCGCTCGCCGCCGATCTGGCCGGCGATGTCGCCATAGAAATTCTCCGCCGCCACCACGGCGATCTTGCCGTCAGCGGCGCGGGCGTCGGGGGGCGAGGCGAGGGCGAGGGCCACTGCGATGGCGAGCCCGGTGATGGTTCTCAAGGCCGGCAATCCCTCGTTTGCACGGGTTTAGCAGGGCACATTCGACGGCTAAATGTAACTATATAACATATCAAATGGCAAGAGCAGGGCGGGCCGTGCGATCGCGATAACGTGTGTACAGCGATAGGAACGAGAGCGGCGTCGGCGCGTTCACAATATGGGGGCACAAGGCATGGTTTATGGCTGCCCTATTCAAATATCTCGTGAGTGTCGCGGTTATCGTTTCCGCTGTTATCGTGGGCGCGCCTTTCTTGGACTTTGCGGCGGTCATAGAGACTCCGGCCATATTGACGCCGGCATGGAAGAATGAGCGCCTAAAGGCAGCACCGGATACACCTTATATTGCGCGGGGGTCATTAAGCCCGATCTACCCGGCGACCCCCGGCAAAGAACTCCTGGGGAAACCTGTCCGGACAGTCGTACGAGTTGCGAAACATCATGAGATGGCGAGCGCGAAACCAGTCGTTAAGGCTGTGAATGCGAAACGCCTCGACGTTAGCCAAGGGGTACGGACGCACAAATTTCCCCGACAAATATATGCGACGGTTGAGCACGACAGAAATTATTCACAACAAAGCTATGGCTATGCGGAAGAACCGCAAGCGCGGTCACGCACGGTCAACATTCTTGCGCACGGTCTTTACTAGAAGTCGACGTACTTAACGTAGCCGGTGTCATTCGAAGTCCGCAATGAATGAAGCCGGTTACGGGCCTGAATTGGAAGTCGATGCTGGCTACGCACAACGCTATTTGTGCGAGCTGCGCGCCGCCATTGCGAGTTTGAGCGGCTTGCTCGCTATCTTGTGGTCCATTTTACCAAGCCTGTGACCCAGCTTCGTGTTGTTTACCGGTTGCTTGCGCGCCGCCAGTTGGATGGTGCCCTTGCTGCCGTGCGCGGCGGAGGCCTTGGCCGGCTTTTCGACCTTGATGATCGCGGTCATGCGGGCAGGGTGCTGCTTGACCTTCGCGGTCGAAGCGGCGGTTTGCATCGCGGCCCGCAGCGGCGCCGACACCGTGCGCGTGAACGGCGAAGGCCGCGGCACCGGAACGCGGTTCGGTCCGTTCCAGGCGTGCAAGCCGGCCGCTTCCTGGCACGGCGCGCGGCGCGGAAGTCTCATCTCAGGATTGCCCGCCGCGGCCACCTTCCAGGTTTCCGCCGGCCGGCCGGTGATAATCTTGACGTAGCCTTGCGTCTCCTGCGGCAGCTTGCCTTTCTTGGTGAGCCAGGCGTGGATTCGTTTCGGCCCGGCATTATAGGCAGCGGCGGCGAGGCCGAGGTTACCGAATTGCTGAAACAGATTGCGCAGCAGGCGGGCGGATGCGGGGATCGCCTGTAGGGGATCGAACGGATTATCCAGGCCCATGTCGGCGGACGTCTCCGGCATGAATTGCGCGACGCCTTGTGCGCCGGCGCGGCTCACCACGTCGGGCTTGAAACCGCTTTCCTGAAAAAGCAGACGGATAAAAAATGGAACGGGGAGATCGTTCAACTGCGCCGCTTTAGTAAGCGTGTCGCAGACCTCTTGACGCGAGCGATACACGACCGGCTTCACGACCGGAGCAGGCGGGGTATGTTGCGGCTCCAGCGCCTGCTCAACGCCGGTTTGCACCGGAATGTCGATCGGCGTGTCTGACGGCCCGGTGAGATTGCTGGATGTTTCATCCCGAGATGCGGAATTCTCTGGAGCGGCCGCGATTGCGCCGCTCAGTGGCGCCGACGCATCGGCTGTCTTGTCGACGATCGAAACGCCGGAAAAGTTTTCGAGTGAAAGTTTTGGATCCGAGCCGGTCGGGGCGGACCATGTCATCAGGCACACGCAGGCGGGAACGAACAGCTGCCGCATTCAATAAAATCCTCAGCGTGCCACGCCAATCCGCAGCCGCAACGTGCCGGTGAAAAGGAAATAGCCCCTTCGTTGCTGCAGCTTGTGTGGTCAGAACGGGACAGATTTTTGGACATGGTGCGGCGAGAGCGAGGCATTGTGACGGGTCTTGCCCTGTCTCCGCCGCAGTTCCACGAGGCTGCGTGATGGAACTCCGCCCGCAAGATCAGCGTCCAGGGCGGCGTACGGAGGCTCTCAATAGCAACCGCCCCAAGGATAACTGCCATGACAGAAACAAACACCACAGCCGCTGCAACCAAGTCCGCCGGCGCTCCCAAGATGGAAACCCCGCAGGCCATCCGTGAGATGGCTGACAAGGGGACCGCGCAAGCCAAAGCGTCCTACGCGAAGATGAGCGCGGCCACGGCAGAAGCGTCCAGCGTCATGCAAAACGCCGGTGCGACAGCCGCGCAAGGTATCAAGGACGGCAGCGCCAAAGTCATCGAGTTCGCGCGCACCAACAGCAACGCCGCCTTCGACTATGCAAGCGAGCTCCTTGGCGTAAAGTCGCCGTCGGAGTTCATTAAAATATCGACCGAACAAGCGCGCAGGCAGTTTGAAGTCCTATCCGAGCAGACCAAGGAACTCACCACGCTAAGCCAAAAGGTGATGCTTGAGACGGCGGAGCCGCTCAAGGCCAGCGCCGCCAAGGCGTTTGCAGGCCCTCACACCTGAGGTGCCGTGCTGAGTTGACGCAAGCTTTCAAATCGCTGCAAAGCCCGGGCCGCTTGCCCGGACTTTTTTTGTTTGCGACCGCGGGGGCACCGCACGAATGATACTCGGCGCAGCAAGCGGTGGGTGGGCTAAGGCGCGGAACGCGGCCAGAGCCCACGCGTTCATTGAGACGAAATTTTATTTCCCGCTGGGCGCGCTTTGCGCAGCCCTAGGCTCGCTTGGTCGCGAGATAGACCGTTTGCGTGAACGGCTTGTCTTGCAGCGGGTTGTGAAATGTCACCGGCTCGGCGCGCGCTTGCGCGAACACTTGCGCCAGACGTGCGGTGAAGGCGTCGTCGGCACGCTCATTGGACCAGAGCCCGAACATCCACCCCGGGCGCAGCTGCGCAGCCAGAAGGGCGAGCCCCGCCGCGCCGTAGAAGGCGGCGTGGCGCGGATCGAGCAGGGCGTCGGGGGAATGGTCGATGTCCACCAGCACGGCGTCGAAGCGGCGGCCGGGGGCGGCCGGATCGAAGCCCGAGGCGGACGCTGCCAGCGCGAAGAAATCGCCATGGATGAGCCGGCAGCGCGCATCGCCGGTGAGTTCGCGGCCGAGCGGGACGAGGCCGCGGCCGTGCCAGTCGATCACCGCTTCGAGCGCCTCGACCACGAGCAGCGAAGCGACGTTTGCGTGCTCCAGCACGGCCTTGGCGGTGTAGCCCAGCCCGAGGCCGCCGACCACGACATCAAGGCCGGGACGGACAAGCTCCGCCAGCCCCAGCTGGGCCAAGGCGATCTCGGACGCCGTGAACAGGCTCGACATCAGGAATTCGTCGCCGAGCTTGATCTCGAACACATCGACGCCGAGCTTCAACTCGCGCCGCCGGCGCAAGCTGAGTGCGCCGATCGGCGTCTGGCGATAGTCCAGCTCTTCGAACGATAAGCTCATCGGTTGGCTAAGGCGACGCCCAACAATTATTGCGTCAGGTTAGGGGTTTTGGGTGGTCTTGGTGAGATGGTGTAGTTCCACTCGGGGTGGAAGGTATTACCGGTGATGTTGAGAGCGGCCATTTCTGCGTCAGTGACCTTGATGC